>JAUREX010000166.1 GCA_030834485.1 Gemmobacter sp.
TTGAGAAGCAAGGCCCCGCTCCTGCCCAGGGGCTCAGAGCCATTCGCCGCGCAGCGTCTGGCGCCAGATGCGTTGCAGCCAGCCGTCGCCGTCCGAGGCCTCGGGGCTCAGCCCCTGCCCGGTCAGGAGGGCATAGCTGTCCTGATAGAACCCGCTCGAGGCATAGTTGTGCCCGAGGATGGCGCCCGCCGTCTGCGCCTCGGTCGCAAGGCCGAGTGCGAGATAGCATTCGACCAGCCGGTGCAGCGCCTCGGGCGTGTGGGTGGTGGTCTGGAACTCCTCAACCACGACGCGAAAGCGGTTGATCGCGGCGGCATAGTGGCCGTCGGTCAGGTAATAGCGGCCGATCTCCATCTCCTTGGCGGCGAGATGGTCGAAGGCGAGATCGAACTTGAGGCGTGCGGAACGGGCGTATTCGCTCTCGGGGTGAAGTTCGATCACGTCGCGCAGCGCGCGCAGCGCCTCGAGCGTGAGGGCCTGGTCGCGGCCGATCGCGTCGATCTGGTCGTAATAGGACAGCGCGAGGATATAGCGCGCCCAGGCGGCGTCCGGGCTGCCCGGAAAGACCTCGAGATAGCGCTGGGCTGCGCTGCGCGCGTCATCGTAGCGGCGCGCCTGGTGGTGGGCATAGGCCTGCATCACGAGCGACCGGCGCGCCCATTCGGTATAGGGGTGCAGCCGCTCCACCTCGGAAAAGAGGCGCGCCGCCTCGGTCCCGCCGGGATCCTGTTCGAGCGTGCGTTCGGCGAGGGTGAAGATCTCCTGCGCGCCCATCCGCTCGACCGGGTCGCCCTCATCCTGCCGCGGCGCGCACGCCCCGAGCAGCACCACGAGCCCGATCGCGACCGCGAAACTCGCCCATCCCCTGCCGGTCGTCATCCTGCGTGCCTTCGTTCCTGCCGTTGCGGCGACGGCCTTAGCACAGAAGAACGGGCGGCGCAAACCGCCATTGGGGCCCGCGCGCGGCGGGCCCGGATCAGGCGGCAAGATCCCCCGCCGAGATGCCGGCACCCGGAAGCCGCGCGCGGCAATCGGCGCCGCAATCCTCCCACGAGGCCGCACCGGGGCGCGTGAAGAGGGCCCGCAAGAGCCGGTTGGTCAGCGCATGCCCGGCGCGCACGCCGCTGTAGCGCCCAAGGATCGGCCCACCCGCCAGCGCGAGATCGCCCATCACGTCGAGCATCTTGTGGCGCACCGGCTCGTCGCGCCGCCGCAGCCCCCCGGGCGAGAGCACCTCGCCCCCGGCAAAGACCACCGCATTCTCGTAGTTCCCGCCCAGCGCGAGGCCGGCGCTGCGCATCGCCTCGACATCCGCCGCCCGGCAGAAGGTGCGCGCATCGGCCAGTTCGCGCAGAAAGGCGCCATTGGCCATCTCGAGCGCGTATTCCTGATGCCCGATGCCCGGTTCGTCGAAGTCGATCGTGAAATCGATCGTCAGCGTTTCGGCGGGCTCGAGCGCGGCCCACGCCGCGCCGTCGCTGACCTCGACACGCTCGCGCAGGCGCAGGACGCGCACCGCGCGCCCCTGCGACCGCAGCCCGGCCTGAAGGATCGCGCGCGCGAAGGGGCGCGCGCTGCCGTCGAGGATCGGCACTTCGGGCCCGTCGACCCGCACGAGGGCGTTGTGCACCCCCGTGCCGGCGAGCGCCGCCATCAGATGCTCGACCGTCGAGACCGAAACACCGTCGGCATTCTCGATCCGGGTGCAGAGCCGCGTGTCGCCGACCGCGTGCCAGAGGGCGGGCACCCGCGCGGCACGGCCCGCGTGCAGGTCGGCACGCTCGAAAACGATGCCGTGATCGGCCGGGGCGGGTACAATCTCGAGGTTCACGCCTGCGCCGCCATGAAGGCCGACGCCGGAGAACCGAACGCTCTGGGCAAGGGTTTGCTGCACGATCACTTCCGCCACACCACACTCCCTTGCTAGGGGCAGGGGGCGGGGGCCTCAAGTCACCTTTTGCAACAGCGGTGAAACAATCGCCCTCAGGGCGTCGCGCCCGAACCTTGCGCGGCCAGTTCGGCCCGGAAGGCGGCCACCTCGGCGCCGCGATGGCGCACCCGGGGCGAGAGGCGCGAGAGGTCGGCATCGGCGAAATCGTGCCAGTGACCGAGATCGAACGCCGGCGCGCCGCGCGCATCGGCCAGATCGCTGAGCGCGGCGGCAAGGGCGTGGACATCGCGCGCGATGTCGGCCCGGTTGCGCGCCCCCGTCACGAGGGCCGTGCCGCGCGGTCGCGCCGCGATGGCGGGCGTGCCCGGCAGGGCGGCCGTCATCGCAGCAGTGGCGCTGCGCGCATCGCCCGGATCGGCGAGGATCATGTCATGGGCGCGGCTGAAGGCGGCAAGATAGCGCTCGCCCCGCTGGGGGTCGGGCGAGTGATAATGGCGCACCGCCGCCGCCCATGATCCGTGCCGGTCATGAAGCTCGCGCAGGAAACGCACCGCATAGGCGATGTTCGTCTCGGGGTTCATCATCGCCTCGAGCGAGGCGAAGTTCGCGCCGTGCCAGTAGTGGTTCACCTGCATGCAGCCGACGTCGATGTTGGTGCGCCCGCGCGCGGTCGCCTCGCGCAGATAGGCCATCGCCTCGGCGCGCGTCTCGAAATAGAGGCCCTTGCCCGCGTGGTTGAGGGTCCAGGGCCAGGCGCGCCGCTCGCCGCCCTTGCCCCGCCCGGCCTCGATGCGCGAGATCGCGGGCAGAAGGCCGGCTGGCAGCCCCGCCCTGCGCCCCGCCTCGGCCGCCATCGATTCGCAGTCCGGCACGGCGCCCAGCGCCTGCGCCGGGCGCGGCAGCCCGAGCAGGAGGATGAGGAGCACGAAGGTCAGGATCGGGCGCATGACCATCCGCTGCAAGGATCGCGCCAGCCGGATGAGGCAGTCTCGCGCGGGGTGTGCCCCCTCAGCGGATGAAGTCGAACAGGCTCTGCTGGCTGATCTTGGCAAAGACCTGTTGGGTCGCGTCGCGGTTCACGAGCAGGCTCTGGAGCTGGCTGATCACCTCGGCCAGGTCCGCATCCTCGAGGCCCGAGACCGCCTTGCGCACCAGAAGCTCGCGCTTGCCGAGCGTCTCGGCCTGCACCTCGGCGGTGCGGGCATAGGCGCCGACGCGGGTCCGCTGGGCTGCGACATGGGTCGTCATCGCCTTGATGTCTGCCACCGATTGCGTCAGCCCCTCGCGCCCCTCGGGGGTGTCCGAGGTGGCAAGTGCGGTGATGAAATCCTCGACGATCGCAAAGGCCGATTTCGGCCCCTCGCGCGTCTCGACCCGCTGGAGCGCCGAGGCGCCGTCAAGGCTCGTGGGCAGGCTCTGCGAATCCGAGATGCGCATCGTGTGCACGCCACTGTCGCCCTGATAGAGCACGCGCCCGTCCGCGCCCCGCACGAAGGGCACATCGGCGGTGCGATACCCGGCAAAAAGCGATTGCCCCTGCGAATCGCGCGTGTTCGCCAGCCCCATCATCAGCTCAAGCTGCTGTTCCACCTCGAGGCGCAGCGCCTGCCGATCGGCGTAGCTCAGCGTGTCGGTCGCGCCCTGCACCGCAAGCTCCGAGAGCCTGATCGCGACGTTGCCGATCTGCTCGAGCGTCGAGTCGGCCAGGTCGAGCCGGATCATCGCGACGTCGATGTTGGTCTGATAGCGTTCGATCCCGCTCAGCAGTTCCTTGCCCGCCGAGAGCTTGACCGCCGACATGAGGTCCTGCGAGGGGCGGGTATCGGCGCGCCCGGTCGCGACCTGATCCTGCAGCCCCTGCACGCGATCGTTGAGAAGCCCGATCTGCCGGACCGTCTGCTCGTTGAACAACTTCGTGCTGATCGCCATGGTGGCCTCTCGGAGTGTCAGATGGAACGCAGGAGCGTATCAAGCAGATCGCGCGCCGTGGTCATGACGCGGGCAAGCGCCTGATAGACCTGCTGCTGTTGGAGGAGTTGCGCCGCCTCGCTGTCGAGGTTGACGCCCGCAAAGGCCGATTCGACCTCGGCCGCGCCGTCGCGCAACGCCTCGGCCGACGCGGCGGAAATCGTCGCCGTGCGCACCTTGCCGCCCACATCGGTGACCAGCGCGCGGAAGATGTCGCTAAAGCCCCCCCGGCCCGTCGCGGGATCGAGCTTTTCGAGCGCCATCAGCGCCTCGGTGTTGCGCGCATCCCCGATGCCGCCCGTGTTGGGCACGACGAAAAAGCGATCCCCCGTCGCCGTCGCCCCGTCCACCACAAAGCGATACCCCCCCGCGACGATGAGGCCGTCCGCATCATAGCTGCGCGTCGCGATCGAATGGCCCGTGACGCGGTCGATGATCTCGACCCGGCGCTGTGCGGCATCGAGGACGCGCACTTCCACCGCCGGCGGCAGGCCCGGGGGCGGGCGCGCGCCCGGCGGATCCATCCGCGCAGCAAGCCGCCGCGCCCCCCCCGCCCCGGTCATGACGACGATCAGATCCTCATCCGGGAGGTTCCCGAGCGTGATGCGCTGCCCCGCGAGGCTCTGGGCCGTGCCCGAGATCGCGACGGGCTGGCCATCCACACTCTCGGCACTGAGGCCCGCAGCGGTAACGCGCAACTGCGCATTCGCCGTCTGAAGCCCGAGCGCAGCATTCCCCGTCCCCGGCAGGATGCGGAACGGCTGCCCGGCGGCGTCACCGGTCAGGGTGATGACGATGGCCTGTTGTGTATTGACGGCAAATTCCACGCCAGTGACGGAAGGGGTGAAGCTGTAGCTTTGGCCGTCGTGGACGACAGAAATTGTGTGCTTTGTACCATTCAGCTCAATTTCTACCGCCGCAGGAGCCGACAGCGCCGCAAACGCGCGGCCCGTCACCGTGGC
>JAUREX010000167.1 GCA_030834485.1 Gemmobacter sp.
GAGCCGCAGTGGACCCGCAACGGCAAGCCGATCCCGGCGTCCGAGGGCCTGCACCCCTACAAGTACGAGGCCGCCGTCCGCAACGTCTCGGACGCGGCCAGCGACGGCGACGGCATCACCGATCTGCTGATCGCCGAGCCCAGCCTGACCGATCCGAACGTCGCGTGGTCTACGGGTGAGCTGTTCCTGATCAGCGGCAAGGATCTGCGCGCCGCGGATCTGGCGGACGGCGCCCTCGATCGCACCATCAACATGCACCACGCGAATGTGCAGCCCTATGTGCTGCGTCTGCGCGGCCTTCAGTATCAGCGCCTGGGGCAGGCGGGCGCGCTCATCGGCGATGCTTCGGGCGACGGGGCGGCCGACTATCTGGTCAAGGGCAACGACAACTCTGTCTATCTGATCAGCTACGAGGATTTCGCGGGCGCCGATCAGGCCGATGGGCTCGATAGGATCGCGCGGATCCTCAATTACCTCAACCGCGGGAATTCCTATCGCTTCGACGGGCAGGCAGGAGACTCGCTCGGCATCTTTGGCGCAGACGGGAATTACCAGACCGGCCTCGGCGCGATCACCGAACGGGTCGGGAGCGGATCGGGCGCCCATGACGCGACCCGCTATGTCGGGATCGGCGGCGCGACGTTCTATGCAGGCCGCGGTCACGTCTATCTGGTCGCGCAAAGCGATTTCGCCGCACTCGACCAGGCGGGCGGCACCGACGGGGTCATCCAGCTTGGCACCGTGGGCGGGGCGCACCACCTCAACCCCGGGGGCGTCGCGCGCGACTCCTATGAACTCACGATCGGAGATGGACGCAACGACCTTGCCCGCCTCGGCGTCTCGATCGCCTCTGCGGGCGACACCGACGGCGACGGCTTCACCGAGCTTCTGATCGGCGCCGAAGGGGCATGGGGCGACAGTAAGTGGTCGGGCCAGGCCTTCCTGCTGCACAAGGACGACCTCATCGCCGCCGACACGGCGGACGGGCGCGACCTGCGCATCGATGTGCTGAACCTCAAGGGCCTTGCGGGAGGAAAATCCTACATCTTCAGCGGTATAGTCGAAGGCGATTATGCCGGCGGCACGGTCGGCACCGCAGGCGACGTCGACGGCGACGGCAGGGCCGACATCCTGATCGGCGCGCAACGGGAGGGCGGTCGCGGCGCCGCCTATCTGATCGCCTCGAGCGATTTCGAGGCGCTCGACCAACTAGGCGCGGACGAC
Source organism: Gemmobacter sp. (assembly GCA_030834485.1). GTDB lineage: Bacteria > Pseudomonadota > Alphaproteobacteria > Rhodobacterales > Rhodobacteraceae > JAUREX01. The sequence goes on from JAUREX010000167.1 coordinate 1,225, forward strand.
AACGATATCCGCCTCGCCCATGTCGGCGGGCTGAACCGCGCCACCGCGCCCAACTCCTACCGCTTCCTGACCGACGCGAATTCCGGCGTCCTCCCGATCTGGGTGACGACCGCGGGCGATGTCGACGGCGACGGCCGGAGCGACCTGCTGATCGGCGACTATGGATCGGATTCGGTCGATGCCGCCGGGACCGCGAACCTTGGCAACAACGGCAAGCTCTACCTCATCCTCGCGGCCGATCTGGCCGCAATCGACGCGGCCGACAACGCGACGGACGGCTCGATCACGCTCGCCAATGTCGCCGCCGTCGGGCGCGGCTCCTACGAGTTCCGGGGAGACAAGAATAACACCCAGATCGGCTATCATGCCTGGACGGCGGGCGATGTGGACGGCGACGGGCGCGGCGATTTCATGGTCGGCGGCCGCGCCGAGACCGAGGCCTACCTCGTCCTCGGCAAACACCTCGCCGCGATGGATGTCGCTTCGGACCGCCGCGCCCTGCCGCCGGGCCAGACGCACCAGCCCGACAACATCATCTATTTCAACGCGCAAGGCGTCATCTGCTTTTCCGCCGGCACGCTGATCCAGACCGACCGGGGCGCGCGCCGGGTCGAGGATCTGCGCCCGGGCGACGGGGTGGTGACGCTCGACCGCGGGGTGCAGCCCCTGCGCTGGGCGGGCTCGCGGCTGCTCTCGGGGGAGGAACTCGCGGCGAGCCCGCACCTCTGCCCGATCCGCATCGCGGCCGGTGCGCTCGGCCCCGGCCTGCCCGAGCGCGAGCTGATCGTCTCGCCCCAGCACCGGCTGCTCCTGCGCTCGGCGGTCGCGCAGCGCATGTTCGGCTCGGCCGAGGTGCTCGCGGCCGCGCGCCACCTCCTCGGCGTGCCGGGCGTCGAGGTGCTGGACCCGCCCGAGGTCGCCTATTTCCACCTCCTCTTCGATGCCCACGAGATCATCTTCGCCAACGGCGCCCCGGCCGAGAGCCTCCATGTCGATGCCGAGGCGATGCGCGCCCTCTCGCCCGCAGCCCTCGCCGAGATCGCCGCCATCCTGCCCGACTGCCCCCCGCTTGCGGGCCGATCCCCTCTCCCGCTCGTCCGCACCAACCCCCGCGGCCGACGCCTGCGCGCCATGACCGACCGCCACCTGCGCAACCGAAAGCCGCTCTGCGCCTGAACGCGCGCACGTTGCGCGGCGCGCGCGAACAGGCTAAGCCGCGCCGGTGAACGGCACGGAGACGGCGATGGTGGCCCCCCTCAGACTCGGCATTGCGGGCCTTGGCACGGTGGGGGCGGGGGTTCTGCGGCTGCTCGCGGCCGAGCCCGGGCTGATTGCGGCGCGCGCCGGGCGGCCGATCCTGCCCGTCGCGGTCTCCGCGCGCGAGCGCAACCGCAACCGCGACGTCGATCTGTCGGGCCTCGCGTGGGAGGATGATCCGGTAGCACTGGCCCGGCGAGAGGATGTCGATGTCTTCGTCGAGCTGATCGGCGGCGAGAACGGCCACGCGCGCGCCGCGATCGAGGCCGCGATCGCGGCCGGCAAGGATGTGGTCACCGCGAACAAGGCGCTGCTGGCCCACCACGGGCAGATGCTGGCCGAGGCGGCCGAGGCGCGGGGGCGCACGATCCGCTTCGAGGCCGCCGTCGCGGGCGGCATCCCCGTCATCAAGGCGCTGGGCGAGGGGCTCGCGGCCAACCGCATCAGCCGCGTCATGGGCGTGATGAACGGCACCTGCAACTATATCCTGACGCGGATGGAGGCCACGGGCCTGCCCTATGCGACCGTCTTCGAGGAGGCGCGGGGGCTTGGCTATCTCGAGGCCGACCCGCGGCTTGATGTGGACGGGATCGACGCGGGCCACAAGCTCGCGCTGCTCGCAGCCCTCGCCTTTGGCACGCGGGTCGATTTCGAGGCGGTCGACCTCGAGGGGATCGGGCGGATCGCCATCGAGGACATCCGCCACGCCGCCGACATGGGCTATCGCATCAAGCTCCTCGGCGTGGCGCGGATGACCGAGAGCGGGCTCGAGCAGCGCATGTCGCCCTGCCTCGTGCCCTCGGGCAGCCCGCTCGGGCAGCTCGAGGGGGGCACGAACATGGTGGTGCTTGAGGGTTCGGGCGTCGGGCAGATCGTGCTGCGCGGCCCGGGTGCCGGCGGCGGCCCGACCGCGAGCGCGGTGCTCGCGGATGTGATCGACCTCGCGCGCGGGCATCGCGGCGCGGTCTTCGGCCAGCCGGCGACGACCCTCGCGCGCGCCGTGCCGACGCCCTCGGCGGTGCCGGCGCCCTATTACCTGCGCCTCGGGCTGCGCGACCGCCCCGGCGCGCTCGCGCAGGTGGCGGCAGCACTCGGCGATGCGGGCGTCTCGATCGACCGGATGCGCCAGCGCGAGCATCAGGCCGATGTCGCGCCGGTGCTGATCGTCACGCATCCGACCCCGCCCGAGGCGGTGGCCGATGCGCTCGGCCGGATCGGGCGGACCGGGATCACGGTCGGCGAGACGGTCTCGATCCGGATCGAGAAGGTCTGAGCGGGGCGCGGGGGGGCGATGGAGGCGATCCTTTCGACCGCCGCCGACAACCTCGGATCGCCGATGATCCTGTGCTTCGTGCTGGGCGTGCTCGCGGCACTCGCGCGGTCGGACCTGTCGTTTCCCGAGGCGGTGGCCAAGGGCATGTCGCTCTATCTCCTGTTCGCGATCGGCTTCAAGGGCGGGGTCGGGGTGGCCGAGCACGGCGGTGGGCTCGAGCTTGTCGCGGCCCTCGGGGCGGGGGTGGCGCTGTCGGCGGCGCTGCCGTTTGCGGCCTATGCGATCCTGCGCGCGACGACCGGGCTAGGCGCCGTCGATGCCGCCGCGATCGCGGCGCATTACGGCTCGATCTCGATCGTGACCTTCGTCACCGCGACGCTTGCGCTCGAGGGGCAGGGCATCACCTTCGAGGGCTACATGGTCGCCGTCGCCGCCGCGATGGAGGCGCCCGCGATCCTCTCGGCGCTCTGGCTTGCCGCGCGCAGCCGGCCGGGCGGGATCGACGGCGGGGTCTGGCGCGAGATCCTCGTCAACGGCTCGATCGTGCTGCTGCTCGGTGCTTTCGCGGTGGGTTGGATCACCGGCACAGAGGGGATGGCCGACATCGCGCCCTTCGTCGGCGCGCCCTTCAAGGGGGTGCTCTGCCTCTTCCTGCTCGACATGGGGCTGGTGACGGGGCGCGGCCTCATGGGCTCGCGCGCGGGGCTGGGGCCCGCGCTGATCGGCTTCGGGGTGGCGATGCCGCTCATCGGCGGGTCGGCGGGGCTGGGCGCGGCCCTCCTCCTCGGTCTTTCGCCCGGGGGGATGGCGCTCCTCGCCGTCCTCTCGGCGTCGGCCTCCTATATCGCGGTGCCGGCGGCGATGCGCGTCGCGCTGCCCGAGGCGGACTCGCGCCGGATGGTGGACGCCTGGCGCCGTGCGAACCCGTGGGCGGTGATGTTCTGGCAGGATCTCGAGCGCGCGTACATGTCCGCGATGCGTCATCCGGGTTATGAATTCACTGCGGGCCGTATAACGTATGTCTACGACAAGCAGCATCTCTGGTACA
>JAUREX010000168.1 GCA_030834485.1 Gemmobacter sp.
CCGCTCGCACGCGTCGTTCACAAACGCGTCAACGGAATCCCAACCGTCACCTTGCGCATGCTGATACCGATGACGACGCTGATCGTTCACCGCCGTCGCGAGCGTCTGCGGCAGGCCCATGCCGCCATGCGCCGGATCGGCCGCAAGCCCGATCCAGCCGCCCTCGGCGATGGCGCGGTAGGCTTGCGCGAAGCCCGGGGGCGTGCGCACGATCCCGCCCTCGAGCCGCGCGGGGTCGGTGTCGCCCACGCGGTTGAGGGGGGCGAGCACCTCGGCCGCGAGCCGCCCGGCCCCGGTCAGGATCGCGTCCTGCGTCTCGGGCCCGGCGTCGGCAAAGCGGGCGGTCGCGGTGACGGCATCAAAGCCCACGACATGGCGCAGCACGAAGCGCAACTCGTCGATGGGGGCCTGATAGGGCATCTCGCCTCGCTGCGGTGATGGGCGCCGGGGCTTGCGTCGGAACGATCCATAGCCCAAGGGCGGGGCGGATTGAAGCGCCGAGGGGCCGCGATGCCTGAGACGACCATCCTGCGCCCCGACGCCGAGGGGATCGCCGCCGCCGCCGCGCTGCTGCGGGCGGGCGGGCTGGTCGCGATGCCGACCGAGACGGTCTATGGCCTTGCGGCGGATGCGACGAACCCCGATGCGATCGCGGCGCTTTATGCCGCCAAGGGCCGGCCGGCGCACAACCCGCTGATCGTGCATCTGCCCGATGCCGCCGCCGCGGGGCGGGTCGGGGCGATCCCGGCGGCCGCCGCCCCCCTGGTTGCGCGGTTCTGGCCCGGGCCGCTGACCCTCGTCGTGGATCTGCGGCCCGGGGCGGGGCTTGCGCCGGCGGTGACGGCGGGGCTCGGGCGGGTCGCGCTCAGGGTGCCGGCGCATCCGGTCGCGCAGGCGCTCTGCCGCGCGCTCGGCCGGCCCGTGGCGGCGCCTTCGGCCAACCCCTCGGGGCGGATCAGCCCGACGCGGGCGGCGCATGTCCTTGCGGGGCTCGGCGGGCGGATCGCGGCGGTGATCGACGCAGGCCCCTGCGCGGTCGGCGTCGAATCAACGATCCTCGGTGCGGGGCCCGAGGGGTTTTCGCTCTTGCGCGAGGGCGGGATCGCGGCGGAGGAGATCGAGGCGCTGACGGGCCAGCCGCTCCGCCGTCATGCGCCGGGGGGCGCGGAAGCGGCCCGGCCCGAGGCGCCGGGGCAACTCGCCTCGCATTACGCGCCGCGCGCGGCGGTGCGGCTTGGCGTCCGCGTGCCGCTGCCCGGGATGGTCTGGATCGGCTTCGGGCCCGATTGCGCGGGTGCCGCGCTGAACCTCTCGGCCGCGGGCGATCCGGCCGAGGCGGCGGCGCGGCTTTACGACGTCCTCCACGAGGCGGATGCGCGCGCAGGGCCCGAGGGCCTGATCGGGGTTGCGCCGGTGCCCGACCGCGGCCTCGGGCGCGCCGTCAACGACCGGCTCGCGCGTGCAGCCGCACCCCGCCCCGCTCAGCCCCGCTGATCGGGCCGGCGCGGCAGGGCCTCCTGCACGATTCCGGCAAGGCAGAGATAGAGCGAGGTCAGCACGAGGCCGAGGTCCGCGACCGGGGCGGGCCGGAAATCGATCCAGGCCGTCCAGCCCGCGCAGACCGTCCAGATCAGCGCGACCGGCAGCGTCACCGCCCGCCAGCGCGCCGTGCGCACCGGGTGGATGAACTTGAGCCGCGTGAACATTGCCGCGGCCAGCACCACGACGATCCCGAGCGTCATCCAGAACGTGGGCTGGAGCGCGAAGATCACGAGCGCGACCATGTTCCAGCAGGCCGGAAAGCCCGAAAACGACTTGTCGGCGGTCTTCATCCGCGTGTCGGCGAAATAGAGCGCCGAGGCGAAGGTGATGATGATGATGACCGCCCAGCCCGTCCAGCCGGGCAAAAGCCCCGAGGCAAAGAGGGCATAGGCCGGAATGAACACATAGGTCAGGTAATCGACGATGAGGTCGAGGAGCACCCCATCGATCTGCGGGGCGTTCGCGCGCACGTCGAAATGCCGCGCGAGCGGCCCGTCGACCCCATCGACCGCAAACGCCACGACCAGCCACAGAAACATCATGCTCCATTCGGCCCGCACCGCCGCGAGCATCGCGAGCATCGCGAAGACCGCGCCCGAGGCGGTCAGGAGGTGGACGGCATAGGCGCGGCTCTGGGCGGACATGGGCGCGCTTGTCGCGCAATCGCGCACGGGATGCAATCGGCGCGCTCAGCGATTGAGGGCGCGCGAGAGCAGGATGACCGGCAGGATGCCCACGACCACGATCGCGAGGGCCGCGGTCGAGGCCTGCTCAAGCCGCCCGTCGCTCGCGAGGCGAAAGACGCGCACCGCGAGGGTGTCGAAATCGAAGGGCCGCACGATCAGGGTTGCGGGCAACTCCTTCATCACATCGGCAAAGACGAAGATCGCGGCCGAGAGAAGCCCGCCGCGGACCATCGGCAGATGCACCCGCCAGAGCACTTCGCGCCGCGAGGCGCCGAGCGCGCGCGCCGCTTCCTCGAGGCTCGGCGGGATGCGCGCGAAGGCGGCTTCGACGCTGCGCAGCGCGATCGCGAGAAAGCGCACCATATAGGCCAGCAGCAGCGCCGCGATGCTCCCCGTGAGCAAAAGCCCGGTCGAGATGCCGAACAGCGCCTGCATCGCCCCGTCGAGCGCGCGGTCGAAGGCCGCGAGCGGGATCAGCACCCCGAGCGCGATCACCGCCCCCGGCACCGCATAGCCAAAGCTCGCAAAGCCCGCGACCGCCTCCGCCAGCCGCCCCGGCAGCAGCCGGCGCGCCTGCACGATGAGGACGGCCGCCCCCACGAGCGCCGCCGCCGTGCCCGCCGCCATCCCGAGGCTGTTGAGGGCAAATCCCGCAAAGCGCGCCCCAAAGAGCGGATCGCCAGCGATGATCGCAAGCCGCAAGAGCTCGGCCGCCGGCAGCACGAAGCCGAGCAGCACCGGCGCCGCACAGACAAGCGCCGCGCCAAGCGCGCGCCCCCCCCTGAGCCGGGCGCGCCGGATCTCGGGCGCGCGCCCCGAGGGGTCCGAGGCAAAGCGCCGCCGGCCGCGCAGCGCGCGCTCGGCCATGAATCCGAGCGCCGCGAGGCCCAGCAGCAGCGCCGCGAGCTGCGCCGCCGCGACCGGCGCCCCGCGCGCGAACCAGGTCCGGAAGATCCCGGTCGAGAGCGTCTGCACCCCGAGATGCAGCACGGTCCCGTAATCGGCGATCGTCTCCATCACCGCGAAGGCCGCGCCGGCCGCGATCGCGGGCCAGGCGATCGGCAGCGCGACACGGCGGAACGCCTCGAACGGGCCGACGCCGAGGGCGCGCGCGGCCTCGATCATGCGCGCGGACTGGCGCAGGAAGGCCACGCGGCAGAGCAGATAGACATAAGGATAAAGCACGAGCCCAAGCAGCAGCGCCGCCCCCGGCAGCGAGCCGATCTGCGGAAACCAGTAATCATCGCGCCCCCAGCCGAAGGTCGCGCGCAGCCCGCTCTGGACCGGGCCCCAATAGCTCAGCCGGTCGAAGGCGACATAGGCGATGACATAGCCGGGCATCGCCATCGGCAGCATCAGCGCCCATTCGAGCGTCCGCCGCCCCGGAAACTCGCAGGTCGCCACCAGCCAGCCGGTCGTGACCCCGATCACCACCGTCAGCGCCGCGACCAGGGCGGCAAGCAGGATCGTGTTGCGCAGATAGAGGGGCAGCACGGTCTCGAGCAGTTGCGGCCAGACCCCCTCGGAGGGGATGAAGACATGGGCGACGACGGTCGCGATCGGCAGGGCCACCAGCGCCACCACCGCCCCGGCCATCACGAGCCACAGGAACGCCCCCCGATCGCCGCGCGCGGGGCGCGCCGCGGGCACGCCTTCGTCCACCATCTGCCCGGTCCCCCGCACCATGACGGCCCCTTCATAGACCCTGCGGCAGGTGGGCGCAAGTAACCCGACAATTATTGTCAAGTATTCCGCCGCCCGCTATGCAGAAGCCTGTCGGGGCCGAATCGGCCCCCCGGAACGGCGCCCAAGGGGGCGCGCAGCGATCGAGGAGAACGACCCATGCGATCCACCCTCACGGCCATCGGGCTTTGTCTTGCCGCCATCCTGCCTGCCGCGGCGGCCGAGGTGAACGTCTATTCGGCGCGCCACTACGACACCGACCTCGCGCTGCATGAGGCCTTCACCCGCGAGACGGGGATCACCGTCAACCTCATCGAGGGGTCGGGAGACGAGCTTCTGGCGCGTCTGCAGGCCGAGGGCGCGCGCAGCCCGGCCGATGTGTTCATCACCGTCGACGGCGGGCGGCTGCACCGGCTGGTCGAGGCCGACCTCCTCGCCCCGGTCCAGAGCGCGACGCTGACCGAGCGCGTGCCGGCCGCCTATCGCCACCCCGACGGGCTCTGGTTCGGGCTGACCACGCGGGCCCGGGTCCTGTTCTATGACAAGGCGCGCGGCGCGCCCGAATGGCTCGACGATTACGAGGACCTCGCCGATCCGCGCCTCAAGGGCGAGGTCTGCATCCGGTCGTCGTCGAACATCTACAACGTCTCGCTCATGGCCGAGTTCATCGAGGTGCTGGGCGAGGAGGCCGCGACCGAATGGGCGAAGGGCCTAGCCGCGAACCTCGCGCGCGCCCCGCAGGGGGGCGACCGCGACCAGATCCGCGCCGTCGCGGCGGGCGAA
>JAUREX010000169.1 GCA_030834485.1 Gemmobacter sp.
GCGAGCGCACCGAGTTTTCCACCCCCAGCACCGAAAAGACCTCGGCCGTGATGGCGGGGTGGACCGCCTGCATCGCGGCAAGCGGCAGGTCGGGCAGGTCGCAGCCCTGCGCCTCGGCCGCGCGCACGAGGGTGCCGGTGACATGATGGGCCTCGCGGAACGGCAGGCCGAGGCGGCGCACCAGCCAGTCGGCAAGGTCGGTCGCGGTCGAGAACCCCGCCCCCGCGGCTGCCGCCAGCGCATCGCGGTTGGCCTGCATGTCGCGCACCATCCCCGTCATCGCCGCAAGCGCGAGCATCAGGCTGTCGGCGGCGTCAAAGACCTGTTCCTTGTCTTCCTGCATGTCCTTGGAATAGGTCAGCGCAAGCCCCTTCATCACCGTCATCAGCCCGACCGAGGCGCCCATGATGCGCCCGACCTTGGCGCGGATGAGTTCGGCCGCGTCGGGGTTCTTCTTTTGCGGCATGATCGAGGAGCCGGTGGTGAAGCGGTCCGACAGGCGCACGAAGCGGAACTGCGCCGAGGACCAGATCACGAGTTCCTCGGCCAGCCGCGACAGATGCATCGCGCAGATCGAGGCCGCGCCGAGGAACTCGAGCGCAAAGTCGCGGTCCGAGACCGAATCGAGGCTGTTGGCGGTCGGGCGGTCGAACCCCAGCGCGGCCGCGGTCGCGTGCCGGTCGATCGGAAACGAGGTTCCCGCGAGCGCCGCGGCACCCAGCGGGCATTCGTTCATCCGCGCGCGCGCATCGGCAAAGCGGCCGCGGTCGCGCGCGAGCATCTCGACATAGGCCATCATGTGATGGCCCCATGTTACCGGCTGGGCGGTCTGGAGATGGGTAAAGCCCGGCATCACCCATTCCGCGCCCGCCTCGGCCTGATCGAGGAGTGCTGCGATCAGCGCACCGATCCCCTGCACGGCGGCGTCGCATTGCCCGCGCACCCAGAGGCGGAAATCGACCGCGACCTGATCGTTCCGCGACCGCGCGGTATGGAGCCGCCCGGCGGCAGGGCCGATCAGTTCGGCCAGCCGCGCCTCGACGTTCATGTGGATGTCCTCGAACTCCACCCGGAAGGGGAAGGTTCCGGCGTCGATCTCTGACAAGACCGTGACCAGACCTTTCCCGATCGCGTCGGCGTCGCTATCAGAAATGATGCCTTGCGCGGCGAGCATCGCGGCGTGGGCGCGGCTGCCGGCGATGTCCTCGTGGGCGAGGCGGCGGTCGAACCCGATCGAGGCGTTGATCGCCTGCATGATCGCGTCGGGTCCGTCGGCAAAGCGCCCGCCCCACATGGCGTTGGCGGGCTTGGAAACGGGAGGGGTCATCGCATGGACCTGAGGTTCGGGAAGATCGGGCGCGGGCTCTGCGCCGGGGTCATCTACACGGCCTTGGGGGTCGGTGCAAATCCCGCGCTGGCCGATCCGGCGCTGCGCGCGCTCGCGACGGGCGAGATGGCGGGGGTCGCGCTCCTCGAGGCGCCGCTCGCGGTGCCCGATGTCGCCTTTGCCGCGCCCGACGGCACCGACCGGCGCCTTGCCGACTGGCTGGGCGAGGTGGTGGTCCTGAACTTCTGGGCGACCTGGTGCGCGCCCTGCCGGGCCGAGATGCCCTCGCTCGATGCCCTTGCCGCGGCGCAGGCGGGGCGGGGGGTGGCGGTGCTGGCGGTTGCGACGGGGCGCAACCCGCCCGACGCCATCGCGCGCTTTTACGCCGAGGCCGAGATCGCGCATCTGCCGGTCCTGACCGATCGCGGCTCGGGGCTGGCGCGCGCGATGGGGGTGATGGGCCTGCCGGCGACGGTGCTGATCGACCGCGAGGGGCGCGAGGTGGGGCGAATCGTGGGCGAGGCCGATTGGAACGCCCCCGAGGCCCATGCGCTGATCGAGGCGCTGCGCACGCGCTGAACGCCCGTTTTGCGGCCCGTCTTTCGGCCCGTCTCTGGGCCCGTCTCTGGGCCCGTCTCTGGGCCTGTCTCTCGGCTGCCGCGCGAGCGCCGCCGATTTGCCGAAAATCCGCCACAGTTTCGGTGTTCCGAAAGGGCTTCTTCAACTTTCGTCGGGCATCACCGGGGCCTGCGCGGCTGTTGGCGGGCACCAGAAGGGGGAGACGAAATCGTGGTTAATTTTTATATACATTTTCAGCGTTAAAGTTATGTTTAGTTTCTGGGGCCACCCTGAACGCCGACCGCCACCGTTTCGAGCGAGGCATTGACATGAGCGGATTTGACAAGGCGCCGACGGGCCAGGGCCCTTTTGGCGCAGGAACCCCCGATCCGCTCTCGCTCGCGATCGCCGAGCGCGACCGGCGCGTGATGGAACAGGTGGAACGCGCGGTGCGCCGCGGTCAGCTCGCGCTTGCCTTCCAGCCGGTGGTGAGCGCGCGCGACCCGCGCAAGGTCTCGTTCTACGAGGGGCTCGTGCGGATCATGGACGACACGGGCCGCATCATCCCGGCGCGCGACTTCATGTGGGCGGCCGAGACGCGCGAGGCGGGGCGCCTGATCGATTGCGCAGCGCTCGAGATCGGGTTGCAGACGCTTTCGCGCAACCCGACGCTGCGTCTGTCGGTGAACATGTCGGCCCGCTCGATCGGCTATCCGCGCTGGGTCGAGACGCTGAGCCGCGGCCTTGCGTCGGATCCGACGGTGGGCGAGCGGCTGATCCTCGAGATCACCGAAAGCTCGGCGATGATCGTGCCCGACCTGGTGGCGGTGTTCATGGAAGGATTGCAGGGCAAGGGGGTGGCGTTCGCGCTCGATGATTTCGGGGCGGGCTACACGGCGTTTCGCTATCTGCGCGACTTCTATTTCGACATCGTCAAGATCGACGGCCAGTTCATCGCCGATGTGCACGCCAACGCCGACAACCAGATCCTCACGCGCACGCTGATCGACATCGCCGCGCATTTCGAGATGTTCACCGTGGCCGAGCAGGTCGAATCACCCGCCGATTCGGCATGGCTCGTGGCGGCGGGGGTCGATTGCCTGCAGGGCTATCTTTACGGGATGCCGACCGTCCAGCCGCACTGGATGGCGCCCGGGACGGGGCTGGGGGCGGCGGTGGGGGCGGCACCCGGTGCGGCGCCCGGTCCGCGCGGCGGACGCCGGCGCGCCTGAGGGGCGGGGAAATCCGCGCGGCATCCGCGCAAAATCCTTGCGATTCGCGGTCCGGCTGCTTAGGGGCAAGGCTTGGAAGCCCAATGCAGCAAAGGAAGTGCGGAAATGACCGGTGTCGTCATCGTTTCGGCAGCGCGGACTGCCGTCGGCAGCTTCAACGGCGCCTTCGCGGCCACGCCCGCCCATGATCTGGGCGCGGCCGTCCTCGAGGCCGTGGTCGCGCGCGCGGGCATCGACAAGGCCGAGGTGTCGGAGACGATCCTCGGGCAGGTGCTGACGGCCGGACAGGGCCAGAACCCCGCCCGCCAGGCCCATATCAAGGCGGGCCTCCCGCAGGAGAGCGCGGCCTGGTCGATCAATCAGGTCTGCGGCTCGGGGCTGCGCTCTGTCGCGCTGGCGGCGCAGCATGTCCAGCTTGGCGATGCCGCGATCGTCGCCGCGGGCGGGCAGGAGAACATGAGCCTGAGCCCCCATGTCGCGCATCTGCGCGCCGGCCAGAAGATGGGCGATCTGAGCTTCATCGATTCGATGATCCGCGACGGGCTGTGGGATGCCTTCAACGGCTATCACATGGGCCAGACGGCCGAGAACGTCGCGCAGAAGTGGCAGATCTCGCGCGAGGTGCAGGATGCGTTTGCGCTCGCTAGCCAGAACAAGGCCGAGGCCGCGCAGAAGGCGGGGCGTTTCGCCGACGAGATCGTGGCCTTCACCATCCGCACCCGCAAGGGCGATGTGACGGTCGATCAGGACGAATACATCCGCCTCGGCGCGACGATGGACGCGATGACGAAGCTCAAGCCCGCCTTCACGAAGGACGGCAGCGTCACCGCCGGCAATGCGAGCGGGATCAACGACGGGGCGGCGGCGGTGCTGGTAATGTCCGAGGCCGAGGCCGCGCGGCGCGGGCTGAAGCCGCTCGCGCGCATCGCCTCTTATGCGACCGCGGGCCTCGACCCCGCGATCATGGGCGTGGGGCCCATCCATGCGAGCCGCAAGGCGCTGGAAAAAGCGGGCTGGAAGGCCGAGGATCTCGACCTCGTCGAGGCGAACGAGGCCTTTGCGGCGCAGGCCTGCGCGGTCAACAAGGACATGGGCTGGAATCCCGAGGTGGTGAACGTCAACGGCGGCGCCATCGCGATCGGCCACCCGATCGGCGCCTCGGGGGCGCGCATCCTCAACACGCTGCTGTTCGAGATGAAGCGGCGCGGCGCGAAGAAGGGCCTCGCGACGCTCTGCATCGGGGGCGGGATGGGTGTCGCCATGTGCCTCGAGGGCATGTGACCCGAAAATCCGCTGCGCAACAATCTTGCGCAGCGGATGCTTTATCGGTAACAGAGTTTCGGGATCAATTTCTTGACGGGGAAAGTCATGGGCAAGGTGGCGGTGGTGACGGGCGGGTCGCGCGGAATCGGGGCGGCGATTTCGCTCGCGCTCAAGGCGGCGGGCTATACGGTGGCGGCGAACTACGC
>JAUREX010000016.1 GCA_030834485.1 Gemmobacter sp.
GAGCCGCATCTTCGTCAACACCAACATGGCCGCCGCCGCGGGCGTCGTCGTCGCGATGATCCTGACGCAGCTTGTCTATGGCAAGGTCGACCTGACGATGGTGCTCAACGGGGCGCTCGCGGGCCTCGTGTCGATCACGGCCGAGCCGCTGACGCCCTCGATCCTGATGGCGGTGATCATCGGCGGCATCGGCGGCGCGATCGTGGTGTTCACGGTGCCGCTTCTTGACAAGTTCAAGATCGACGATGTGGTGGGCGCGATCCCGGTGCACCTATTCGCCGGGATCTGGGGCACGATCGCGGTCGTCCTCACGAACCCCGACGCGAGCCTCTTCACGCAGCTTAGCTCGATCATCATCGTGGGCGTCTTCGTCTTCGTCGCCTCGCTGATCGTCTGGGTGATCCTGAAATCGACGATGGGCATCCGCGTCGATCAGGAAGCCGAGGTGAACGGTCTCGACACGAGTGAGCTCGGTATGGAAGCCTATCCCGAATTCACCAAAGGCTGATCGTTCCTGAACCGCTGGCAGGGGCCCGGGGGAAACCTCGGGCCCTTCGCGTTTCAGCCGGCCGCGCCCTCGGCCATCGCCGCGATGATCGCGCGCGCCACCGCGGGCACGTTGGCGGGCGTCAGCCCCGCGACATTCATCCGCCCGTTGGCAACCAGATAGATCGCGTGATCGGCGCGCAGCCGCGCGACCGCCCCGGGCGAAACCGGCAAGAGCGAGAACATCCCCCGCTGGGCCGCGATCCGGTCGAACCGCGCCCCGCCGCCGAGGCGCGCAAGCTCCGCCGCGAGGGCCGCGCGGTTCGCGATCATGCCCGTGCGGATCGCGTCAAGCTCACCCTCCCACTGCGCGCGCAGCCCGGGATCGGCGAGGATCGTCGCGACGATGCGCGCGCCATGATCGGGCGGAAAGGAATAGGCCGTGCGGTTGAGCGCGGTGAGCGTCCCTTGCATCGCCGCGCGCCGCGACCCCTCGGGCGTCAGCGCGATCAGCGCACCCGTGCGTTCGCGGTAGATCCCGAAGTTCTTCGAGCACGACACCGCCACCAGCACCTCGGGCAGCGCATGCGCGAGCGTGCGCGTGCCGGCCGCATCCGCGCCAAGCCCCGCGCCGAAGCCCATATAGGCCAGATCAATGAGCGGCACCGCGCCCCGCGCCGCACAGAGACCCACCACCGCCGCCCAGCCCTCGGGCCCGAGATCGGCGCCCGTCGGGTTGTGGCAGGCGCCATGCAGCACGATCACATCGCCCGCCCCCGCCCGCCCGAGGTCGGCGAGCATCCCCCCGAGGTCGACCCCGCCCGTCGCGGCGTCGTAATAGCGATAATGCGCGACGCGCAGCCCCGCGGGCGCGAGCACGGCCGGGTGGTTGGGCCAGGTCGGGTCGGGCAGCCAGACCGTCGCACCGGGCCGGGCGCGCGCGATGAGGTCGGCCGCCTGCCGGATCGCGCCCGTCCCCCCTGGGGTCGCCGCGACCGACACCCGGCCCGAACGCGCGAGCCCCTCGCCCAGCACCAGATCCACGATCGCGTCGTTGAACGCCGCATCGCCCGCGAGCGCGGTGTAGGATTTTGTCGTCTCGCCCTCCCAGATCCGCCGCTCGGCCTCGCGCACGGCGGCCATGACGGGGGTGCGTCCGGCGGCGTCGCGATAGACGCCGATGCCGAGGTCGATCCTGCCCTGCCGCGGATCGGCGCGGAAAAGCGCGCCGAGCGCCATGATCTGATCCTCGGGTTCGGGGGCGAGGGTCTCGAACATGCGCCTCAGCCCTTCGCGATCCTCAGATCGTCATACATCCCCCATTCCGCCCATGAGCCGTCATAGAGCGCATGGTTGCGATGCCCGATGCGTTCGAGCGCGAGGTTGATGATCGCGGCTGTCACGCCCGAGCCGCAGCTCGTGATCACGGGCTTGGCCAGATCGGCGCCCGCCGCGGCGAAGGCCGCGCGCAGCCCGGCCTCGTCCTTCATCGTGCCGTCGGGGTTCAGAAGCGTCTGGAAGGGCACGTTGCGTGACCCCGGGATGTGGCCGCAGCGCAGGCCCGGGCGCGGCTCGGGCTCTTCCCCGCGAAAGCGGCCGGGGCTGCGCGCATCGAGGATCTCGTGATCGCCGAGCTTCGAGGCCTGCGCGACCTGCGTCACATCCTTCACGAGCCCCGCCTGCCGCTGCACCGTCATGTGCCGGTCGCGCGGGACGGGCGGCAGGTCCTCGAGCGCACGCCCCTCGGCGCGCCATTTCGGCAGCCCGCCATCGAGCACCGCGACCTCCGTCTTGCCCATCAGGCGAAAGGTCCACCACACGCGCGGGGCCGAAAAGATCCCCGCCCCGTCATAGATCACGACCTGATGGCCGTCGCCCACGCCCATCGCGCGCATCCGGCTGATGAACTTTTCGGGCGGGGGCGCCATATGGGGCAGCGCCGAGCGGTGGTCCGACATCTCGTCGATGTCGAAGAAGCGCGCGCCGGGGATGTGGCCGGCGGCGTATTCGGCCTGCGCGTCGCGCCCCATCTGCGGCAGAAACCATGACGCATCGAGGATGCGCAGGTCGGGATCCTCGAGATGGGCCGCGAGCCAGGCGGTCGAGACAAGCGTGCGCGGATCGTCCTTGGTCATCGCCACTCTCCCCATGGGCACATCGGCCCCCTCAGCCCTGCTTGAGCAACCGCGCCTTCTGGCGCTGCCAGTCGCGTTTTGCCTCGGTTTCGCGCTTGTCGGCAAGCTTCTTGCCCTTGGCGATCCCGATCCTGACCTTCACCCGGCCCTTGTCGTTGAAATACATCGCGATCGGCACGAGGGTCATGCCCTCGCGCTGGGTCGCCTGCCAGAGCCGCGCGAGTTCGCGGCGCGAGACCAGAAGCTTGCGCCGGCGCCGTTCCTCATGGCCGAACACACCGGCATGCGGCAGGGCGGCGATGTAGCTGTTGATGAGCCAGAGCTCGCCCCCCTCGACCGAGGCATAGCTCTCGGCGATGGCGGACTGGCCGGTGCGCAGCGCCTTGACCTCGGAGCCCGCGAGCACGATCCCCGCCTCGATGTCGTCCTCGATGGCATAATCGTACCGCGCGCGGCGGTTCTCGGCGATCAGCTTCGAATTGGGATCGGATTTCGCGGGCATGATGGCGCGGGATAGGCCAAGCGGCCCGGGCTGTCCAGCACGACGGGCACGCGGGCGATGCGGGCGGGGTTGACCGCGCCGATGCAAGGGCGTCTGTGGCACGGACTGGCGGGGCGCAGACGGGGCGCGGACGGGGCGGGAGCGGGATGGACGACACGGGGCGTGCGGGGCGGATCGGGCGGCGCTGGCCGGCCTTTGCCCATCCGGGGTTCGCGCGCTTCTGGGCGATGGTGCTTTGCGTGAACCTCTCGGCGCAGGTCCAGACGGTCGCGGTCGGCTGGCATGTCTATGACATGACGCGCGACCCGCTCGATCTCGGGCTCGTGGGCCTGTCGCAATTCCTGCCCGCGCTCGTGCTCGTGCTGCTGACGGGGGCGGTGGCGGACCGCTTCGCGCGGCGGCGGGTGATCGCGATCTGCCTCGCGCTCGAGCTTTGCTGCGCGCTGGCGCTGCTCGCGCTGACGCGGGCGCAAGCCGGGGATGTGCGGCTGATCTTTGCCGCGATGGTCGTCTTCGGCGTCGCGCGCGCCTTCTACAACCCGGCGCGGCAGTCGCTCCTGCCCAATCTGGTGCCGCCGGCGGATCTGTCGAATGCGGTCGCGCTGACGACAACGACGTTTCAGGTCACGACCATCGCGGGGCCGATGCTTGGCGGGCTGATCTACGGGCTGCGGCCCGAGCTTGCCTTCGCGACCTCGGCCTGCCTGATCGGGGCGGCGATCGTGCTTGCGCTCCTCATCCCGCCGCCGCGCCAGCTGCGCGCCGAGGGCGGGCCGCGGCTCGAGGTGATGCTCGCGGGGTTCCGCTTCATCTGGGGGCGCAAGGTCATCCTCGGGGCGATCTCGCTCGATCTCTTTGCGGTGCTGCTCGGGGGGGCGGTGGCGCTCTTGCCGGTGTTTGCGCGCGACGTGCTCGCGGTCGGGCCCGTGGGGCTCGGGGTGCTGCGCGCGGCACCCGGGATCGGCGGCATCGCGATGGGGCTCTACCTCGTCTCCTTCCCGATCCGCGACCATGCGGGGCGGCTCATGCTGATCTCGGCCGCGGGGTTCGGGCTCTGCACCGCGGGCTTCGCGCTCTCGCAGGTGGTCTGGCTCTCGGCGCTGTGCCTGCTGCTCGCCGGCGCCTTCGACATGGTGAGCGTCGTGTTGCGCGGCACGCTCGTGCAGCTCTGGACGCCCGATGCGCTGCGCGGGCGGGTCAACGCGGTCAATCAGGTCTTCGTCGGCGCCTCGAACGAACTCGGGGCGTTCCGGGCGGGCGGGATGGCGGCGCTGATCGGGGCGGTGCCGGCGGTGCTGATCGGGGGGGCGGGGTGCGTGGCGGTCGCGGCACTCTGGGCGCGGATATTTCCCGAACTGCGCGCGATCCGCCGGATCGACGCACCCGCCCCGCCCGAGGGCGCCGCGCGGCGCTGAGGGCCCGGTTCAGCCCCGCCGGCGCAGGATCAGGATCCGCGCGCGGTCGGCCGCATGGGCGGGATCGGCCTGCGCGGCGGCCGGGCCATAGATCGCCACATCGATCATCTGCGGCGCCTCGATCCGGTCGGCGCGCGCCGCAAGGGCATCGGCAAAGCCGCCCCCCTCCCACACCCGGAGGTTGACCGACAGCACGAGGCAGGCGCCGGGTCGCGTGCAATCGAGGATGGGATCGAGCGCCTCGGGCCCGACATGGCCCGAGGTGAAGGTCCCCGCGCTGACGACGCCCGCATAGCCTTCGGGAAGGTTCAGCGGGCGCGTGACATCGGCGCGGTAAAGCGCGCGATAGACCCCCTTGGTGGCCGCGACGTCGAGCATCTCCTGCGACAGATCCACCCCGTCGATCGGGCCGGCAAAACCCTGCGCGCGCAGCGCCGCTGCGCAAAGCCCCGTCCCCGCCCCGACATCGAGGACCGGCCCCGCGGGCGGCCCGGCAGCAAGAAAGGCAGCCGCGACATGGGCGGGCAGGCGGTATTCCATCGCCGCGGCAAAGCCCGCGTCATAGCTCTGCGCCCAGTCGGCATAGAGCCGCAGGCAGGCATCCTGCCCGTCGAGCGCATAGGCCCCCGCAAGCCCGCCCTGCCCCGCGCCCCCCGCCATCGCGCCCTCAGCCCCCGTCGCGGCGGGCAAGCGCGCGGCCACGCTCAAGCCCCGCGAAGCTGCGCGTGGGCGTGGTGCAGAGGATGCGAAAGCCCGCGGCCAGCACCTGCTCGGCATTGTCGGGCCCGACATGGGGGTGCGCGACCGGCACGCCCGCCTGCGCCGCCGCCGCGAGCACGCGCGCCACCTCGCGCCGCACGGCGGGGTGGTCATAGGCGCGCGGATGCCCGAGCTGCTGGCTGAGGTCGCCCTCGCCGATCATAATCGCCCCCACGCCCGGCACCCGCAGGATCTCGGGCAGCGCGTCGATGGCCTCGACGCTCTCGATCATCAGCATCACGAGGATCTCGCCCGCGGGGTTCAGCGGCCAGACATCGGCGCGCGCGTAATACTCCTGCTGGCCGAGGCCCCAGTAGCGCGCCGCGATGGCGGGCCCGTCGCCGCGCCGCCCGATGGGGTGGCCCGAGGCTGGAAGCGGCCTGCCATAGCGGCAGGCGGCGACCGCGTTCTCTGCCTGCGCGGGGGTTGCGACGTGGGGCCAGACCACGCCATAGACGCCCATGTCGAGGACCTGCTTGGCCTGCCAGAGGTTCATCTCGACGCCGTTGGCGGGAATGCGCGCAAAGGGGGTGACGGGGGGCGCGAGGGTGCCGCACTCCACGAGCCGGCGCCGGTCGACGAGATAGGCCAGCGCATCGCGCAGATCGCCCGCCGAAAAGGGCGTGTGCTCCATCTCGAAGAGGACGCCGTCGAGGTCGGAGCTGCCCAGTGCCGCCGCCTCGTCGCGCTCGGGGCGGGCAAAGGCCATGAAGGCGGGCTTGCCGGCCTCGAGCGCGCCGATGACGCCGTTGAGGCGCCCGATCGCGCGCGCGCCCCCCTCTGCCGTTCCGACCCCTGCCATGATCCCCGCCCTCTTTGCCACAGCCGCAGGATTGGCCGCGACGCCGCCCGCAGGCAAGCCCCCTCGGCGCGGGTTGGCTAGCGCAGGCGCAGCGCGCCGAGGATCGCGCCCTGATCGGCGCGCTGCACGATCGCGACCGCAGGCAGGGACCCGGGCAGTGCCACCTCGAGTTCGAGCGGGGCGCTCCCGTCCCATTCCGCGAGCGTCTCCCACGAGAGCACGATATTGTGCCCCTCGAGCCTGCGGCCCGCGTTCTCGCCCGCGCCGATCGCGACATCGACGCGCGGCTCGTAGCGCACGAGGTGCACGCGCGCCCCGCCCACCGGCCCCGCGAGCGGCCGCAGCACGAGGCGCGCGCCGTCGGCGCTGCCGCTGGCCTCGAGGCTGATCGTCTGCGGCTCGGCCGCCGTCTCGAGGATGCGCGCCGTCACGGCCTCGGTGCGGGTGCCGGGCATCGCCTCGCGGCCCTGCACCACCATCTGGGGGGTGTAGATCGTGCGCGCCCCGGCCGCACGCGCATAGGCCTTTTGCCGCTCGGTAAAGGCGCCCTGCGCGAAGGTGTCGCGCCAGCCGATGTAATCCCAGTAATCGACATGGAGCGCCAGCGCGATCACATCGGCGCGCGTCGCAAGCTCGGCCAGAAAGGCATCCGCCGGCGGGCAGGCCGCGCAGCCCTGTGCGGTGAAGAGCTCGACCACCACCGGCGATTGGGCGCGCACCGCGCCCGGGGCGGCGGCCGCGCCGCAGAGCGCGAGGATCAGGGCGAAGGGGTATCGGCGCGGCAAGGGGGCGAACCTTCATGTTGATAGCGCCTTTTCCTAGCGCCCTTCGTCGGGCTGTGCCAATCAAGGAATTGCGAGAGGGCGCGCCCGGCCGGCCATCGCGCCGGCGAGGGGGCTGGAAATACGGCATACCTTTGCATACAATCCTCCCCGACCGAATCGCCACCCGTTCAGCATGAGGCCCCGCGATGACCGTGACCGTCGGACATGACAGCCAGAAGACCCGCCGCAGCCTGACCGCGGGCGGGCAGAGCTATGCCTTTTACTCGATCCCCGCCGCCGAGGAGGCCGGGCTCGGCCGCTTTGGCCGGCTGCCTGCCGCGCTCAAGGTCGTGCTCGAGAACATGCTGCGCTTCGAGGACGGCCGGACCGTGACGGTCGAGGACATCCGCGCCTTTTCCGACTGGGCCGAGGCCGGCGGGCGCAACCCGCGCGAGATCGCCTATCGCCCCGCACGGGTGCTGATGCAGGATTTCACCGGGGTGCCGGCGGTCGTCGACCTTGCGGCGATGCGCGACGGGATCAAGGCGCTCGGGGGTGACGCGCAAAAGATCAACCCGCTGACGCCCGTCGACCTCGTGATCGACCATTCGGTGATGATCGACGAATTCGGCACCCCGCGCGCCTTCCAGCTCAATGTCGAGCGCGAATACGAGCGCAACATCGAGCGCTACCGCTTTCTCAAATGGGGCCAGCAGGCGTTCGACAATTTCCGCGTCGTGCCGCCGGGCACGGGCATCTGCCATCAGGTGAACCTCGAATACCTCGCCCAGACGGTCTGGACCGACACCGACCCGTCGGGCGAGAGGGTCGCCTATCCCGACACGCTTGTCGGCACCGACAGCCACACGACGATGGTCAACGGCCTTGCGGTGCTGGGCTGGGGCGTGGGCGGGATCGAGGCCGAGGCCGCGATGCTGGGCCAGCCGGTCTCGATGCTTATCCCCGAGGTGGTGGGCTTCCGGCTGACCGGGCAGATGGTCGAGGGCACGACCGCGACCGACCTCGTGCTCAAGGTCGTCGAGATGCTGCGCAAGAAGGGGGTCGTGAACAAGTTCGTCGAGTTCTACGGGCCGGGGCTTGACCATCTGCCGCTCGCCGACCGGGCGACGATCGCCAACATGGCGCCCGAATATGGCGCGACCTGCGGCTTTTTCCCGATCGACGCCGAGACCCTGCGCTATCTGCGCCAGACGGGCCGCGACGAGGCGCGCATCGCGCTGGTCGAGGCCTATGCCAAGGCCAACGGCATGTGGCGCGGCCCCGATTACGACCC
The DNA here is from genome assembly GCA_030834485.1 of Gemmobacter sp. Taxonomy (GTDB): domain Bacteria; phylum Pseudomonadota; class Alphaproteobacteria; order Rhodobacterales; family Rhodobacteraceae; genus JAUREX01. Next base: position 8,158 of record JAUREX010000016.1, read on the forward strand.
GATCTATACCGACACGCTCGCGCTCGACATGGGCACGATCGTGCCCGCGATCTCGGGCCCCAAGCGCCCGCAGGACTGGCTGCCCCTGACCGAGGCGAGCGCGCGCTTCGCCGGCGAGATGGAAAAGGGCTTCAAGCGCCCGCTGGGCACAGAGGTGCCGGTTGCGGGGCAGGATTACACCATGTCCTCGGGCAAGGTCGTGATCGCCGCGATCACGTCCTGCACCAATACCTCGAACCCCTATGTGATGATCGGGGCGGGGCTGGTGGCGCGCAAGGCGCGCGCGCTCGGCCTCACGCGCAAGCCCTGGGTCAAGACCTCGCTCGCGCCCGGCTCGCAGGTGGTGTCGGACTATCTCGAGGCGGCGGGGCTTCAGGCCGATCTCGACGCGCTGGGCTTCAACCTGGTCGGTTATGGCTGCACGACGTGCATCGGCAATTCCGGGCCGCTCCAGCCCGAGATCTCGAAGGCGATCGCCGAGGGCGATCTGGTGGCCGCCGCGGTGCTGTCGGGCAACCGCAACTTCGAGGGGCGCATCAGCCCCGACGTGCGGGCGAACTATCTCGCCTCACCGCCCTTGGTCGTGGCCTATGCGATCGCGGGCGACATGAACATCGACATCACGCGCGCGCCCATCGGCCACACGCCCGAGGGCGTGCCGGTCTATCTGCGCGACATCTGGCCCTCAAACGCCGAGGTGGCCGAGATCGTCCACGCGACCGTCACGCGCGATGCGTTCCTGCGCAAATACGCCGATGTCTTCAAGGGCGACCACCGCTGGCAGGCGGTCGAGACGGTGCCGAGCGAGACCTACGCCTGGCCCGCCGGGTCGACCTATATCCAGAACCCGCCCTATTTCAGCGCCATGGCGCGCGAGCCGGGCGTGATCCGCGACCTGCGGGGCGCGCGCATCCTCGCGCTGCTCGGCGACATGATCACGACCGACCACATCAGCCCGGCGGGCTCGTTCAAGCCGGACAGCCCGGCAGGGGTCTACCTGTCCGATCATCAGGTGCCGGTGTCGGAGTTCAACAGCTATGGCGCGCGGCGCGGGGCGCATGAGGTGATGATGCGCGGCACCTTCGCCAACATCCGCATCCGCAACGAGATGCTCGAGGGCGTCGAGGGCGGCTACAGCCTCGGGCCCGACGGGGCGCAGACCTCGATCTACGAGGCGGCGATGGCCTGGCAGGCGCGCGGCGTGCCGCTCGTGGTGTTCGGCGGCATCGAATACGGCGCCGGCTCCTCGCGCGACTGGGCGGCCAAGGGCACGGCCCTTCTGGGCGTCAAGGCCGTCATCGCCGAGAGCTTCGAGCGCATCCACCGCTCAAACCTCGTGGGGATGGGCGTCATCCCCTTCGAGTTCACGGGCGGCGAGACGCGCCGCACCCTCGGCCTCAAGGGCGACGAGACGGTGGCGATCGGCGGGCTCGAGGGCGACCTCCGGCCGCTCTCGACGGTGCCCTGCACGATCACCTATGCCGACGGGCGCATGCGCGAGATCGCGCTGCGCTGCCGGATCGATACCGAGATCGAGATCGACTATGTCCGCCACGGCGGTGTGCTGCACTACGTCCTGCGCGATCTTGCGCGCGCCGCCTGAGGCTGCGCGCATTCTGATCGCAAACAGACGCCGGACGGGTCATCCGTCCGGCGTCTTCGTGCGTAAACCCTTGTGAATTGTCCCGCGAAGGCATAGCTGCACGCGAGAACGCGATCGTACGCGCCCCTTGGGCACGTCGAGGCGCGGCCCCGCGTCCGGCCGGGCCGCCTGCGATGAGGGTGACATGCGCCTGATACCGATCCTGACAGCACTCCTCGTGACGGGGGTTCTCTATCTGCTCGTGATGGAGCGCGATGCGCTCACGGGTTTTGCCGGCCGCGGCACCGCCGCGCCGCAGGCAACCGCAGAGGCGCCCGCCGAGGCGACCGCCACCGCATCAGAAGAACGCGCCGTGCCCGTCGTGACGCGGCTGAGCGTCGCGCGCACGGTCGAGAATGCGGTGCTGCTGCGCGGCCAGACCGAGGCCGCGCGCTCGGTCGAGGCGAAGGCCGAGACGACCGGGCGGGTGATCTCCGAGGCGCTGCCGCGCGGTGCGGCCGTGGCCGAGGGCGAGGTGCTCTGCCGCCTCGATCCGGGCACGCGGCAGGCCGCGCTTGCCGAGGCCGAGGCGCGCCTTGCCGAGGCGCAACTGAACCTGCGCAACGCCGAGGCGCTCAAGGCCGGCGGCTTTGCCGCCGAGACGCGCGCCGTCGCGGCGCGCACCGCGCTGCAATCGGCGCAATCCGCCCTCGAGGGCGCGCGGCGCGAGCTCGAGCGGCTCGAGATCCGCGCCCCCTTCGCGGGCCTGCTCGAGAACGCCACCGCCGAGCATGGTAGCCTGCTGCAGCCGGGCGGCCTCTGCGCCAAGGTGATCCAGCTCGATCCGATGCGCCTCGTGGGCTTCGTCGCCGAGGCCGATGTCGACCGCGTCAAGATCGGGGCGATGGCGGGCGGGCGCCTCGCGACCGGGGCGGATGTAGCGGGGCAGGTCAGTTTCGTTGCCCGCAGCGCCGACCCGCAGACGCGCACCTTCCGCGTCGAGGTGACAGCCGCGAACGGCACGCTTTCGATCCGCGACGGGCAGACGGTCGACATCGTGATCGCGACCGAGGGCATGAAGGCCCATCTGCTCGCGGGTTCGGCGCTGACGCTCGACGACGGGGGGCGGCTCGGGGTGCGGATCGTCGACGCCGAGAGCCGCGCGCAATTCGCCCCCGTGCGGATGCTGCGCGACACGCCGCAGGGCGTCTGGCTCGCCGGCCTGCCCGATGAGGTCGAGGTGATCGTCGTGGGGCAGGAATATGTCATCGACGGCGTCGCCGTCATCGCCACCCGCGCGGAGGTCGCGCCATGATCGGGATCGTCTCTTGGGCTGCGGCGCGCGCGCGGATGATGGTCGCGCTCGCGCTGCTGGCGCTCCTCGCGGGGGGCTATGCCTATGTCGGCCTGCCCAAGGAGGGCGAGCCCGACATCGAGATCCCGGCGCTTTTCGTCTCGGTGCCCTACCCGGGCATTTCGGCGGCCGACAGCGAGCGTCTGCTCGTCAAGGTCATGGAAACCGAGATGTCCGACCTCGACGGGCTCAAGAAGATGACCGGCACGGCGTCCGAAGGCTATGCGGGCCTCGTGCTCGAGTTCGAATTCGGCTGGGACAAGCCCAAGACCATCGCCGATGTGCGCGACCGCATGAACACGGTCGAAGGCAAGTTCCCCGAGGGCGCAGACAAGTATTCGATCAACGAGATCAACTTTTCCGAATTTCCGATCATCATCGTCGCCCTCTCGGGCGCGCTGCCCGAGCGCACGATGGTGCAGGTCGCCAAGGACCTGCAGGACCGCCTGCAATCGATCGACGCGGTGCTCGATGCCAAGCTTGCGGGGCAGCGCGACGAGATGGTCGAGGTGGTGATCGACCCGCTCCGGCTCGAGGCCTACAACGTCACCGCGGGCGAGCTTGTCTCGGTCGTGCGCAACAACAACCAGCTCATCGCCGCGGGCGAGATCGAAACCGAGAACGCGGCCTTTGCGGTCAAGATCCCCTCGTCCTTCTCGACGGTGGCGGATGTCTATGCGCTGCCGGTCAAGGTCAACGGCGACCGGGTCGTGACGCTCGGCGACATCGCCGATATCCGCCTGACCTTCAAGGACCGCGCCGGCACCGCGCGCTTCAACGGCGAGACGACGGTCGCGCTGCAGGTCGTCAAGCGCAAGGGCTTCAACATCATCGACACCGCCGCCGAGGTGCGCCGCGTCGTGGCCGAGGTCGAGGCCGGATGGCCCGCGGCGCTGCAGGAGGCGATCACGGTCACGACCTCGCTCGACCAGTCGAAGACGGTCGCGGGGATGGTCGGGCAGCTCGAAGGCTCGGTCATGACCGCGATCGCGCTCGTGATGATCGTGGTGCTGGGCGCGCTCGGGACGCGCTCGGCGCTGCTCGTGGGCTTTGCGGTGCCGACCTCGTTCCTTTTGACCTTCGCGCTTTTCGCGATCATGGATGTGACGATCTCGAACATCGTGATGTTCGGGCTGATCCTCGCGGTCGGGATGCTGGTCGATGGCGCGATCGTCGTCGTCGAATACGCCGACCGGCGCATCTCCGAGGGTCAGGGGCCGATGCGGGCCTATGTCGAGGCGGCCGAGCGGATGTTCTGGCCGATCGCCTCGTCGACGGCGACGACGCTCTGCGCGTTCCTGCCGATGCTCTTCTGGCCGGGGGTCGCGGGCGAGTTCATGGGGCTTTTGCCCGTCACCCTCATCTTCGTGCTGATCGCGAGCTTCATCGTCGCGATCATCTTCCTGCCCGTGATGGGCGGGGTCACGGGCCGGGTCAGCCGGCGGCTCAATCAGGCGTCCGAGGCGCTGCGCCGCCTGCCCTGGGCGCTGCGTGCGGCCCTCGTGCCGGTCTCGCTCTATCTCGTGTTCATCGGCGGGATGCAGACCATCAACCCGGGCTATCTGCTCGGGGGGGCGGCGCCCGCGGGCGGGCCGCTCGCGCTCCTGCCCGGGATGATCCTCTTCGTGGCGGGCGCGGTCTCGGCCTCGATCTCGATCGAGGCGGCGCGCTGGCGCCGGCGCGCGCGCGCGGTCGAGGGCGGGCATCGTCGCACCGCCTTTGGCCATGTGATGCGCTTTCTCGTGGCAAACCCGGTCATGCCGATCGTGACGGTCGGGCTGGTCGTGCTCTTTGTCGTCAATGTGTTTGCCTATTACGGCGCGAACAACCGCGGCACCGAGTTCTTCGTCGAGACCGACAGCGAACAGGCGATCGTCTATGTGCGCGCGCGCGGCAACCTCTCGCTGCCCGAGAAGGACGCGCTCTTGCGCGAGGTCGAGGAGATCGTGATCGCGACGCCCGGCGTCGCCTCGAGCTTTGCCTTCGCCGGGTCGGGCGGCCTCAACCAGAACACGGGCGGGGCGTCCTCGCCCCTCGATGCGATCGGGCAGGTCCAGATCGAACTCACGCCCTGGGAAGAGCGCACGGGCCAGCCCGGGATGAACGGCAACGCCATCATCGACCGGCTCGAGGCACGGCTGTCGGAACTGCCGGGGATCCGCATCGATGTCCTGGCGCAGGCCCGCGGCCCGGCGGGTGCCAAGCCGCTGCACCTGCGGCTGTCGGGCGATGATTTCGCCGCCCTCGACGCCGCGGTGCGCACCGTCGTCGCGAAGATGGAAGAGATGGGCTCGATCACCGCGATCGAGGACACCCGCCCCCTGCCCGGGATCGACTGGGAGATCACCGTCGATGTCGCCAAGGCCGGCCGCTTCGGCGCCGATGTCGCGACCGTGGGCGGCATGGTGCAACTCGTGACGCGGGGGATCCTGCTCGACACGATGCGGGTCGACAGCTCGGACGAGGAAATCGACATCCGCGTGCGCCTGCCCGAGGATGCGCGCGTGCTCGCCACCCTCGACACGATGAAGGTGCGCACCCGCGACGGGCTCGTGCCGCTCTCGAACTTCGTCACCCGCGAGCCGGTCGCGAAACTCGCGCGGATCGACCGGGTGGATCAGAAGCGCTTTTACGACGTGCGCGCCGATGTCGAGACGGGCGGGCGCAACGCCGAGGGCCAGCCCATCACCGCCAATGAGCGCATCGCCGCGATCACCGGCTGGCTTCAGACCGACAACCCCCTGCCCGCGGGCGTCGAATGGCAATGGACCGGCGATCAGGCCGATCAGGCCGAGGCGGGCGCCTTTCTTCAGGTCGCCTTCTCGGGCGCGCTTGGCCTCATGTTCATCATCCTGCTTACGCAGTTCAACAGCTTCTACAATTCGGTCCTGGTGCTGACGGCGGTGGTGCTGTCGACGGCCGGCGTGCTGATCGGGATGCTGGTGATGGATCAGACCTTCTCGATCATCATGACCGGGACGGGGATCGTGGCGCTTGCCGGGATTGTCGTGAACAACAACATCGTGCTGATCGACACCTATCAGGAATATGCCCGCTACATGCCGCGGATCGAGGCGATCGTGCGCACGGTCGAGGCGCGCATCCGGCCCGTGCTGCTGACCACCATCACGACGATGGCGGGGCTGACGCCCATGATGCTCGGCCTCAGCCTCGATTTCATCAACGGCGGCTATTCGATCGACAGCCCGACCGCGCTCTGGTGGAAGCAGCTGGCGACCGCGGTCGTGTTCGGTCTCGGGGTGGCGACGGTGCTGACGATCCTGTTCACGCCCGCGATGCTCGCGATCCGGGTCTGGCTCGGGGTCGGGGCCTATCGGAGCCGCGCGACGCTTGCGGCGCTGTCGTTCGGGCGCGACAGCGCGGCGGCGCGCGACCGCGCGCTGGCGCGCGAGGCCGCACGGCTGCGCCACCCGGAGATCATCTGGGAGGATGACGCCCCCCCCGCCCCCGACGATGCGCCGCGGGCGGAACCCTACGGCTCGGTGCCGCTGCGCGCGGCGGAATGACCCCTCAGAACGGGACCGGTGCTGCAAAACTCAGGCGCGCGCCGGTGCCCGGATGGTTTAAGGCTATTTCGGCCGCGTGCAGCATGAGGCGCGGATGCGCCGCCGCCGCTTCCGCGCCCGCATAGAGCGTATCGCCGAGGATCGGGTGGCCGAGCGCGGCCATGTGCACCCGCAACTGATGGCTGCGCCCGGTCAGCGGGCGCAATTCGACCCGCGTCTCGGCATCGCCGCGCGCGATCACGCGCCAGAGGGTGCGCGCGGGCCTGCCGTTCGCATGATCGACATGCTGGCGCGGGCGGTTGGGCCAGTCGACGCAGAGCGGCAGGTCGACCTCGCCCGAATCGCCCGCGATCCGGCCCGCCACCCGCGCCACATAGAGCTTGCCGACGCTGCGCCCCTCGAACTGGCGGCCGAGGGCGGCCTGCGCGGGGTGGGTGCGGGCAAAGAGCATGACGCCCGAGGTGTCGCGGTCGAGCCGGTGCACAAGGCGGATGCCGGGAAAGAGGCGCCCGAGGCGGCCGATCGCGCTGTCGGCCTTCTCCTCGCCCTTGCCGGGCACGGAATGCAGGCCCGAGGGCTTGTCGGCCACGACGATCCAGCCATCGGCATGGATCACGCGCGGATCGGGCAGGAGGGCATCGGCCGCGGTCTGCATCATTTCCCCCAAGCGCGTCCTGCGCCGCTTACCGGATGGTAAGGGGTCGCGTCTAGTCTCGGCGCCGTGTGGTCGGGATGGAGGGATAGATGCAGATTTCCGTGAGGCGCGAGGGGGCCGCGCTGGTGGCGCAACTCGATGAGGCGCGGCTCGATGCGGCGGTGGCGATCCAGTTCAAGGACCGGATGCGCGAGATCGCGGCCGGGGCGCCCGAGCGGGTGATCCTCGACCTCTCGCGCGTCGAATTCCTCGACAGCAGCGGGCTCGGTGCGGTGATCGCGGTGATGAAGATGCTCGGGCCCGACCGGCGGCTCGAACTCGCGGCCCTCGGCCCGGCGGTGGAGCGTGTCGTGCGCCTGACGCGCATGGATACGGTGTTCACGATCCATGCCGAAGCCCCCTGAGCCGCGCGGCGCGACGCGCCACCGGATCGAGGCCTGCCCCGAGGGGGTGCGCGCCGCGCTGGGCGCGATCATGGCCGAGCTCGCCGCGGGCGGGCTGGCCGAAGGCGCGCGGCGCGACGCCGAGATCGTGCTGGCCGAGGTGCTGACCAACATCGCGCGCCACGCCTATGGCGGGGCGGGCGGGCCCGTGCGCCTCGCGCTCGGCTTTGGCCGCGACGGGGCGGCGGTTTGCAGCGTGATCGACTGGGGCCGGCCGATGCCCGGGGGCGCGCTGCCCTCGGCCCTCATGCCCGATCCGCACCATCGCCCCGAGGGCGGCTTTGGCTGGCCGCTCATACGCCTCCTGTCGGCGGGGGTGGGCTATGACCGGCTCGGGAGGCGCAACCGGCTGCGGCTGAGGTTGCGCACGGCCTGATGCTTGTGCGCGCCGGGCGGCCTCGCTATGAGCCGCCCAACGCCACGAGAGGGAGGCCCCGATGCGCGATTTCCATTTCCCCGGCCGTTCGGCCGTCTATGCGACCAACGGGATGTGCGCGACCTCGCATCCGCTCGCGGCGCGCGTCGCGATCGATGTGCTGGCGCAGGGCGGCAACGCCGCCGATGCGGCGATCGCGGGCGCGGTGCTCCTCGGCCTGTGCGAGCCGCAGATGACCGGCCTTGGCGGCGATTGCTTCGTGCTCGTGAAGCCCGCAGGCGATGAGAAGATCCTCGCGCTCAACGGCTCGGGCCGGGCGCCGGCGGGCCTCGATGCGGCCGATCTGCGCGCGCGCGGCCTTGCCGCCATGCCGCTCGATACCGCCGATGCGGTGACGGTGCCGGGCGCGGTCGATGCCTTCTGCCGCCTCAATACCCGCTTCGGCCGCTGGGGGATGGACCGGATCCTCGCCCCCGCGATCGGCTATTTCGACGCGGGCGTGCCCGTCGCGCCGCGCGTGCGCTCGGACTGGGCGCGCGATGCCCATCGCCTGCAGGGGGCCGCGCGGCGGCATTTCCTGATCGACGGCGCCGCCCCTGCCCTTGCGCAGCGCTTCGCGGCGCCCGGCCAGGCCGAGGTTCTGCGCCGCATCGCGCGCGAGGGGCGCGCGGGCTTTTACGCGGGCGAGGTTGCCGAGGACATGGTGGCGAGCCTGCGCGCGGCGGGCGGGACCCATACGCTCGAGGATTTCGCCGCGACCGAGGCGAGCTGGGGCGAGCCCGTCAGCGGCACCTATGGCGGCGCCGAGATCATCGAGCATCCGCCGAACGGCCAGGGCGCGACCGCGATCCTCATGCTCAACATCCTGTCGCATTTCGATCTGGCCTCGCTCGCGCCCTTCGGCACGGCGCGCGCCCATCTCGAGGCCGAGGCGACCAAGCTTGCCTATGACGCGCGCAACCGCATCATCGCCGACCCAGACCACACCACGCGCCTTGCCCACATGATCGCGCCCGAGACGGCCGCGCGCCTTGCCGCGCTGATCGATCCCAAACGCGCGATGGCGGCGGCGGCCCCCCTGACCGAGGCGATCCACCGCGAGACGATCTACATCACCGTCGTCGACCGCGACCGGATGGCGGTGTCGATGATCTATTCGATCTTCCACTCCTTCGGTTCGGGGCTGGCGTCGGAGCGGTTCGGGATCAACTTCCAGAACCGCGGCGCGGGCTTCACCCTGGCCGAAGGCCACCCCAACGAGGCCAAGGGCGGCAAGCGCCCCATGCACACGATCATCCCGGGCTTTCTGCGCGAGGGGCGCGACACCATCCCCTTCGGCGTCATGGGCGGGGCCTATCAGCCCTGCGGGCATACGCGCGTCGTCACCAACCTGCGCGACTTCGGCCTCGATCTGCAATCGGCGCTCGATGCGCCGCGCTGCTTTACCGGCGTCGACGGCATGCAGGTTGAGCGCAGCTATGACCGCAGCGTGATGGCCGAACTCGCGGCGATGGGCCATCAGGTGCGCGAGGCCGATGAGGCGCTCGGCGGCGCGCAGGCGATCCGCATTTCGGCCGAGGGCCACCTCGAGGGGGCGTCGGACCCGCGCAAGGACGGCTGCGCGCTCGGATACTGAGCCGATCGGAAGGCGCGGCGGGGCGGCCACGGGCGGCCCCGCCGCTTTACCCTCCGCCGCGGTTGCGCTAGTCAGGCCAAGGGGCGAACCGCGGGGGCGGGTGTGCGGATTCTCATCACCAACGACGACGGCATCAACGCGCCCGGCCTCGACATCCTCGGCGCGATCGCCGCCGAGATCGCGGGCCCGGGCGGTGAGGTCTGGACCGTCGCACCCGCCTTCGAGCAGTCGGGCGTGGGCCATGCGATCAGCTATACCCACCCGATGATGATCGCCCGCCTCGGCCCGCGGCGCTATGCCGCCGAGGGGAGCCCGGCGGATTGCGTCCTCGCGGCACTCTATGACGTGCTCGACGGGGCGCGGCCCGACCTCGTGCTCTCGGGCGTCAATCGCGGCAACAACGCGGCCGAGAACGTCCTCTATTCCGGGACCGTCGGCGGCGCGATGGAGGCGGCGCTGCAGGGCCTGCCGGCGATCGCGCTCTCGCAGTTCATGGGGCCCGAGACCGAGGATCTCGAGACGCCCTTCGAGGCCGCGCGCGACCACGGGGTTGCGGTGGTGCGCGCGCTGCTGGATCGGGGGCTTTGGGATGCGGGCGATTACCGGCTCTTTTACAACGTGAACTTTCCCCCCGTCGCGGCGGCGCGCGTGCGCGGCATGAAGGTGGCCCCGCAGGGCTATCGGCGCGACACATCGTTCGGGGTGGTGCCGCATGTCTCGCCCTCGGGGCGGCGGTTCCTGTGGGTCAAGGGCGGGCCGCAGCACCTGCCGAGCGGGCCGGGAACCGATGCGGCGGTCAATCTCGAGGGCTACATCTCGATCACGCCCATGCGCGCCGATCTGACGGCGCATGACGCGCTGGCCGAGGTCGCGGCGCGGTTCGGCTGATGGCAGAGGGCGACACGGACGACGCCGAGGACGGGATCGCCGAGCGCCGGATGCGATTCGTCTTTGCGCTGCGCTCGCGCGGGGTGACGGACGGGCGCGTGCTGGCGGCGATGGAGCGGATCGACCGCGGCGCATTCCTGCGCGGTATCTTCGCCGAGCGCGCCTATGAGGACACCCCCCTGCCCATCGCCTGCGGCCAGACGATCAGCCAGCCCTCGGTCGTGGGGCTGATGACGCAGGCGCTCGAGCTTGAGCCGCGCCACAAGGTGCTCGAGGTCGGGACGGGATCTGGCTATCAGGCGGCGGTCCTCGCCTGCCTCGCGCGGCGGGTCTACACGACCGACCGCCACCGCCGGCTTGTGCGCGACGCCGAGGCGGTGTTTGTCGCGCTCGGGCTCTCGAACATCACCGCGATGACGGCCGACGGCAGCCGCGGCCTGCCCGATCAGGCGCCCTTCGACCGCATCATCGTGACCGCCGCGGCCGAGGATCCGCCCGGCCCCCTCTTGGCGCAACTGGCGATCGGGGGTATCATGATCGTCCCGGTGGGGCAGTCGGACACGGTGCAGCACCTGATCCGCGTGCGACGCCTTGCGGAGGGGTTCGATTACGAGGAATTGCGCGCCGTGCGCTTCGTTCCCCTCGTCGAGGGCATCGCGCCGGACTAGTTTTTCGCCCGGGCGCAGGGGCGACGGCCGGCAGGGAGACGGGATTGGGGATGGGTGCGATGGGTGCGACAGATGCGGCGGGGTCCCTGCGGGGGCGTGCGGGGCTGACGGGGCTTGGCCTCGTTCTGATGCTCGGGGCCTGCGGTCAGACCACCAACGACTGGGACCTGCGCGCGCCCGACCGCGGCATCAGCACATCGGCCGCGGTGCGCGATCTGGCCGCGCGGCCGGCGACGGATGCCCGCGGCGTCATCTCCTATCCCGGCTATCAGGTCGTCGTCGCCAACCGGGGCGAGTCGGTGGCCGATATCGCGCTGCGGCTTGGCGTCTCGGCCGATGCGCTCGCGCGCGACAATGCGCTGACGGCTGAGACGCGCCTGACCGGGGGCGAGGTGCTGGTGCTGCCGGCGCGCGTCGCTGAAGGGCCGGTCGCATCGGGCGGGGGCGGGTCGATCACGGCGACGACCCTCGCGCCCCCGCCGCAGGGCACGCTCGCGGCCGCCGAACCGGCGCGCAGCGCGACACCGATGACGCCCGAGATCAAGGAACCCGTGCGCCATGTCGTCGCCCGGGGCGAGACCGCCTGGCAGGTCGCGCGGCTCTATGGCGTCAATGTGCGCGCGCTGGCCGACTGGAACGGGCTCGATGCCGACTATACGCTGCGCGTCGGGCAGACGCTGCTGATCCCGCCCGCGGGCACGTTGCCCGGGCGCGTCGGTGGCGCGACCGAGCCGCCGGGCAGCGGCTCGCAGACCCCTGCCCCGCCGTCCTCGACCGCGCCACTGCCCGAGACGACCGCGGCCGCCGCGCCCGCACCCGCGCCTGCGGCCCCTGCCGCAGCGGCACCTGCGCCCGAGGCCGCGCCCGCAACCCCCGACCTCGGGGCCGAGCGGACCGCCGCCTCGGCCGCGATCCTCGCCATGCCCGCCGACGGGCCGGTGGTGCGCCCCTATGCCAAGGGCCGCAACGAGGGGATCGGGATCGGCGCGCCCGCCGGCAGCCCGGTGCGCGCCGCCGCCGACGGCACCGTCGCCGCGATCACCCGCGACACCGAGCAGGTGCCGATCATCGTCATCCGCCACGCCGACAACCTGCTGACGGTCTATGCCAATGTCGAAGGCATCTCGGTCGAGAAGGACGCCCGCGTGCGCCGCGGCCAGACGATCGCCGCGGTGCGGCCGGGCAACCCGACCTTTCTGCACTTCGAGGTCCGCCGCGGGTTCGAGAGCATCGACCCGATGACGCTGCTGCAATAGCTCAGACCGCGCGGCCCATCCGCCCGGCAAGGTCGCAATAGAACTGCCAGGCGACCCGGCCCGAGCGCGCGCCGCGCGTCGCCTGCCATTCGATCGCCTCGGCGCGCAGTTGCGCCTCGTCGATCTCGATCCCGCCCGCGTCGCAATAGCCCCGCACCATCGCGAGGTAATCGTCCTGCGCGCAGGGGTGGAACCCGAGCCAGAGCCCGAACCGGTCCGAGAGCGAGACCTTCTCCTCGACCGCCTCGCCGGGGTTGATGGCGCTGGCACGTTCGTTCTCGATCATGTCGCGCGGCATCAGGTGGCGGCGGTTCGAGGTAGCGTAGAAAAGGACATTCGCCGGCCGCCCCTCGATCCCGCCATCGAGGACGGCCTTCAGCGCCTTGTATTGCGCATCATCATGCGAGAACGACAGATCGTCGCAAAAGAGGATGAAGCGCTCGTCCGGCGCCGCCCGCATCATGTTCAGAAGCCGCCCGACCGAGGCGAGGTCGTCGCGGCTCATCTCGATCAGGCGCAGCCGCAGCCCCTCGGCCAGCACCGCGCCATGGACGGCCTTGACGAGCGAGGATTTCCCCATCCCCCGCGCGCCCCACAACAGCGCGTTGTTGGCCGCATGGCCCCGCGCGAACTGCAGCGTGTTGGCCAGCAGGATGTCGCGCACCCGGTCGATCCCGACCAGAAGCCCCAGCGCGACGCGCGCGACCTCTGGCACGGGATCGAGCCGGTCGGGGCCGGTGTGCCAGACATAGGCGTCGGCCGCGGCAAAGTCGGGCGCCGGGCGCGGCGGCGGGGCGAGGCGTTCGAGCGCCTCGGCGATACGGCGCAGGCTGTCGTCGGTCATGGCTTGGCGGGGGCCTTCGCATCGGTGGTCGCGGGGGGCTTGACGTCGGCCGCGGGTTCGTCCTCATCCTCGACCCAGAGGCCCTGCGCGCGCAACTCGGCCTCGCGCTTGCGCTCTACCCGCTTCACGAGGAGGATCGAGATCTCGTAAAGCCCGTAGACGGCCGTGAAGAGGATCAGTTGCGTGACCACATCGGGCGGCGTCACGATCGCGGCCAGCAAGAGGATCGCGACCACCGCATATTTGCGCACCGACCCGAGGCCCGCCGCACTCACGAGGCCTGCCTTGCCCATCAGCGTCAGAAGGACCGGCAGCTGGAAGCACAGCCCGAAGGCCACGATGAACTTCGTGGTCAGCGCGAGATATTCCTCGACCGAACCCTGAAAGGTGATCCCCGCGAGGTCGGGCGCCCCGCCCTCCTCGCCGATCGCGCCGCCGATCTGCTGAAAGCTCAGGAAGAAGTCGAAGGCGAGCGGGATGACGATGTAATAGGCAAACGACGCCCCGAGCAGGAACATCGCCGGAGAGGCGACGAGGAAGGGAAGGAAGGCGTTCTTTTCGCTGCGATAGAGGCCCGGGGCGACGAAGCGCCAGAGCTGGTAGCCGATGATCGGAAAGGCCAGCACGAAGCCGCCGAAGACCGAGATGCGGATCGCGACGAAGAACCCCTCCTGCACCTTGATCAGCACGAGGCCACAATCCTGCTGCAGATTGGCCAGAGCGCCGCAGATCGGCTCGGTCAGGAAGTTGAAGATCGGGTTCCAGACCGTAAAGCACAGCACCATCGCCGCAAGGAAGGCGGCGACCGCCTTGATCAGGCGCGAGCGCAGCTCGGCCAGATGCTCGATGAGCGGCGCGCTCGTGTCGTTGATCTCGTCGGCGGACTTCATGATGCGGCCGGGTCCTCGGGACTGGGCGCGGGGGTCGGCCCGCGCGCGGCCTGCGCGGCAGAGGCGATCTCGGCGCGCCGCGCGGCCTGCTGCTCGGCAAGGGCCTGCGTGGCGGGGCCGCGCGCCGCGGCAGCGGGTGCGGCGGGGGGGGCCGCGGCGGGTTCGGGCGGATCGGGGATCGCGTCCATCTCCGAGGGCGGCGTCGGGCGCAGGGTGATCGGCGCGGCAGGCGCGGCAGCGGCGGCGGGTGCGGCGGCCGAGGCGGCGGCGCCCGTCTGCACCGCGCGCGTCGCGCCGGGCTTGGTGTCAAGCGCGCGCGTCGCGTCGCGCAGTGCATCGAGGCCCATCTTCTTGGGGTCGGCGACGGCGCGCAAATCCTTGGCGACATCCTTGACGCCGGCCTCGTCGGCGGCGGCCTCCATCGCGCGCTGGAACTCGCGCGCCATGCCGCGCGCCTTGGCCGTGAAGCGGCCGAGCGCGCGGAACATGCCGGGCAGGTCGCGCGGACCGACGACGATCAGCGCGACGATGCCGATCACCAGAAGTTCCGACCAGCCAACGTCGAACATCGCAGCCCCCTCATCGATCCGGTCGGCGGTTGCGTCGGATCAGACCTTGTCCTTCTCGGGCTGGGGCGTCACGTCGCGCGGCGTTTCCCCTGCCTTTTCGATCTCTTCCGTGCTGTCCTTCACGCCGCGCTTGAAGGCCGTGATTCCCTTGCCGACCTCGCCCATCAGGCTCGAGATCTTGCCGCGCCCGAAGAGCACGAGCACCACGACCGCAATGAGCAGAAGCCCGGGCAGTCCGATGTTGTTGAGCATTTCCCTTCCTCCGGCGTTGCTGCGCCTGTTGATGAGGGTGTTCTAGCCCCGCTCATCGGCGACGCAAAGCCCCCGTGCGGGGGTTGCGCCCCACGCTGCTGACAGTATTTTGTCAGTAAGTCGGGGGGCATCGGGATGAAGCGCGACCAGCGGCTCTTTGACATCGTGCAGATCATGCGCGACGGGCGCGTGCACACGGCCGAGGGGCTGGCGCGCGCGCTCGGGGTATCCGCCCGCACGATCTGGCGCGACATGGAGATCCTTGCCGCCACCGGCCTGCCCGTCGCGGGCGAGCGCGGGATGGGCTATATCCTGCGCTCGGTCCTGATCCTGCCGCCGCTCACGCTCTCGCCCGATGAGGCCGAGGCGCTCGCAGAAGGGCTGCGCCGCGTCGCGGGCGACGAGGCGCATCCGCAGGCGCGCGCGGCACGCGCACTTCTCTATCGCATCGCGACGCTTCTGCCGCAGGCGGGGATCGAGCCCGGCCCGCGGGGCTGAGGCACGTCAGATCGTGGCGTTGACCGCCCCGCCATCGAGCAGGATGTTCTGCCCGACAATGAAGCCCGCATGCGCCGAACAGAGGAACGCGCAGGCCGCGCCGAATTCCTCGGCCGTGCCGTAGCGGCCCGCCGGAATGCCCGCCGCACGCTCGGCCCGCATCTGTTCAGGCGTGATGCCGCGCGCCTTGGCGCCCGCGGCATCGAGCGCCACGGCCCGGTCGGTCGCATGCGTCCCGGGCAGGAGGTTGTTGATC
>JAUREX010000170.1 GCA_030834485.1 Gemmobacter sp.
CGCGCCACCGCGCGGCAGCCTGCGCCACCTCTCCCGCTCGTCGCGGCCCCGCCGGGGTAGGCTTTCGCGCCACGATGCCCACGCGCGCCTCCCAGCTGTTCCTGCCCACGCTCCGCGACGATCCGGCCGAGGCCGAGGCGCCGGGCGCGCGGCTCATCCATGCGACAAGGCCCGGGAATGTGCTGACGCGCGGCCGGGTGCGGCGGGGCGATGCGGCGGCGGCGCTTGCGCAAGCCGCGCATGTCGCCGAGGGCGTGTGGGAGACGGGGTTTGTCGAGCACGCCTATATCGAGCCCGAGGCGGGTGCCGCCTGGATCGAGGGCAAGACGGTCGTGATCCGCGCCTGCACGCAGGCGCCGGTGATGGACCGAGACGATACCGCCCGCATCCTCGGGCTCCCGCCCGAGCGGGTGCGGATCATCCCCTCGGCGGTGGGGGGCGGGTTCGGCTCCAAGCTCGACCTCTCGCTCCAGCCGCTGATCGGGCTTGCGGCGCTGCGGACCGGGCGGCCGGTGCGGATGACTTATGCGCGCGCCGAATCGATCGCCTCAACGACCAAGCGCCACCCGGCGCGGATGCATCTGCGCGCCGGGTGCGATGCCGAGGGGCGGCTCATGGGCTTTGTCTTCGACGGCCGCTTCGACACCGGCCCCTATGCAAGCTGGGGCCCCACAGTCGCCAACCGCGTGCCGGTCCATGCGACCGGGCCCTATCGCGTGCCCGCCGTGCTGGCCGAGTCGCGCGCGATCCACACCAACGGCTCGATCTCGGGCGCTTTCCGCGGCTTTGGCGTGCCGCAGGCTGCGATCGCGCAGGAACAGCTCTTTGACCGGCTGGCCGAGGCCGTCGGGCTCGACCGGCTGGAGTTCCGGCTGCGCAATGCGCTGCACGACGGCGATGCGACCGCGACCGGCCAGATCCTGCGCGCGGCCGGCATCGCGGAATGCCTTGAGGCGCTGCGCGCCCCCTGGGCCGAGGCGCTCGGCCGGGTGCGGGCGCAGAACGCCGCACCGGGGCGGATGCGGCGCGGGGTGGGGGTGGCATCGTGCTGGTATGGCTGCGGCAACACCTCGATCCCGAACCCCTCGACCATCCGGGCGGGCCTTTCGCCCGAGGGGCGGGTCGTGCTGCATCAGGGCGCGACCGACATCGGGCAGGGCTCGAACACGGTGATCGCGCAGATCTTCGCCGATGCGCTGGGCGTTCCGGTCGATGCGATCGCGCTCATCGGCTCCGACACGGCGCTGACGCCGGACGCGGGCAAGACTTCGGCCTCGCGCCAGACCTATGTGACGGGGCGCGCGGCCGAGGCGGCGGGCCGGGCGCTGCGGGGGGCGATCCTGCGGCTTGCCAATGCGGGCGAGGGGGCGCGGATCGCGCTGCACCCGGGCGCGGTCGCGATCGACGAGGGCGGGCGGCAGAGCCGGATCGATCTCGGCCGCCTGCCGCGCGACGGCTTCGGCCATGTGCTGACGGCCGAGGAGAGCTATGATCCGCCGACCTCACCGCTCGATGCCGACGGGCAGGGCAACCCCTATGCGGTCTATGGCTATGGCGCGCAGATGGTCGAACTCGAGGTCGACAGCGCGCTCGGCACGGTGCGGCTGATCGAGATCATCGCCGCCCATGACGTCGGCCGCGCCATCAACCCCGCGCTGGCCGAGGGCCAGATCGAGGGCGGCATCGCGCAGGGCATCGGCCTTGCGCTGATGGAGGAACATGTGCCGGGCCGGACCGAGAACCTGCACGACTACCTCATCCCGACCGCGGGCGACATGCCGGCAATCCGCATCCACCTGATCGAGGACCCGGAGCCAGAAGGCCCCTTCGGCGCCAAGGGGCTGGGCGAGCATGTGCTGATCCCGACCGCGCCCGCGATCCTCAACGCGATCCGCCACGCGACGGGCGCCGAGATCGCGCGCCTGCCCGCCCTCCCGCACCGCATCCGCGCGGCGATCAAGCACGCGCGGGGGGGCGCGGTGTGAGCGCGCCCGAAGATGCACCCGCCGGGGCGGGCGGGCAGGAGGGCGCGGGCGTCGTCAAGATCCGCTGCGATGCCTGCCCGGTCATGTGCTACATCGCCCCCGGCCAGACCGGCGCCTGCGACCGCTATGCCAATGAGGGCGGGCGGATCGTGCGCTGCGATCCGGTCGTCCTTTTGTCGCGCACGATCGAGAAGGGGGGCGCGGTGGTGCCCTTCGCCGCGCGCGCATGGGATGGCGAGATGATGCCGGCGGATGCCTTCGTCACCGGCATCGGCGCTGGCACGACCTATCCCGACTACAAGCCCGCGCCCTTCATCATCGCCTCGCAGGTTGATGGCGCCGAGATGGTCACCGTCGTGACCGAGGCGATATTCTCCTATTGCGGGGTCAAGGTGAAGATCGACACCGACCGCCACCTCGGCCCCGAGGGCGCGGCCGTGCGGGCCGAGGGCGAGGTCGTGGGGCATGTCACCACCGCCGAATACGGTAGCCAGATGCTCTCGCTCGGGGGGGTGCATCACCTGACGGGCGGGTCGAAATACGAAGGCCGCGCCACCTGTGCCGCACTTCTGGCGCTCTGCAACGGCGCGGCGGTGACGCTCGAGATCGAGGGCGGCGCGCGCGTGGTCGTGCAGGCGGGTGCCGCGCCCATCGTCGATGGCGTGCCCGAGCGGCGGATGCGCGTCGGCTGCGGGTCGGCGACGATCGGGATGTTCGCGAGCCAGTGGGCGGGCCTTGTCGACGAGGTGGTGGTCGTCGACGACCACATCACCGGCGTCGTCTCGGAGCATCAGGCGGGCAAGGTCATCGGCTGGCCCGAAACGGGCATCCGCATCAAGGGCCACCGATCCACGCCCGGGCGCTATTTCCGCGTCTCCGAGCCCGGCTCGGGCTGGGGCGGCACGAAGATCCGCGACCCGCTCGAGATCCTCGGGCCCTGGAATCCCAAGAAGGGCGCGCGGCCGGGGCTCACGCTCCTCATGGTGTCGACGACGGGCGAGGATCACGCCTATTTCGTGCTCGATGACGATCTGGTGCCCCGGCCTGCGCCGCTGCCCGAGGCGCTGGTGCCGACCGTGCGCCTCATCGACGAGAATTGCGAGCCCGCGCTCTGCACCGTCCTCTTCATGGGGGGGGCGGGGGGCAGCCTGCGCGCCGGGGTCACGCGCAACCCGGTGCGGCTGACGCAGGCCGTCCAGCGGGGCGAGGCGCGGCTCAGCTCGGGCGGGGCGCCCTGCTATGTCTGGCCGGGGGGCGGGATCACCTTCATGGTCGATGTCACGCGCCTGCCGCCGGGGGCATTTGGCCATGTGCCGACGCCCGCGCTGGTCGCGCCGCTCGAATTCAGCATGTCGCGGGCCGATTATGTGGCGCTCGGCGGCCATGAGGGGGCGATCCGCACCCTGCCCGAGATGATGGCCGAGGGCGGCGAATACACGACCGCCGCCGCGATCCGCCCCTGGCCCGACGAGGACGGGCGATGAGCGGCGGGGCGCAGGTCGCGCGCCTGCCCGACGGGCAGCGGCTGCACCTGCACCACGGGCCGATCGACATCGTGCTCGAGGCTTTCGGCCCGCCCGATGCGGTCGCCGAGGCCGAGCGCCGCGCGGTCGCGCGCTTTGCCCCGATGCTGGCCGAGCTTGCCGCCGAACTGCCGGCGCTGCGCAGCGACCGGGCGCTGCCGGTCGCGGGCGGGGTCGCGCGGCGGATGGCGGCGGCGGTCGCGGCGCTGTCGGATCATCCGCTCTCGCGCGCGCTGGCCGAGGGCGCGCGCGCGCAGGGCCTCGGCGCGCTGCCTGCGCGCAACGTCACCGCCTGGCCGGGCCTCGGCACGGGTGGCGAGGTCGCGGGCGCGCGTGTCCTGATCGGTGCGGCGCGGCTGATGGCGCGCGAGGGCGTGGCACTCGATCCGCTGCGCGCAGCGCTCGAGGACTTTGCGCGCAGGGGCGCGCCGGTGGTGCTGGTCGCGATCGACGGCGCGCTCGCGGGCGGCTTTGCCTTTGCCGATCCGCCGAAGGCGGGCGCGCGCGACGCGGTCGCGGCGCTGAAGGCGCGCGGCATCGCGGTCGCGATGGTCTCGGGCGATAACGAGGCCGCCGCGCGGCGCGTCGCGACCGAGACGGGGATCGACACGGTGATCGCGGGCGTCATGCCCGAGGGCAAGGCCGAGGCCATCGCGGCGCTGCGGACGCAACACCCCGGCACGCTCGCCTTCGTCGGCGACGGGATCAACGACGCCCCGGCGCTCGCGGCCGCCGATGTCGGCATCGCGATCGGCACGGGCACCGATGTCGCGATCGAGGCCGCCGATGTCGTGCTCGTCTCGGGCGATCCGCAAGGCGTCGTGGCGGCGGTCGGGATCGCGCGCGCGACGATGACCAACATCCGCCAGAACCTCTTCTGGGCGTTCGGCTACAATGTCGCGCTGATCCCGGTCGCGGCGGGGGTGCTCTATCCCGCGACGGGGTGGCTCCTCTCGCCGATCCTCGCGGCGGGGGCGATGACGCTCTCGTCGGTGTTCGTCCTTGGCAACGCGCTGCGGCTCGCGCGCCTGCCCCTGCGCGGAGCCTGACCGATGGAGCCCG
>JAUREX010000171.1 GCA_030834485.1 Gemmobacter sp.
ATCGGGAGCGCACGGCGATCCGCCGCGAAACACTGGGCTTCGTCTATCAGGCGCATCATCTTCTCCCGGAATTCTCCGCCCTGGAGAATGTCGCCATTCCGCGGCGTCTCTCCGGCCATTCGCCGGCCGAGGCCGATGCGGAAGCGACACGGCTCTTGGGCGAAGTGGGTCTCGGCAAACGTCTGACGCACCGCCCAGGTCAGCTTTCGGGCGGCGAGCAGCAGCGCGTCGCCATCGCGCGCGCCATCGCCAAGCGCCCCGAACTGCTGCTGTGCGACGAGCCGACGGGTGCCCTCGATTCCGCAACCGGCGTGCGCGTCCTCGAAGCCATCGACACCGTCAGCCGCGAGACCGGCGCCACCACCCTCGTCATCACCCACAACGCCACCATCGCCGACATCGCCGACCGCGTGGTGCGCTTTGCCGATGGCACGATCGCGGCCGATCTGAGGAACGCAGAGCGCAAGGCGCCCGCCACGCGGCACGGCCGGACCTGGTGTCGGCATGATCGGGCTTTGAGGATTTGAGCGGAGGGTTCAGTCGATATTGTCGTGTCGAAGCCGAATCGAACAGCCGTCACCCGTTTGCGCTGCGCGAAGCCGAGGCGCAGTCGCGGCAGCGAGCAGGCACGTTGATTTCGTTCGACCGGTCTCTGCGGCTTTCGTCTCGCGGCGCGAGGGCTTCGAGGCTATTATCGCGATGAACGAAGGAGAATGGTCATGAGTGGACGCGACTATTCGATGCTTGGCGCGGATGCCCGGCGCGCGGTCGAGAGCGGGCTTGCGGCGGCGGAGTGGTATCACACCGAGGTGCCGCGCAGCGTGATGAAGGATCTGATGCAGCGCACCGACGGGCCTGCGATCCGCGACAGCGTGATCCTCCTCGGGGCGATGGTGGCGCTCGCGGGGATCGGGATCGCGCTCTGGCCGTCGTGGTGGTCGGCGCCCTTCTGGCTGGCCTATGGCGTCCTCTATGGCTCTGCCTCGGACTCGCGCTGGCACGAATGCGGCCATGGCACGGCGTTCCGCACGCGCTGGATGAACGATGTCATGTATCACTTCGCGAGCTTTTGCATCGTGCGCAACCCGATCGCCTGGCGCTGGAGCCACGCGCGCCATCACACCGACACCATCATCGTCGGCCGCGATCCCGAGATCGCGATCATGCGCCCGCCCGAATTCGTGCGGCTCATCGCGAATTTCTTCGGCCTCATCGATGCATGGAACGGCTGGGCGCGGATGCTTTACAACGCGTCGGGCCGCATCCACCCCGAGGAGGAGACCTGGATACCCGCCGCCGAGCAGTGGAAGGTCGTGCTGGTGGCGCGCGTCTGGGTTGCGATCTATGCGGCGACGATCGGGCTTGCGGTCTGGCTCGGGTCGATCCTGCCGCTCATGGTGATCGGGCTGCCGAGGCTTTACGGGGCGTGGCACCATGTGATGACGGGGCTTCTCCAGCATGGCGGCCTTGCCGACAATGTGCTCGACCATCGCCTGAATACGCGCACCGTCTACATGAACCCCATCTCGCGCTTCATCTACTGGAACATGAACTATCACGTCGAGCACCACATGTTTCCGATGGTGCCCTATCATCGCCTGCCCGAATTGCACGCCGCGATCCGCCACGACCTGCCCCGGCCGTCGCCCTCGATCGCGGCGGGCTTTGCCGAGATGTGGCCTGCGCTGAAGCGCCAGCTGCGCAACGAGGATTACTTCCTGCGCCGCGACCTGCCCGCGGGCGCGCGCCCCTATCGCGAGGATCTGCACGCCGCAGCCCTCGGCCACCCCGCGGAATGAGTGTGGCCATGCCCTGGATCGACGCCTGCGCCACCGAGGACATCGACCCCGAGGACCTGATCCGCTTCGACCATGGCGGGCGGAGCTATGCGATCTATCGCAGCCCGGAAGGGGCATTCTACTGCACCGACGGCCTTTGCACGCATGAGCAGGTCCATCTCTGCGACGGGCTCGTGATGGGCCACGAGATCGAATGCCCCAAGCACAACGCAACCTTCGACTATCGCTCGGGCAAGGCAAGGCGCGCCCCTGCCTGCATCGACCTGCGCACCCACCCCGTGCGCGTCGAGGGCGGCCGCGTCCTGATCGACATCGCCTGAAGGTTACCCGCATGGGGAAGGCGATGCCGCAGGGCATTCAGCAAGTCCCCGACCAGCAGCATGTTGGCGCCGTCCGCGCGCGGCGACGGGTTGGCATTAGCCAATTCGCGACTGAGGGAGTGCCAGCTGAACGTGCTGCAAGCCTGTGAGGCGCAGGCTGCGCAGGAGTTCGCGACCGGCAAGCCGCACGACTTCTTGCCCCTGTCCAATATCGGGGCCGAGTTGCGCTTCGGGATGATACCCCTCCGTCACGAGCGTGGGGCCACGCCCCTTCCGCTTCCCCCAACGAACGGTCCGACAGCATGTCGGGGGGATCAAGATTGGACGCCTGAACACAGACGTCCCGACGCTCGATGGCCCGTCAACGCGATACCAACCTCGTCCCCAAGGGACAGCCGCGGGTCATGTGCCGTCAGGCGAAGGGGCGGGCGCGCCCTCAAAGAGATCGGTGACGGCAAAGCGGGTGACGTCGATCAGGCCCTTGTCCGAGATCCGCAGCTCGGGGATGACGACAAGCGCGAGCAGCGAGTGCTGCATGTAGGCGTTGTTGAGCGTGCAGCCGCAGGCGGCCATCGCGGCGCCGAGCGCCTGGGCCTTGTCGGCCACCTCGCGCGCCGGGCGGTCGGACATGAGGCCCGCGATCGGCAACTCCACCAGCGCCAACTCGGCCCCGTCGCGCCAGAGCGTGACGCCGCCGCCGACCTCGGCGAGGCGGTTGGCCGCGAGCGCCATCTGCGCGCGGTCGGTGCCGACGACGATCATGTGGTGGCTGTCATGGGCGACGGTCGAGGCCATCGCCATGCGGCCGCGATAGCCAAAGCCCGAGACGAAGGCGTTGACGACCTGCCCCGTCGCGCGGTGGCGTTCGACGAGCGCGATCTGCGCCACATCGCCTTGCGCCTCGACAAGGCCCCCCGCCACCGCCAGATCGGCCACGAGCGCGCGCGTCGGCGCCTGGTTCTCGACGATGCCGATGACGCGGGCGCGGACCTGCGCAGCACCCTCGGGCGCGCGGATCGCGAAATCCTCGGCCCCGAGCGGGCGCGCCATGCGCACGGTTTCGCGCGCGTGCCTCGGCCAGTCGTAATGCGGGCAGGCGACCGTCAGCCGCCCGCCCTCGGCGACCTTCACGCCGCGGGCAAAGACGGTCTCGATCGGCAGGGCGCTGAGGTCCGAGGTCAGGATCAGATCGGCCCGCCGCCCCGGCGCGATGCTGCCCAGTTCGCGCTCGAGCCCGAAATGCGTCGCGGTGTTGATCGTGGCCATCTGGAGCGCGACCAGCGGGTCGCAGCCGCAGGCGATGGCGTGGCGCAGCGCGCGGTTCATGTGCCCGTCATGCACGAGCGTGCCGGAGTGGCAATCATCCGTGCACAGGATGAAGTTGCGCGGATCGAGACCCTTTTCGGTGATCGCGGTGATCTGGCTCTCGATGTCATACCAGGCTGAACCGAGCCGCAGCATCGAACGCATGCCCTGCCGCACCCGGTCGATGGCGTCGGACTCGCGCGTGCCTTCGTGGTCGTCCGAGGGGCCGCCCGCGACATAGGCGTGAAAGGGGATGCCGCGGTCGGGTGTTGCGTAATGGCCACCCACGACCTTGCCCGCCCGCATCGTCGCCGCGATCTCCTCGAGCATCTGCTGGCTGCCGTTGATGACGCCGGGATAGTTCATCATCTCGCCCAGCCCGATGATACCGGGCCAGCGCATCGCCTCGGCCACATCGTCGGGGCCGATCTCGAACCCCGTCGTCTCGAGCCCTGGCGCCGAGGGCGCGCAGGAGGGCATCTGCGTGAAGATGTTGACGGGCTGCATCAGCGCCTCGTCATGCATCATCCGCACGCCGTCGAGGCCCAGCACATTGGCGATCTCGTGCGGGTCGGTGAACATTGTCGTGGTGCCGTGCGGGATCACGGCGGCGGCGAATTCGGCGGGCGTCAGCATGCCCGATTCGATATGCATGTGCCCGTCGCAGAGGCCGGGGATCAGATAGCGCCCGGCGGCATCGACGACCTCGGTCCGGGGCCCGATGCAATGGCTGGCGTCGGGCCCGACATAGGCGAAGCGGCCCGCGGCGACCGCGACCTCCCATCCGGGCAGGATCTCGCGGCTCTGGACGTTCACGAGGGTGCCGCCCCTGATCACGAGGTCCGCGGGGCTGCGGCCGGCGGCGACCGCGACAAGCTGGGGCGCGCAATAGGCCCATGAGAGGAGCGTCTGACCCATGGGAACATCGTCACCATCGCGGCGTCGTTTTCAAGCCCCCTCGGGGCGCGCGCCGGCCAGGCGGGATTGACCCGCATCAAGGGGCGCGCCACAGCCGCGTGCAAGGGATGGCGGTACGCCCGCCATCAGGGCCGGGGGGCAGGGCAGGGGGAGGGATTTTTGAACGGACTTCGGCC
>JAUREX010000172.1 GCA_030834485.1 Gemmobacter sp.
GTCCTTGGTCAGGCCGCCGATGCGCGGGCTGGGGCGCCCGGAATCGGTGACCACCACGGCCACGAGGATCTCTCCCGCGCGCGGCGAATCGCCGAGCCGGACTTCCATGGCGTCGAAATGGCTGCGCACGTAGGCGGCATTGGCATGCCCGATCGGCACGTCGAGCGTGGCGCCCATCGGCCCGACCTTCTTGGCCGAGGGCACGATGGCGCGCGTCTCGCCCAGCAGGGCGCGCATCGCATAGCCGCCCGGCACATGCCACAGCGCGCCATGCTCGAGCTCTCCGGCCGCGCCGACGATCGCGCCCTTGCCATAGGCGTCGATCCCCGCTGCCCCGCCGAGTGCCGCAATCAATTCCTCGGCCATGGAAAGGCCGAGCGGCTTCAGCGCCTCCATCGCCGGTTGCAGCTCGAGCTCGAAGCGGCCCGCGAAGGGGTTCGCGACCACCGCGAGGATCGCGCCGCGGCGGTGCGGCTCGGCCGGGGGCGGGCCGCCGTCATGGGCGATGGTCTCGACGACAAGGCAGGTCTTGCGCAGGCGAAAGTCAGTCACGGCAGAGCTCCGGTTCGGGGTCGGGCAGGCGCAGGAGGCGCGGATCGCCCACGCTTCGCGCGCGACCTTGCAGGAAAAGTGCCGCCCCCGCAATCAGGCCCCGCGCGCGAAGTTGCGCGGCAAAGGCCGCGGCCGCCTCGCCGATCAGATAGGCCTTGCGCACCGCGCCGAGACGCCCGGCAAGGGGCGCGATGCCCCCCTCCTTCGCGATCCCGCCCGCGATCCAGCGGATCGCCGCAAAGGCCGCGAGCGCATGCGCCGCCGCATCGGCATTCGTGGCCTTCGAGTCGTTGACCCAGCGCACCCCGCCCCCCTCGGCCACCGTCTGCGCCCGGTGCGGCAGCCCGGCAAAGGTCGCAAGCGCCCCCTCGATCTGGCGCGGCGCAAGGCCGAGCGTGCGCGCCGACGCCCAGGCCGCGCAGGCGTTCTGGTGGTTGTGCGCGCCCGGCAGCCCGGCCATCGGCCGCAGATCGACCGAGGCCACCTGCCGCCCGCCGCGCCATTCGGTCAGGAACCCCTTGCGCGCCACCACCCACCACCCCTGCGCGCCCGCCTTGCGCGCGGCGCTGATGCGGATCACGCGATCATCGCCCGGCCCCTCGGCCAGCCGGTCGGCAAGAAAGCGCCCCTCGGCCTCGTCGATGCCGACGATGGCGCGGTCGGGCCCGCCTTCGGTGAAAAGCCGCCGCTTGGCCGCGAAATAGCCCCCCATCCCGCCGTGCCGGTCGAGGTGATCGGGCGAGAGGTTCGTGAACACCGCGACATCGGGGGTCAGCGCGCGCGCAAGCTCGATCTGATAGGACGAGAGTTCGAGCACCACGATCCCGCCATCGGGCGCCGGGTCGAGGTCGAGCACCCCGCGCCCGATGTTGCCCCCCATCTGCACCGCCCGCCCCGCCGCGGTCAGGATATGCCCGATCAGCGCGGTCGTCGTCGATTTGCCGTTCGATCCGGTGACCGCGACGACGCGCGGCGGGGTCTCGAGATCGGCCCAGTCCGACCGGCCGAAGGCGCGAAAGAAAAGCCCCACATCATTGTCGACCGCCACCCCCTCATCGAAGGCGCGCGCCACCGCCGGATGGGGTGCGGGATAAAGATGCGGGATGCCGGGGCTGACGATCAGGGCCGCGAGGCCCTGCCACGTCCGGTCGCGGGCAGGATCGCCGAGCGTGATGCCCTGCGCCTCGGCGGTCGCGCGCGCCTCGGCGCCATCGTCCCAGCCGAGAACCTCGGCGCCCCCCGCGATCAGCGCGCGCGCCGTCGCAAGGCCCGACCGGCCAAGCCCCAGGATCAGCACCCTGCGCCCCGCGAAGGCATCGACGACGATCATGCACCCCTCCTGCCCCTCGGCCCCGTCTTACAGGGGCCCGCGCGGGGTTTGAAGGGCCGCGCTCAGATGTGCAGCGCCCGGCCCCAGGCGTCGAGGACGGATTCGTGCATCATCTCGCTCAGCGTCGGATGGGGAAAGACCGTCTCCATCAGTTCGGCCTCGGTCGTCTCGAGCGTGCGGCCGATGACATAGCCCTGAATGAGCTCGGTCACCTCGGCCCCGACCATATGCGCGCCCAGAAGCTCGCCCGTGCGCGCATCGAACACCGTCTTGATGAGGCCCTCGGACTCACCAAGCGCGATCGCCTTGCCGTTGCCGATGAAGGGAAAGCGGCCGACGCGGACCTCGTGGCCGGCGGCGCGCGCCTTCTCTTCGGTCAGGCCGACGCTTGCGACCTGCGGGTGGCAATAGGTGCAGCCCGCGATGCTGCCGGGCTTGATCGGGTGCGGATGCCCGCCCGCGATCAGTTCCGCGACCATCACCCCCTCGTGGCTGGCCTTGTGGGCAAGCCAGGGCGCGCCCGCGACATCGCCGATGGCATAGAGCCCAGGCACGCCGGTGCGGCAGAATTCATCCGTCACGACATGCGTGCGTTCGACCCTGACACCCAGCGCCTCGAGGCCGAGCCCCTCGACATTGCCGACGATCCCCACGGCCGAGATGACGGTGTCGAAGTTGCGCGCCTCGGTCTTGCCGCCCTGCTCGATATGGGCCGTCACGCCATGGGCGCGCCGCTCGAGCCGCGTGACACTCGCCTTTTCGAGGATCGTCATCCCCAGCTTCTGGAACTGCTTGCGGGCAAAGGCCGCGATCTCGGCATCCTCGACGGGCAGGATGCGCTCCATCACCTCAACGACCGTCGTGCGCGCGCCGAGCGTGTTGTAAAAGCTCGCGAATTCGATCCCGATCGCGCCCGAGCCGATGACGAGCAGCTCCTTGGGCATGTGCGGCGGCTGCAGCGCGTGGCGATAGGCCCAGACGCGCTGGCCGTCGGCTTCGAGCCCCGGCAATTCGCGCGCGCGCGCCCCGGTCGCAAGCACGATCGCCGGCGCCTCGAGCGTCTCGGTCCCCTTGGCGGTCGCGACCTCGACCCGGCCGGGGGCGGGGATGGTGGCGGTGCCCATCACGACCGTCACCTTGTGCTTCTTCATCAGATGGCCGATCCCGCCCGAAAGCTGCCCCGCCACCTTGCGCGAGCGCTGCACGACCGCGCCCAGATCATAGCCGATCCCCTCGGCCTTCAGCCCGAATTCCTTCGCGCGGTGCATGAGGTGAAACACCTCGGCCGAGCGCAGCATCGCCTTGGTCGGGATGCAGCCCCAGTTGAGGCAGATGCCGCCGAGGTTCTCGCGCTCGACAATGGCGACGCGCCGGCCGAGTTGCGAGGCCCGGATCGCCGCGACATAGCCGCCGGGCCCTGCGCCGATCACCACCACGTCAAAGGACTGCACCGCCATCGGACCCCCTCCGAAAACTTGTTCAGCGTTAAACTATCTCTCGGACCGACCTCTCGATGGCGCGCGCGATACGCCCGTGCGGGCGGGATTGCAACCCTCAGCCACCCAATTCGCGCAGGATTTCGGCATATCCGCCGCCCGAGAGATAGGCCGCCTCGGCCGGCGTCGTCGCCCGCCCAAGGGCGGCGTTGCGCGCCGGAAAGCGGCCAAAGCGCGCGATCACCTCGGCATGGGCGCGCGCGTGGCGCAAATTGTCCGCACCCGTCTCGGGCATCCGCGCGGCGATCAGCTCGACGCATTCGGCCTGCGTCGGGCCGTCCTCGGCGTGCATGAAGGGCAGATAGAAGAACTGCCGGTCGGGCTCGGGCGCGCCCATGTCCCAGCCCGCCGCGACCGCCCGGCGCGCGGCCCCGAGCGCGAGCGCATCGGTCGCGAAGGCATCCGCCGCGCCGCGCCACATGTTGCGGGGCAACTGGTCGGTCAGGATGATGAAGCCGAGCGCGCCGGCCGTCCCCTCGACCCAGTGATCGAGCCCCCCGTCGCGCGCCGCCCGCCAGAGGTCGGCGAACCCCTCGCGCACGCGCGCATCGAGCGCCTCGCCCCCCGCATACCAGCCCTCGGGCCCCACCTCGCCCAGCCAGAAGTCGAGCACCGCCTCGGGATCGTCCATCCGCCCCTCCATTCACGCGCCGCGCGTGCGGCCCGCATCATCATCGCCCTTGGCCTCGAGCACGGCCTCGACCGCAAGCGTCGAGGCGACGGGCGAAAGCGGCACGAAGCTGCCCGTCTCGCCCTTGGGCGAGGAGGGACGGCGCAGCATCCGCCAGCCGCCATAGGCCGCGAGCAGCGCGAGCAGGCTGCCGATGAACAGGAAGAACCCGCCGGGCCCCACCATCTCCATCAGCCAGCCGGTGACAAGCGGCCCCCCGATCGCGCCGAGCCCATTGAGGAACAAAAGCCCCGACGAGGCCGAGGCCATCTGGTCGGCCTTGAGGAAATCGTTCGTATGCGCGATCAGCAGCGAATAGACCGGGTTCGTCACCCCCCCCATCACCACCGACAGCACCAGCAGGAGCGCGAAGGGCAGGTCGAACACCGCCCCGATCATCAGGATCGCGCCCCCC
>JAUREX010000173.1 GCA_030834485.1 Gemmobacter sp.
GCGCTGATCGCGCATCTGGCCGGCGAGCCCTTCATCGTCACCCTCGCGACCAAGGCCGCGATCTTCGCGCTGGCGGGCGTCGGCCTCAATCTCGTGCTCGGCTATGGCGGGCTCGTGTCCTTCGGGCATGCGGCCTTCTTCGGGATCGGGGGCTATGTCGCGGGCATCCTCGCAAGCCATGCGATGTCGGGCCAGCCCGTCGCGGCCTGGCCGTTCCTGATCCACGGCACCACCGAGATGCTGGTGATCTGGCCCGCCGCGATGGCGCTGAGCGGGCTTGCCGCGCTCTTGATCGGCGCGCTCGTGCTGCGCACCTCGGGCGTCTATTTCATCATGGCAACGCTCGCCTTCGCGCAGATGCTCTATTACTTCGCGATCTCCTGGCCCGCCTATGGCGGCGAGGACGGGCTGTCCTTCTATGTCCGCAACCGCTTTGCGGGGGTCGACACCTTCGCGCCGATCCGCTTTTTCGCGATCGCGGCGGGGCTCCTGCTGGTCGGGCTCGGCCTCTCGGCGATGATCGTGCGCGCGCGCTTCGGGATGGCGCTGAGGGCGACGCGCGCCAACCCGATGCGCGCCGTCGCGGTCGGGATCCGCCCCTTCGGCATCAGGCTTGCGGCCTTCGTGATCTCGGGGATGCTGACGGGGCTTGCGGGCGCGCTCTATGCCGACCTCAACCGCTTCGTCAGCCCCACGATGCTGTCGTGGCACATGTCGGGCGAGATCATGGTCTTCGTCATCCTCGGCGGCGTCGGGCGTCTGGTTGGGCCGGTGGCGGGGGCGGGGGCCTATATCGTGCTCGAACATCTCATGGGTGGGGTGTCGGAGTATTGGCAGGCGCTGCTGGGGGTGCTGCTCATCCTCATCGTGCTGCGCGCGCCGGGCGGCATCGTCGGCACCGCCCATGGGAGCGGCGGGCGATGAGCGCGCCGGTCCTCGAGGTCGCGGGGCTGTGCAAGGCGTTCGGCGCGCTCAAGGCCAGCGACGCGGTCGACCTCGACCTGCGCGCCGGAGAGATCCACGCCCTGATCGGGCCGAACGGGGCAGGGAAATCGACCCTCGTGCGCCTCATCACCGGCGAGATCGCACCCGATGCGGGGCGCATCAGCCTCTGCGGGCGGCCGATCGACGCGCTCGACGCCGCGGGGCGCGCGCGGCTGGGCCTCGGGCGGTCGTTTCAGGTCTCGCAGGTCGTGGGCGATTTCACGGCGCGCGAGAATGTGATGCTCGCGATCCAGGGCGCCACGCGCACGAGCTGGCGCTTCATCCGCGCGGCCGCGCGCGATGCGTCGCTGCGCGCGCCGGCCGAGGCGCATCTGGCGCAGGTGGGCCTTGCAGAGCGGGCCGACCAGCGCGCCGACGCGCTCGCGCATGGCGAGCGTCGGCGGCTCGAGCTTGCGATGGCGCTGGCGCTTCGGCCCGTGGCGCTCCTGCTCGATGAGCCGATGGCGGGCTCGGGGCCCGAGGGCGCGCGCGCGCTGACCGGGCTGCTCGGGCAGTTGCGCCGCGAGGTGCCGATCCTCCTGATCGAGCACGACATGGACGCGGTCTTTGCGCTGGCCGACCGCATCTCGGTGCTGGTCTATGGGCGCATCATCGCGACGGGGACGGTGGCCGAGATCCGCGCCAACCCCGAGGTGCGCCGGTCCTATCTCGGCGAGGGGGCGTGATGGCGGCGCTTCTGGAACTCGAGGGGGTCGAGGCGGGCTACGGACCGGTGCAGGCGCTCTTCGGCGTCGGCTTCGATCTGCACGAGGGCGAGGTGGTCGCGCTGATGGGGCGCAACGGCATGGGCAAGACGACGACCGTGCGCACGATCTGCCGCCTCATCGCGCATCGGGCGGGGCGGCTGCGGTTCGCGGGGCACGATCTGGCGGGCGTGCCGATCCACCGCGCGGCGCGGCTGGGCCTTGGCCTCGTGCCCGAGGGGCGGCGCTGCTTTGCCCCCCTCACGGTCGCCGAGAACCTCGCGGTCGCGGCGCGTCCGGGGCCGTGGACGCAGGCGCGCGTCCACGCCCTGTTCCCACGGCTGGCCGAGCGGACGGGACAGCGCGCGCAGACCCTCTCGGGCGGCGAGCAGCAGATGCTCGCGATCGCGCGCGCGCTGCTCACGAACCCGCGGCTCTTGATCCTCGACGAGGCGACCGAGGGCCTCGCGCCGGTCGTGCGGGCCGAGATCTGGGCCGCGATCCGCACGTTGAAGGCCGAGGGGATGTCGATCCTGATCGTCGACAAATCGCTGGCCGAGTTGCGCGCGATCGCCGATCGGGCGGTAATCCTCGAACGCGGCCGCGCGGTCTGGACGGGCGCGCCCGGCGCGCTCGACGAGGGGACGATCGCGCGCCATCTCGGCGTCTGAGGGGGCCTGCCCGCCGCGCTGTCGGCAGATGCCGGCCCGAGGCGACCGCGCGCCACGCGCCGATCATCACGCAAACTTGCACGAGGCTGCGGCAAAGCCGCGCAGTCTGCCGACAAGCCCCTGATTTCAATGCGAGAGAATTGGCCGAGCGGCATCGTGGGGCGAGCGCCGTGCACAGCCCGAGGTTGCAGCCGCCCGCATGCCGGGGATATGAGGGGGCCATCGAGTGGCGACAGTTGCCCCGGCGGCGCCGTTCGCATCGCATCTAACGGATGGACAGACGAGGCCGATGAAGGTTTCGCTCAAGCAACTCGAGATCCTGCATGCGGTGGCGGTGGCGGGGTCGATCAGCCGAGCGATGCGCCGGCTCGAGATGTCGCAGCCCAACATCTCGCAGCAGCTCGCCAAGATGGAGGAGGCGCTCGGGACGCAGCTTCTGGTGCGCGGCCGCAGCCTGCGCACGGAACTGACGCCCGCGGGGTCGTTCTGGGCCGAGGCGGCGGCGCGCATCCTCGGCAAGGTCGAGGCGACCGAGGCCCAGCACCAGGATCTCTTTGTCGAGCGCGGCGTGACGATCAACCTCGGCACGACGCCCTCTTTCTGCGGCCCCTTCGGCGAGGCGGTCGCGCGCCTCGCGGCCGATCTGCCGCGGCTGTCGCGGTTCGACCTCACCAGCGCGCCGACCTCGCAGGATCTGCTCGAACTCCTGATGACGCACCGCATCGGCATCGCGCTCCTGCGGGACGAATGCCTCGAGGCGCATCGCGCCTCGCTCCATGTCGTGCCGGCGCATGAGGATCGGATCGTCTGGGCCGTGCCCGCGGCCGTGCCCGAGGCGGTCGTGGGCGCGGTTCTGGGCGGGGCGCCGACCCCGCCCGAATTCGGCTGCCTTGCGCGCTATGCCGAATTGCGCGCGGTCGCCCCATGGTTCGGGCGCACGCAGGACTGGTATTCGAGCGTTCTGCCCGGCGCGCATCCCTTTTTCGGCTGCAGCACGCATGAAAGTGCCGTGCGCATCGTGGCGGCGGGCCTCGCGACCTGCCACACCCCCTCGTCAATCCTGCCGAACCTGCCCGCCGAGGTCCGCGGGCGGGTGCGCTTTTACGACATCGGCGGGGCGGGGCGGGCGATGGTGCTGGCGATGCCGCGCCACCTCAACAGCGTGCGGCCCTTCCACGATCTTGCCGATGCGCTCGCGCAGATGCTGCGGGCCGAGTATGCGCCGGGGCAATTCGGCCTCGCGCCGCTGCCGCAGGCCGCGCGCCGACGCTAGCCGCCCGCAGCGCGCGAGAAGGGAGAGAGGCATTGCATCACCTCGCGCCCCCTGCCGCGGTCCAGCACGAGTTGCAGCGCGCCCTCGGTCCGGCGCGCCGCATAGCCCGCCGAATAGCCGCGGTCGAATTCGTCGATCA
Organism: Gemmobacter sp.; assembly: GCA_030834485.1. Lineage (GTDB taxonomy): Bacteria > Pseudomonadota > Alphaproteobacteria > Rhodobacterales > Rhodobacteraceae > JAUREX01. Next base: position 3,772 of record JAUREX010000173.1, read on the forward strand.
GCGCCGCCTCGCAGGCCGCGCGCGTGTCGAAACTCTCAAGCAGCGTGCCGTTCCCGGCCGAGACGGAGCCATCGGCAAGCACGCTGATCGCGACGATGAACCAGTGCGCCTGCTCCATCCCCCGCCCTCAGCAGCCCGCGTCGTTGCGGCTGCCGTCGGGCATGAGGGTGGCGCAGAAGATTGCGCCGTCGAGGCGCGCGCCCTCGAGCGCCGCACCCGTCAGATCGGCGCCCTTCAGGCTCGACCACGACAGATCGGCCCCGCGCAGGTTCGCGCCTTGCAGCTGCGCCCCCTCGAGGTTCGCGCCATAGAGGTTCGCCCCCGAGAGATCGGCCCCCCCGAGCGCGGCCCCGACGAGGTTCGGCGCCCCCGCAAGCTCGGCCGCATAGACGTTGGCCCAACGCAGATCGGCCCCCGAGAGGTCGCACCCCTCGCAGCGGCCCGTGTCGCGCAAGGCCTTGAGGGCGGCGGCATCAAAGGCAAGGGCCGGGGCGCCGAGGGAAAGCGCCAGCGCGGCGGCAAGGATCGGCTTCATCTCGGACCTCCGGGCAGCTTCTGCGGACCTCACCCTAGCAGATGCGCCGCCGGGCGAAAGATTGCGCGTCGCGGCGCCGCGGGTATAGGGTCGGG
>JAUREX010000174.1 GCA_030834485.1 Gemmobacter sp.
TGCGCCGGCAGCGGCGCAAGCGCGAGCTCGATCGCGGTCGAGATCGCGAGCGTGCCCTCCGAGCCCACGAGCAGATGCGCGGGGTTGGGTTGCGGCACGATCAGGCTGTCGAGGTTGTAGCCCCCGACGCGCCGCTGCAGCTTGGGAAAGCGCGCCTCGATCTCGGCCCGCTCGGCCTCGGCGCGCGCGATCGCGTGCGCCACCGCGGGCGCGTCGGCGCCGCCCGGCGCCAGCCGCAGCGCGCTGCCGTCGGCCCCGAGCGCCTCGATCGCGCGCACATTGTCGACCATCTTGCCATAGGCGAGCGAGCGCGCCCCGCAGGAATTGTTGCCCGCCATCCCCCCGATCGTGCAGCGGCTCGCGGTCGAGGGCTCAACCGGAAAGAAGAGCCCCTCGGCGCGCGCGCGCGCATTGAGCCGCTCGAGCACCATGCCCGGCGCGACGCGCGCGCGCCGCCCGGCCGGGTCGAACTCGAGCAGACCGTTGAAATGGCGGCTGAAGTCGAGGATCAGCCCGGCCCCGATCGGCTGCCCGTTCTGCGACGTCCCGCCACCCCGCGCGATCACCGCCACCCCTTCGTCGCGCGCGATCGCGAGTGCCGCCGCCACATCCTCGGCATCGCGCGGAAACGCCACCGCCAGCGGCATGATCTGATAGATCGACGCATCCGTCGCATAGCGCCCGCGCGTGAACGTATCCGCCGAAGCACCCCCCCGCGTCTCGCGAACAAGACGCCGCGCAAGGGCCTGACCCGCGCGCGAATCGGCCCCGTCCGGGGTGCGGCCGCTAGCGCCAAGGTGTTGATTCATTGCGACGCGCCCCCGCCCTGCGCGGTGTCAGAGGCAGGGGAACTAGTCGATCGGCCGCGGAATGCAACACCGCTGCGTGGCGGGCGGGGCCCGGTTCAGCCGCGCTCGAGGATGAGGGGGAAATCCTCCCATGCGGTCGGGCCGACCTCATGGCGGGCGGGCGGGTTCGTGCCGGTCGCGACATCGATCCGCAGCGCGGGCGCCTCGGTTTCGTGCACGAGGGTGTCGACCGTCAGGATCCGCACCGCCTCGCGCGGCATGACGGTGCGATAGCGCGCCGTTGGGCAATCGGGCTGCGGGGCGCCATGCGTCGCGCGCACGAGCGAGAGCGGACGGTTGTGCCCGTTCTGGAGCCATATGTCGCTGAGCCAGGGCACCTCGGGCCGGTCGATCTGAAAGAGCCAGAGCCGCGCGCGCCCCTCGGCAGCGCGCGTGTGTGCGTCGAAATCGCGCAGGTTGCCGCGTTCCGTCGTATCCCATGAGGGGCGCATCCGGCCCGGCTCGACCACGATCGTGCGGCGGCGGACAAAGCGGTCGTCATCGAGCGGGGGCAAGGCGGCGGGTTCGCGGGCGATGGCGCGAATCACTTGTAACGAAAAAGAAGGCTGTAAGGTTAGGCGCAAGTCAAAAGCTCCGATGATTCAACGATAAATCTAATCTATCTTAAAATCTAGTCTCTCCTTGCGGCTCCGTCAAAGCAAGTCTATGGCGGCGCACGATTTTCCGCTCTCTCGCGGCGGCCGATGCTATCTACGCGCGGAACGCAGAAAACGTTACGCGCGACAGGTGAAAAATTCGTTAATTTTTTGCCGCACCGCGGCGGGCGCATCCCCGCTCGGGGGCGAGGCGCATGAACAGAGACGCCGGCGCCCCGAATCAGGCGCCGGCATGTCCGGATCTTCGGCCCGAAGGCTCAGAAGGAGACGCTGACCCGGACCCCGACGCCGATCGCCGAGTTGCCGCTGAAGGTGCCCTGAAAGCCGCCGCCGCCGCTCGAGGTCGCGTCGCCGATGCTGACATAGCGCAGCCCGCCCGAGATCTCGACCGCCTCCATCCGATAGGCCGCGCCGAGCGCGAGGCTCGTGTAGCCGTCGGTCGGCGCGAGGTTCCCCGTCACGCCGCCCTTCTGGTCCTCGTAGCTGACGGTGGCCGACACCGCGAGGGCGTCGGTGATCCGCCGCCCCAGCCCGACCGAGAGGGTGTAGATATCTTTCGTGTAGTCCTGCAGCGCGCCGCGCCCCAGCGTGTTCGAATAATGGTTGGGCGCGATGCGGGTCGAGGTCCAGTCGGCCCAGCGCACGCCCGCGGTCAGGAGCGTCGAAGGGTTGATGCCCGTCTGGAAGTCGAGGTTGATTGCCTGCGGCATCTTTACCTTGGTCGTCGAGGTGACGCTCGCGCCCCCCGTCGCGATCGAGCTTTCGGTGGTGGCGAAATCATGCTCGACCGCCGAGTGATAGACGAGCGAGGCCCGCAGCGCGATATCGGGGATCTCGTAGGCGGCGCCGAGCACGAAGCCGTAGGACTGGTTCTTGGCCCCCGCCCCGGTATAGTTGAGCGCGCCTCCCCCCGGGATCGCGACCGTCATCGACGCCGATTGCGCCTTGAGGCCGCCGAGCACGCTCATCCCGTCGTCGAGCCGATAATGCGCAAGCGCGGTGATGGCCGAGGACGACACCGAGGCGCGCGTGTGGACGAGGCCCGCAAACGTCCCCGTCGCGGGATAGGAGACATCCGCCCCGAAGGGCTGGTCGATGATGACCGCAAGCGCGAGCGCCTCGTTGATCTGGGTGCGCAGGCCGAAACCCGTGACCGTATAGCTCGGGGCGACATCGCCCGAGGTCATCGCACCGCCGGCATAGGTGCCCTTGACGGTCGAATCGAGCTGGCCAAAGCTCGCCTCGAACTGGTTGCCCTCCTTGAAGACGATCCCGACGCCCTGGCCCGAGCGGTCGAGCCCCCCGGCCCCGGCCGACGTCGCCACCAGCGCGGCGACCCCCCCTGCAATGACTGCATCCCTCATCCCTTTGTCCCCAATCCGGATTTTCAATGTCCGAAGCTTGGTCTGAGTCGGCCCTGCGATCAACATCATTCTTGCTGCCCTGCCGGCCGCCCTTTCCTCTGGCGCGCGCACGCTCTAGCTAGGGCGCGCGGATGCAGGAGGTCGGGATGGCGGTTCAACACATCAAGCGCGGCAAGCCCGAGGCGGAACGCGCCGAGGATGATGCGCGGGTGCGCGCAACGGTCGAGGGGATCCTCGCCGACATCGCCGCGGGCGGCGACGGGGCGGTGCGCGCGCTTGCGCAGCGCTTCGACGGCTATGCGCCGCCCTCGTTCCGCCTCACGCCCTCGGAAATCGAGGCGGCGATGCACAAGGTCTCGGCCCGCGACATGGAGGACATCCGCTTCGCCCAGACCCAGATCCGCCGCTTTGCCGAGGCGCAGCGCGCCTCGATGACCGATATCGAGATCGAGACCGAACCGGGCGTCATCCTCGGGCACCGCAACATCCCCGTCCGCTCGGTCGGCTGCTATGTGCCGGGCGGCAAGTTCCCGATGGTCGCGAGCGCGCACATGTCGGTCCTGACGGCCTCGGTCGCGGGCGTGCCGCGCATCATCGCCTCGGCACCGCCGGTCGCGGGCGCGCCGCATCCGGCCATCGTCGCGGCGATGCATCTGGGCGGCGCGCACGAGATCTATGTGCTGGGCGGGGTGCAGGCCGTGGGCGCGATGGCACTCGGGACCGAAACGATCGAGCCCGTCCACATGCTCGTGGGCCCCGGCAACGCCTTTGTCGCCGAGGCCAAGCGCCAGCTCTATGGCCGGGTCGGGATCGACCTGTTCGCCGGCCCGACCGAGACAATGGTCATCGCCGACGAGACGGTCGACGCCGAGCTTTGCGCCACCGACCTCTTGGGCCAGGCCGAGCATGGCTACAACTCGCCCGCCTGCCTCATCACAAACTCGCGCCGGCTCGCCGAGGGCACGCTGGCCGAGATCGCGCGGCTGCTCGCGATCCTGCCCACGGCCGAGACGGCGGCGGCAAGTTGGCGCGACTATGGCGAGGTGATCCTGTGCGACACGCATGAGGAGATGCTCGCGGTCGCGAATGATCTGGCCTTCGAGCATGTGCAGGTCATGACCGACCGCGACGACTGGTATCTGGAAGGGATGCACAGCTATGGCGCGCTCTTCCTCGGGCCGCGCACCAATGTCGCCAATGGCGACAAGGTGATCGGCACGAACCACACCTTGCCCACGCGCCGGGCCGGGCGCTATACGGGCGGGCTCTGGGTCGGCAAGTTCCTCAAGACCCACAGCTATCAGCGCATCGAGACCGACGCCGCCGCCGCCCGCATCGGCGCTTATGGCTCGCGGCTGTGCATGCTCGAGGGTTTCGTCGGCCATGCCGAGCAGTGCAACATCCGCGTGCGCCGCTATGGCGGGCGCAACGTCGCCTTTGGCGCGGCGGCGGAGTAGCGCCGTGGAGCCCCTGCCGCGCACCCCCTCCTTCCGCCTCGACGGGCGGCGCGCGCTGGTGACCG
>JAUREX010000175.1 GCA_030834485.1 Gemmobacter sp.
CATCGGCGAGCCCTTGGTCGAACACACCGACCTGACGCGCGCCGGGCGGCTCGGGCGGGTGCATGAGCTCATGGATGCCGTCGGCCTCAACCGCGCCTTTGCCGAGCGCTATCCGCACGAGTTCTCGGGCGGGCAGCGCCAGCGGATCGGGATCGCGCGCGCGCTCGCCCTCAACCCGAAGTTCGTCGTCTGCGACGAGCCGATCGCGGCGCTCGATGTCTCGATCCAGGCGCAGGTCGTCAACCTGCTCGAGGATCTGCAGGGGCGCTTCGGGCTGACCTATCTCTTCATCAGCCACGATCTGTCGATGGTGCGCCACATCGCGACCCGCGTTGCGGTCATGTATCTGGGCCGCATCGTCGAGATCGCGCCGCGCGACGATCTCTATGCCCGCCCCGCGCATCCCTATACCCAGGCGCTCCTCTCGGCGGTGCCCGAGCCCGACCCGGCGGCCGAGGCGAAGCGCCAGCGCATCATCCTGCGCGGCGATGTGCCCTCGCCCGCCAACCCGCCGCCGGGCTGCGCCTTTTCCACCCGATGCCCGCAGGTCTTTGCCCGCTGCCGGACCGAGCGCCCCGCCCTGCGCGAGGTCGCCCCCGGCCAGTTCGCGGCGTGCCACCTGCACGAGGCCCGAGATACCAAGACCGCCCCGAACGGCGGCACCGAGGCGCGGGGCGCAACGCCCCGCAACGAGCGAGTGCAACAAGGAGAACCCACATGAAGTTCAGATCCGCACTGCTGGGCGCCGCGGCGTCCCTGGCTTTCGCGCCGGCGGCCTTCGCCGAGCGCGGGGCCGACGGCCATGTCAACGTCATCTACTGGCAGGCCCCCTCGATCCTCAACCCGTTCCTGTCGGGTGGCACCAAGGACATCGAGAGCGCCTCGCTCGTGATCGAGCCGCTCGCGCGCTTCAACGAAAAGGGCGAGCTTGTGCCCTATCTCGCGGCCGAGATCCCCACGGTCGAGAACGGCGGCGTGTCGGCCGACCTCACCTCGATCACCTGGAAGATCGCACCGGGCATGCTGTGGTCGGACGGCTCGGCCGTGACCGCGGCCGACGTCATCTTTACCTGGACCTATTGCACCCACCCCGAGGGCGGCTGCGCGCAGCTTGCCAAGTTCGAGGGGATCACCAATGTCGAGGCGCTCGATGACCTGACCGTTAAGGTCACCTTCGGCGCGCCCAAGCCCAACCCCTATGGCGCCTTCGTCGGCGGCCAGTCGCCCATCATCCAGAAGGCCCAGTTCGAGAACTGCCTCGGCGCCAAGGCGCCCGAGTGCACGGATGCGAACTTCGGCCCGATCGGCACCGGCCCCTTCCGCGTGACCGAGTTCCGCACCAACGACGTCATCCAGCTCGAGGCCAATCCGAACTATCGCGACCCGGCGAAGCCCGCCTTCGCGACCATGACCTTCAAGGGCGGCGGCGATGCCGAGGCCGCGGGCCGCGCTGTCCTCGAGACGGGCGAGTTCGACTATGCCTGGAACCTCCAGCTTGCGCCGGCGGTCATCCAGGGCATGGTCGCGGCCGGCATGGGCCAGGCGATCTCGGGCTTCGGCACGCTGGTCGAGCGCATCGAGATGAACCTCACCGACCCCTCGCCCAGCCTGCCCGAGGGCGAGCGTTCGACCGCCAAGCACCCGCACCCGTTCCTGTCGGACATCCGCGTGCGCAAGGCGCTGTCGATGGCGATCGACCGCGACCTGCTCGTCGAGGTGGGCTATGGCCAGGCCGGCCGGCCGACCTGCAACCTCGTGCCCGCCCCGCAGATCTATGCCTCGGACAACGTCGACTGCATGACGCAGGACATCGAGGGCGCCAAGGCGCTGCTCGAGGAAGCGGGCTGGACGGTCGGCGGCGACGGCGTGCGCACCAAGGACGGGATGCGGCTGTCGATCCTCTATCAGACCTCGACCAATGCGGTGCGCCAGGACTTCCAGGCGCTGATCAAGCAGTGGTGGTCGGAGATCGGGGTCGAGACCGAGCTCAAGAACATCTCGGCGTCGGTCTATTTCGGCGGCGATCCGGGCTCGCCCGACACGTTCCAGAAGTTCTATGCGGACGTCGAGATGTACGCCAACAACTTCGACGGCACCGACCCCGAGGCCTATCTCGCGGCCTATACCTGCGAGAAGGCCCCGCGCCCGGAAACCCAGTGGCAGGGCGAGAACATCAACCGCTTCTGCGACCCGGCCTATGATGCGCTGGTGGCCGAACTCGGCCGGACGGGCGAGATCTCCAAGCGCGGCGAGATTGCGCGGAAGCTCAACGACATGCTGACGAAGGACAGCTATGTCATCGTCCCGCTCGTCGATCGTGGCCGCGTCTCGGCGCATTCGAACACGCTGGGCGGCGTCATCCTCAACACCTGGGACAGCGAGCTGTGGAATGCAGCCGACTGGTATCGCATCAAGTGATGCCCCAGTGACGCCAAAGCGGGGGGCCCGGCACCCGGGCCCCCCGCCCCTGCACCCGAGGCGGACGGATGCTGAACTACACCCTGCGCAGGCTTGTGATGGCGATCCCGACGCTGATCTTCATCAGCCTCGTGATCTTCCTTCTGCTTGAACTCGCGCCCGGCGATCCGCTCGCGGACATGCCTCTCACGATCCCGCCCGATGTGCGCGAAAAGATCCGCCTCTCGATGGGCCTCGGCGAGGCGATGCACATCCGCTATCTGAAATGGCTCACGAATTTCTTCGTCACAGAACCGCTCTACTGGACCGATGCCCTCTTCGGGACCGATTTCGCCGAGGGGCGCCAGCGCATCCTGTCGTTCCAGACCCGCAGCCCCGTCTTCATGACGATCGCCGAGCGCCTGCCGCAGACGCTGCTCGTGGTCGGCTCGGGGTTCCTCTTCGGGCTCCTCATCGCGGTGCCGATCGGGATCTATTCGGCCTATCGGCAGTATTCATGGTTCGACCAGATCGGCACCTTTGTCAGCATGGTGGGCTTTTCGGTGCCGGTGTTCGTCACCGGCGTCGTGCTGATCGTGGTCTTTTCGGTCTGGCTGGGCTGGTTCCCCTCGATCTACGACACGACGCTGAAGGTCACGGACTGGGCGTCCTTCTGGCAGCAGATCCGGCAGATGGTGCTGCCGGTCTTCGTGCTTGCGCTCTATTTCGCGGCGCAGATCAGCCGCTACATGCGCGCGGCGATGCTCGACAACCTCAATCAGGATTACGTCCGCACCGCGCGCGCCAAAGGCGTGGGCGAGGGGCAGGTCGTGCTCGTGCATGTGCTGCGCAACTCGCTCATCCCCGTGGTGACGGTGGTCATGCTCCTCATCCCCGGGGTGTTCACGGGCGCAATCATCACCGAGAACGTCTTCAAGGTGAACGGGCTCGGCCAGCAGCTTCTGCTCTCGATCCAGGGCAATGACGCGCCGATGGTGCTGACGATCTCGTTCGTCTTCGCGATCCTGATCGTGCTCTTCAACCTCATCGCCGACATCGTCTACGGCCTGCTCGACCCGAGGATCCGCTATGACTGAGGCCGCGCGCCCCCCCCGCAGCCAGTGGTGGGATGTGTGGGACCAGTTCCGCACCCACAAGGGCGCGCTGGCGGGCACGCTGGTGCTCGGGGTGCTGGTCCTCGCCGTGCTGCTCGGCCCGACGATCTGGGGCGTCGATCCGCAATACATCAACATCCGCGCCCGCGATCAGGGGCCGAGCCTGCAATTCCCGCTCGGGACCGACCAGCTCGGGCGCGACATGCTCGCGCGGCTGATGATGGGGGGGCAGACGACGCTCGCGGTGGGGCTGACGGCGATGGCGCTCTCGATCGTGCTCGGGACGCTGGTGGGGGTGCTCGCTGGGTATTTCCGCGCGCTCGACGGGGTGCTGATGCGTCTGACGGACCTTTTCCTCGCGCTGCCGCTCCTGCCGCTCTTGCTCGTGATGGTGATGCTCTTTCGCGAGCCCCTGGTGCTGCGCTTCGGGCCCGAGACGGGGATCTTCATCCTGATCGTGTTCGCGATCGGGGTGACCTCGTGGATGCAGACGGCGCGGATCGTGCGGGGCGATGTGCTCGCGCTGAAGGAGCGCGAGTTCGTGCTGGCCGCGCGCGCGATCGGCACGCCGCCGCGCCGGATGATCACGCGCCACATCCTGCCCAATGTCCTCTCGCCCATCCTCGTGTCGGCGACCCTCGGGATCGCGAATGCGGTCATCACCGAATCGGCGCTGTCGTTCCTTGGCCTCGGCTTTCCGCCCGATTTCCCGACCTGGGGCCGGCTTCTGAACGACGGGATGCCCTACATCAACCTCAGCCCCGAGCGGGTGCTGTGGCCGGCGGCGGTCCTCTCGGCGCTGGTGCTGTCGGTCAACTACATGGGCGAC
>JAUREX010000176.1 GCA_030834485.1 Gemmobacter sp.
TCTGGCGAGCGAAAGCCTTCCACCCGAAATTGGATCCTAAGCCGCATAAGAGACGGAAATCACGTCCTGCCGCCTAGAAGCCTAATTGATCTTTTTCGGCATGCTACAACAGAACAACTGAAACGGGATAAGCGCGATGCAAGTTCACAAGGAAGAGGCCTTCCAATTTTAGAGTCGGTCTCTTTCAAAGAGGCATTCTCAGTATTGTCTGAGGATCGCGTTCAGGATACGCTCTACGCTGAGGCAAGCCACCTGAGAGGCGTTATAGAGTCATTCCGAGGAGGAAAGGCCGAACATGACGACGCGACCTTGGCGAAGATTATTAACAGAACTGGGGAATCTTTGGAGCAGACCAAGAATGATCTGAAAAAGATTGGCTTTCTTGAGCCGGTCGGGGCCAAGTACAAGATCCCCTTTGTCTATCGTAGCTACCTCGAAATCAAGCAAGGCAAATCGAGATAGTGCCCCCCCTCACGCCTCGCTCAGCGCGACCTTCATCTCCTTGACGACATAGATCGTCTCGCCGTCGGCCTCGACGATGCCGTCGGCGACGCCCATCGTCAGGCGGCGGGTTTGCAGCGCCTTGGTGAAATCGACCCGATAGGTCAGCATCCGGCGGTCGGGGCGGACCATGCCGGTCAGCTTCACCTCGCCCACCCCCAGCGCATAGCCCCGCCCCTGCCAGCCGCGCCAGCCGAGGTTGAAGCCCGTGAGCTGCCACAGCCCGTCGAGGCCGAGGCAGCCCGGCATGATCGGGTTGCCGGGAAAGTGGCAGTCGAAGAACCACAGATCGGGCCGGATGTCGAATTCGGCCACCACATGCCCCTTGCCATGGAGCCCGCCGTCGCCCGAGATGTCGGTGATGCGGTCCATCATCAGCATCGGCGGCAGCGGGAGTTGCGCGTTGCCGGGGCCGAAAAGCTCACCGCGCGCGCAGGCCAGCAGGTCTTCCTTCTCGAAGCGTGTGGGGTATGTCACTGGCCTGCCTTCCCTTCCTGGTCGCACCGACGCTAGCACCGCGCGCGCGGCGGTGGCAAGGCGGGGCGCGCGGCAAGGCGGGGCGCGCGGCAGGGATAAGGCGCGGGCCGCGCGTTTTCGTTTGAAAGGCGGCCCCGCGCGCGGTATTGTCAACGGATGCACCCCACCTCTGCCCCCCCTTCGGAACTTGCCCGCCAGCGCGGGGCCGACTGGCTCGCGCGCGCGGCACTGCGCCCGACGCGCCAGCGGGTGACGCTTGCCGCCCTCCTCGTGGGCGACGGGCAGGACCGGCATGTGACGGCCGAGGCGCTCCATGCCGCCGCGCGCGAGGCGGGGGCGCCCTGCTCGCTCGCGACCGTCTACAACACGCTGCATGCCTTTCGCGACGCGGGCCTCGTGCAGGAGGTGACGGTCGACGGGGCGCGCAGCTATTTCGACACGCGTCTTGATGAGCACCCCCATTTCTACTGGGAGGATACGGCCGATCTGACGGATGCGCCGGCGGCGGGGATGCGCATCCTCGGCCTGCCCGAGGCGCCCGCGGGGGCCGAGGTCGCGCGCGTCGATGTCGTGCTCCGGCTGCGCCGCATCTGACCCCGCCCCACCCGCAGGAGGAGCGATGCCCCCCGTCCGCGCCTGCATCTTTGACGCCTACGGCACGCTCTTCGACATCGCCGCCCCCGCGCGGCGCGTCGCGGCCCTGCCCGTCGGCGCCCCGATCGCCCCGATTTGGGAGGCCTTCGCCGAAAGCTGGCGGCGCAAGCAGCTCGAATACACCTGGCTGCGCGCGATCACGGGGCGGCATGCCGATTTCCGCACCGTCACCGAGGATGCGCTGGGCTGGAGCTTCGAAGCCCACGGCATCGCCCCCGAGCCCGCGCTGCGCGACGCGCTGATGGCGCTCTATGAGGCGCCCGATGCGTTCCCCGAGGTGGCGGGGATGCTCGATGCGCTGGCGGCAGCGGGGGTGGCGACGGCGATCCTGTCGAACGGGACGCCCGCGATGCTCGGCTCGGCGGTGGCCGCGGCGGGGATCGGGGCGCGGCTCGGGGCCATCCTTTCGGTCGAGGCGGTCGGGGTCTTCAAGCCCGCGCCAGAGGTCTATCGGCTGGGCACGGCGGCCTTCGGGCTGCAGGCGGGGCAGATCGCCTTCGTCTCGGCCAATGGCTGGGATGCGGCGGGGGCGGCCGATTTCGGCTTTCGCACGATCTGGGTGAACCGCCGCGGCGCCCCGGCCGAGCGGCTGCCGGGCCGGCCCGCGGCGGTGATCCGCGACCTCGCGGGCCTGCCCGCGATCCTTGACGGATGGCGGGGCGCGCCATGACGGCGTTCTTCGCGGCGGCCGACGGCGCGCGCATCGCCTATCGCGACGAAGGGGCGGGGCAGGCGGTCCTCTGTCTTGCCGGCCTCACGCGCGACGGGCGCGACTTCGACGACCTCGCCCTCCATCTGCCGCCCTGCCGCCTCGTGCGGATGGATTACCGCGGCCGCGGCGCCTCGGCGCACACGGGTGCGGCGAGCTATACCGTCGCACAGGAGGCCGCCGACGCGCTCGGGCTGCTCGATCATCTCGGGATCGGCCGCGCGGCGGTGATCGGCACCTCGCGCGGGGGGATCATCGGGATGTTTCTGGCCGCGACGGCGCGGGCGCGTCTGGCGGGGCTCTGCCTCATTGATGTCGGGCCGGTGCTCGAGCCCGAGGGGCTGGGGCGGATCGCGGCCTATGTCGGCCGCCCGCCCGCGGCGCGCACCTTGGCCGAGGCGGCCGGGATGATCGCTGCGGGCGCGGTCGGGTTCGAAGGGGTCGCGCCCGAGCGCTGGCTGACCGAGGCCAACCGGCGCTTCGTCGCGCGCGAGGGGGGGCTCGCGCTAAGCTATGATCCGGCCTTGGGCGAGGCGTTCCACGCCGCGCTCGCTGCCCAGCCACAGCCCGACCTCTGGCCGCTCTTTGCCGCCCTCGCGGGGCTCCCGGTCGCGCTGGTGCGGGGGGCGGGGTCGGATCTTCTGTCAGGGGCGACCGCGGCCGAGATGGCGCGCCGTCACCCTGGCCTCATCCGCGCCGAGGTGCCGGGGCGCGGCCATGTGCCCTTCCTCGATGAGCCCGAGGCGGTGGACGCGATCCGCGCCTGGCTTTTGGCGGTCGCGCGCGCCGAAGCCGGCGCCGCGGATCCGGGGCGCTGAGGGGGCGATGGCGCGCCGGCCGGCCATCTTCGCGGCGCTGATCCTCGGCATCGGGCTCGGCTGGTGGGCGATCGCGCGCGCCGGGATCGGGCTTGAGGATCTGCGCGCCCTTGTCGCGACCCTCGACGGCTGGCGCGCGGCCGAGCCCGTGGCGGCAACGCTCGCGGCCTTTGCGATCTATGTCGCGGTCACCGCGCTGTCGCTGCCGCTCGGGATCTGGATGACGCTCGGGATCGGTGCGCTCTTCGGCTTCTGGTGGGGGCTTGCGATCGTGTCCTTCGCCTCGACGCTGGGCGCGAGCCTTGCGTTCCTGAGCGCGCGCCACCTGATGCGCGACTGGGCGCGCGCGCGCCTCGGCGGCCGGCTCGAGGCAATAGACCGCGGCCTTGCGCGCGACGGCGAGCTTTACCTGCTGACGCTGCGCCTTGTGCCGGCGGTGCCGTTCTTTGCGGTCAACCTCGCGATGGGGCTGACGGCGATGCCGCTCGGGCGCTTCTGGCGGGCAAGCCAGATCGGGATGCTGCCCGGCACCGCGATCTATGTGAACGCGGGCACCGAACTTGCCGGCCTGCGCGCGGTGGGCGACATCGCCTCGCCCGGGATGCTCGGGGCGCTGGTGGCGCTCGGGGTCTTTCCCTGGATCGCGCGCTGGGGGGTGGGGTGGCTGCGGCTGCGCCGGCTGCGCGCGCCCTGGCCGCGCCCCGGCCGGTTCGAGCGCAACCTCGTCGTCATCGGCGCAGGCGCGGCGGGCCTTGTTGCCGCCTACATGGCCGCCACGCTGCGCGCGCGCGTCACCCTCATCGAAGAGGCCGAGATGGGGGGCGATTGCCTCAATACCGGCTGCGTGCCCTCGAAGACGCTGATCCGCTCGGGCCGGGCCGCCGCCGAGGTGCGCCGGGCGGCCGATTTCGGGATCCGCGCCGGCCTGCCCGAGACCGATTGGCCGGCCGTCACCGCGCGCATCCGCGCGGCCATCGCCGCCATCGCCCCGAACGACAGCGCCGAGCGCTATCGCGGCCTCGGGGTCGAGGTGCTGGCGGGGCGCGCGCGCATCATCGACCCCTGGCATGTCGAGGTCGCGACGGCCGAAGGCACCCGCCGCCTCTCGACCCGGGCGATCGTGATCGCGACGGGGGCCGCGCCTGCCATCCCGCCGGTTCCGGGGCTGGTCGAGGCGGGCT
>JAUREX010000177.1 GCA_030834485.1 Gemmobacter sp.
ACCTGAAACAGATGAGCCCGAGCTCTCCGCTCCAAAATCAGACCGCCTGTTCCAAATCATTCGACGACGGACAGGTGCGCCGACGATCAGGGTGGCCGTGCTCGCGGGCGATGCGGATGCGCCGCTCTCGATGAACCCGGCCCGGCGCGATGTCGCGCTCCATGAGATCGCAAGCGGGCTCGGGGCGCCGGTCGCGGATCTGCCCGATGCCCGGCTCGAGATCGTCGAGGCCCATGACCTCGGCCGCCGCCTCGGCTTCGACTTCGCGACCCGCCCGCCCCGAATGCTGATCGACACCCCGCTCGACCAGTTCCGGATGGAGACGCATGACAGCACGATCCTGGCGCAGCTCTACCGCATGATCCGCCCCGCCCGGCATCTGGAGTTCGGGACGTGGGAGGGGTTCGGCACCGAACTCTGCGCGCGCAACTGCGATGCGCGCATCTGGACGGTGAACCTGCCCGGGGGCGAGCGCGACGCGGCGGGGCGCCCCCTCTATGGCGCCGGCAGCGACGCGGGCGAGCGGATCGGGCGGCTCTATCGCCTCGGGGGCCATGGCGCGCGCGTCACGCAGATGCTGATCGACAGCCGCGACTTCGACGCCGCCGCCTTCGGCCCGGGCTTCTTCGACACGGTGCTGATCGACGGCGGGCACGAGGCCGAGGTGGTCGCGAGCGATACCCGCAACGCGCTCAGGACGATCCGGGCGGGTGGGGTCGTGCTGTGGCATGACTTCTGCCCCGACCCCGAGGTGCTGGAGCGCACGGCCGTCGCGCGCGGGGTGGCGTCGGCCGTGCTCGGCAACTGGCAGGCCTGGCGGGGATGCCTCAGCGATCTGCTCTGGATCCGGCCGAGCTGGATCCTGTGCGGCGTCTCGAACGGCCGCCGCCCGGACTGAGGGTTGCGCGGGCTTCGGGAAAGATGGTGGAGCCGAGGGGGATCGAACCCCTGACCTCGTCATTGCGAACGACGCGCTCTCCCAGCTGAGCTACGGCCCCACGGAGGCGGTGTCTGGACCCAAACGCGGGCCTTGTCAAGCAAGGCCCGCGTGCGGGGTCAGTTCGATTGCTGCGCCCCATGGCCCGAACTATGGCCCGAACCGTGACCCGCATCATGCCCCGCGCCGTGGTGCATGTGCTGGCCTTCGGCCGCCGCCGCCGGGGCACCGACCGGGACCTTCAGCGCGATCTCGCCCGCCTTTTCGAACACAAGGACGATCTCGACCTCCTCGCCCTCGGTCAGGCCACGCGCGAGGCCCATGAGCATGACGTGATCGCCCCCGCGCGCCAGCGCGCGCGCCGCGCCGGCGCCGATCTCGAAGCCTTCGGGCACATGGATCATCTGCATCACGCCGGCCGCGTCCTGGCGGTGGGTGTGCAGCTCGACCCGCTGGGCGGCGTCGCTGCGGACCTCGATCAGGCGGTCGGGCGCCGCCCCGAGGTTCTCGATTGTCATGAACGCCGCGCCGGATTTGGCGGTCGGGCCCGAGACGCGCACGAAGGGCTCGACGATCCGGATCGTCTCGGCCGCGCCGGCAAGGGCGGGAAGGGTCAGGAATGCCGCGACGATCGCGGCGCGTGAAAGGAATCGCATGCTGTCCTCCGATATTGATGTGCGTGGTGCGAGGCTGCGCCCACGCGCGGAGGACCCCGCGCGGTCGAGATCGGGACGGCGCGCGCCGCGACCGCGCGGCCGCGCGTCGCAGGCAGGGGCCGGGACGCGCGCGCCGGGGGTGGCGGCAGCACCGCCGCGACCCCGTCCGAGATGAAGAGCGCCCCGAGCGCCTCGGGGCAGGGCTGCGCGGGGCCGACCGGGCGACCCTGCGAATCGATCGCGACCGTCACCAGCGCCGAGCCCTGGCAGATCACCGCCTCGGTCAGGAGGTGCTCGGCCGTCCGGCTGCCCGCGGCGGTGTAGCCCGTCAGCGCGACGACAAGCGCGAGCAGAAACGACAAGAGGGGCCGCCGGCGTCGCCGCGGCCCCCCTGAGGCAACCCGCGCGAACATGCCCTCAGGCCGTCGCTGCCGCCTTGGCGATCTCATGCTTGAGCTTCAGCGCACGATCCGAGAGTTCCTCGTCACGCGCCTTGGCCAGATAGCCATCCAGCCCGCCGCGATGATCGACGCTGCGCAGCGCCGCCGCCGAGACGCGCAGCCGGACCGACCGGCCGAGCGTGTCGGAAATCATCGACACGTCGTTGAGGTTCGGCAGAAAGCGCCGCTTGGTCTTGTTGTTGGCATGGCTGACGTTGTTGCCCGACATGGGGCCCTTGCCGGTCAGTTCGCAGACGCGCGACATGGTCGTGATCCCTCGCAACACGGATGCGCCCCGGACTTGGCCGAGGCGCGACATCGGGGCGTTTACGGGCAATCGCGTGGCCCGTCAAGCACCGCCGCCGCTCGGCGACAGAGGCAGGCGCAGGCGGGCGATCATCTCGGCCGCGGCCTCGTCGGGCGCGCGCCGGCCCTCGGCGACCTCCTGCCCGAGGCGTTCGTGATCCGCGCGCGCCTGCGCGTCGCCCGCGATCAGGTCCATCAGGCGCGCGCGCACCTCGGCCTCGAAGGCGCGGCGGCGCTGCGCGGCACGCCGGGCGGCCAGATGGCCCTCGGCCTGCCGCCAGCCCGCCAGCTCGGCGATGGCCGCGCGGACATCGCCGATGCCCGCCCCGGTCAGGGCCGAGACGGCGAGCGCGCGCGGAAAACCCGCCGGATCCTCGGGCCGCGCCCGCAAGAGGCGCAGCGCGCCCGCGTAATCGCCAAGCGTGCGCTGCGCGGCGGCCGCCGTGTCGCCATCGGCCTTGTTGACGAGGATGAGGTCCGCGACCTCCATGATCCCGCGCTTGACGCCCTGCAACTCATCGCCCCCCGCCGGGGCCAACAAAAGCAGGAAGAGATCGCACATCTCCGACACCATGGTCTCCGACTGGCCAACCCCCACCGTCTCAATCAACACCACATCAAACCCCGCCGCCTCACACAAGGCCACCGCCTCGCGCGTGCGCCGCGCCACACCGCCCATCTGCGCCTGAGAGGGCGAGGGGCGGATAAAGGCCAAAGGATCGCGGCTCAAAAGCTCCATCCGCGTCTTGTCGCCGAGGATCGAACCGCCCGAGCGCACCGAGCTCGGATCAACCGCGAGCACCGCGACGCGGTGGCCCTGCGCGGTCAGAAGCCGCCCGAAGGCTTCGATGAAGGTCGATTTCCCCGCCCCCGGCGTTCCCGTCAGCCCGATCCGCAGCGCCTGCCGCCCCGTCGCGGCGGCGGCGGCCAGAAGGGCGCGCGCGGCTGGCCGGTCGGCGGGGCGCGTGCTCTCGATCAGCGTGATCGCCCGGGCCAGCGCGCGGCGGTCGCCCGCGATCAGCGGGGCCGCGAGCCCCTCGGCGGATGTCTCGGGCGCGCTGGCGGGCAGGTCGGTCATCGGGGCGTCCGGTCGGGGGCGCGCCGCGCGCGCGGCGCCGGGTCGCGCTTTTGTCAGCGCCTTGGCGCGTTTCACCCTTTTCTGCCCGCTCGGGCGCCCCATGTCCAGCACAGGAGGACGCGATGCGCGCAGGGAAGTTGATGGGCTGGCTGGTGGCCGGGATGATCGGGGCGGTCGCGGGCGCACCGGCTGCGGCCGAGACGCGCCACGAGGCGCGATTCGCCCTGACCATCGCGGGGTTTTCGCTGGGCGAGGTCGGCTTCGAGGCGACCGAGGCCGGCGCGCGCTATGGCATCCGCGCGCGGGCCGAAGGGCGCGGCCTCGGCCGGCTGGCGGGCCGGGGCTATTTCGAGGCCGAGACCGAGGGCCGCCGCCGCGGCGCCGGCCTTGCGCCCGCAGGCTATGCCGAACGCGCCCGCTTTGGCGAGCGCGCGCATGAGACGCGGTTGCGCTGGCAGGGGGGCGCGCCCGCGGTCGTTGCCACCACGCGCCCGCCCGAACCCCATGACGTCGGCCCCGATGGGCAGGCGGGCACGCTCGACCCGCTCACCGCGCTCTGGCTCCTGACGCGCGACGCCCCGGCCGAGGCGCTCTGCCGGCAGGGGGCTGCGGTCTGGAACGGCCGCAGCCGCACCCGATTCGACCTCTCGCCCCCGGTCGCCGACCCTGACGACCCCGCCCGCCTCGTCTGCACCGGCACCTATCACCGCGAGGCGGGCTTCCCGCCCGAGCGGCTGCGCGACGGCCGCTCGACCCCCTTCCGCATCGTCTATGTCGAGGCCGGGGACGGCCTCTGGCGCGCCGAACGCGCCGAGATGGCGACGCGCTATGGCACCGCCCGGCTGATCCGGCAATAAGG
>JAUREX010000178.1 GCA_030834485.1 Gemmobacter sp.
TCGGACGAACCTCGCCTTCGGGGAGTGGCCGACAGTCTTTGGCGACGCCAAGATGACCACCGCGCGGCTCGACAGGCTCGCCCATCACTGCGACATCATCGAAACCGGCAACCACAGCTGGCGGCTCAAGAACCGGGCCTGACAACATCCCCACAAGGCGCCCTCCGGCGATGTGCTGCGCTACGCCCGTGGCTCCGCGCATCGGTTCCGGGCGCCTCCCTCACAGCCAAACAGCGGGTTCCCTTTGGACGCCGATAGGGGGGCCCGTTTCAATGCCGATTGACAGTCGGCGAATGCATCGCCGCAAGTGACCCGGACCGCCGGACCGCCGGACCGCCGAAATCCGGATCCGCATCGCACTCATGAACCGCTGCTCGGCCCTCGGAACGGCCGCCATCGTTCGCGTTGGCTGGCGTCGTAGGGGAAAGGGGCTATCATGCCACGGGCGTGAGTTGCGCAACATCGACCCAAACGGACTGAAGACGCACGAAATATGACGTATAAACAACCGTATAGACTAGCCATCGCGCCCATGATGGACTGGACGGACCGGCATTGCCGGGCGTTTCACCGCCTCATGTCGCGCGAGGTCACGCTCTATACCGAGATGGTGACGGCGCAGGCGATCGTGCATGGCGATCCGGCGCGGCTTCTGGCGCATGACGCCGGCGAGGGGCCGGTGGTGCTGCAACTCGGCGGGTCGGACCCCGAGATGCTCGCCCGCGCCGCCCGGATCGGGGTGGCGCATGGCTATGACGCGATCGACCTCAACTGCGGCTGCCCGTCGGACCGGGTGCAATCGGGCGCCTTCGGCGCGGTCCTGATGCGCGATCCGGCCCTCGTGGCGGCCTGCGTCGCCGCGCTGCGCGAGGCGGTCGCGGTGCCCGTCTCGGTCAAGTGCCGCCTCGGGGTCGACGAGCAGCCGGTCGAGGAGACGCTGCCGCGCTTTCTCGAGACGCTGCGCGCGGCCGGGCTGCGCGCGGTCACGATCCATGCCCGCAAGGCCTGGCTCGAAGGTCTGAGCCCGCGCGAGAACCGCGAGATCCCGCCGCTCGACCCTGCGCTTGCGCGCGCGATGGTCGCGGCCTTTCCCGATCTCGCGATCACGCTCAACGGCGGCATCACGACCCTTGAAGGCGTGCGCGCCGCGCTGGCACAGGGCTTTGCGGGCGTGATGGTCGGGCGCGCGGCCTACAACGACCCGGCCGCGATCCTGCTTGCGGCGGATGCCGAGATCTATGGCCAGCCCGCGCCCTTTGCAGGTCCCGCAGAGGTCGCGCATGCGATGCGCGCACGGATCGCGCGCCACATCGAGGCTGGCGGGCGGATGCATGCGATCACGCGCCACATGCTCGGCCTCTTTCACGGCCGCCCCGGCGCGCGGACATGGCGGCGGCTTCTGTCCGAAGGGGCATCGGGTGGGCTTGCGGCCTATGACGCGGCACTCGACGCGGTCGGGGCGACCCCCGAGGGCGCAGGCGCGCACGGTGCGGGGCAGGGGGCCTAGGTGCCGCCCTGCCGGCGCGCGCGCTGGCGCACGAACCACTCGAGCCGCTTTTTCAGCTCGCGCTCGAAGCCGCGATCGACCGGGGTATAGAGGACCGGCCGGCGCATCCCCTCGGGGAAATAGTCCTGGCCGGAAAAGCCGTCCTCGGCGTCGTGGTCATAGAGATATCCCGCGCCATAGCCCTCATCCTTCATCAGCCGGGTGGGCGCGTTCAGGATGTGGCGCGGCGGGGGGGCGGAACCCGTGCGGCGCGCCTCGGCGCGCGCGGCCTTGTAGGCGACATAGGCCGCGTTCGACTTGGGCGCGAGCGCCAGATAGACGACCGCCTGCGCCAGCGCGAGTTCGCCCTCGGGCGAGCCCAGCCGCTCATAGACCTCCCAGGCGTGCAGGCATTGGGTCTGCGCGGCGGGGTCGGCAAGGCCCACATCCTCGATGGCCATCCGCGTGATCCGGCGCGCGAGAAAGCGCGGATCCTCGCCCCCCTCGAGCATCCGCGCGAGCCAATAGAGCGCCGCATCCGGGTCAGAGCCGCGCACCGATTTGTGCAGCGCCGAGATGAGGTTGTAATGCCCGTCGCCCGACTTGTCATAGACCGCCGCCCGCCGCATGAGCCGCCGCCCGAGCTCTTCGGCCCCAATGGGCGCCGCGAGCCGCCATGCCGCCACCTGCTCGACGAGGTTCAAAAGCGCGCGCCCGTCGCCGTCGGCCATCGCGACCAGCGCCTCCCGCGCCCCCGCATCGAGCGCGAGCGGCGCGCCGAGCGCCCCCTCGGCGCGGCGGATCAGCGCCTCGAGATCGCCCGCCGACAGCCGTTCGAGCACCACGACCTGCGCCCGCGACAGAAGGGCTGCATTGAGTTCGAACGAGGGGTTCTCGGTCGTGGCACCGATGAGCGTGATGATCCCCTCCTCCATCAGCGGCAGGAACGCATCCTGCTGGGCCTTGTTGAAGCGGTGGATCTCGTCGACGAAAAGAAGCGTCCCCTGTCCGGCCGCATGGCGCGCGCGCGCGGCCTCGAACACCTTGCGCAACTCGGGCACGCCCGAAAAGATCGCGCTGATCTGGACGAAGGCCAGATCCGTTTCGGCCGCGATCAGCCGCGCGATCGTCGTCTTGCCGACGCCCGGCGGCCCCCAGAGGATCACCGACCCCATCCGCCCAGACCCGACCATCGCCCCGATCGGCCCGTCGGGCGCAAGCGCGCGCGCCTGCCCCACGACATCGCCGAGCCGCACCGGCCGCAGCCGGTCGGCAAGCGGGCGCGGCGCGCCCTCGGCCGCCGGTCGGTCGGGTGAGAAGAGATCGGGCATGACACCTTCTAGCCCCTCGCGCGCCTGAGCGAAAGCGGGCGGTGCGCGAAAGGCTTTGACACGGCCCGCGCCCTGTGGCATCGGCCCGCATCTGACGCTCAAGTCCAAGGACGACGATCATGCCCAAGCAAGAGTGGGGCACAAAGCGTGTGTGCCCGACCACCGGCAAGCGCTTCTATGACCTCAACCACAGCCCGGTCATCAGCCCCTACACCGGCGAGGTCGTCGACATCGATTCGATCCGACGCCGCGCGGCCGGTGTCATCCCGGAAAAGGACGTGAAGGTCGCGGGCCTTGTCGAGGAGGATATCGACGAGGATCTGATCGAGAGCGCGGTCGGCGACGACACCGAACTCGACGACGAGCTTCTCGAGGATGACGGCGAAGAAAGCGTTTCGCTCGATGAAATCGCCGAGGTCGCGGGCGGCGAGGACGACGTCTGAGCACCTATTTCGGGCTTGCACAGCCAGCCCGGCACGTCTACACGGCACGGGCGCCTGCCGACAGGCTGGCGCGACCTCAGGTGGGGCCATAGCTCAGTTGGGAGAGCGCTTGAATGGCATTCAAGAGGTCAGGGGTTCGACTCCCCTTGGCTCCACCAAATTAACCATTGACCGATAGGCTGTCCTGCCCGACCGGTCCCGAGGGCGGTGCGCTTCGGGTCGAGTCTCGGATGACGGCAGGCGACACGCGGTCATCGGCTTTTTGGGCGACGATTTCCAATCCGCGCCGCCGCGCTGCAGGCCCACCGGCACCCCCTGATCAGAACCCGCCCAACCACGGATCACGTCATCGACGATGACGCGCTCACGGCACCTGTGGCACATGGGGGCGGTGTCGCGTTTACCTCTACGGATCCGCCCTGCGCGGGGGTGGCCGCGGGGCGGGATTGCCCGGGGCAGGGTAGCCGGGCTATGGGTGTCGCGGTACGCGCGGCCCGGGGGGATCGCCGGGCGCAGCGGGGGTGAACGCGCATCATGGACGACAGCGCCGACCGGCCGGGCACGCGCCTCTGTTGCGTACGCTGCTGAACGCCGGAGTTTACCGTTTCCCTGACAGAGATGTCCTGCGCGTTGCGTGAGCGGCGTTGGAGGGAAGCGAAGCGGTTCAAGATGGTGGCGCTGATCGCAAGCTCGGCAACCTGTCGCGCGAAGTCTCGGGACGTCAGACACTTTGCCAGAAGGTGAAGCAGCGCATCTCGGCGCGGACTGGCTTCGGTGGGGATAGCCAGTCCAGCGATTCCTCATCACACCAGATCGACAGTGCCCCGCCCCGCCAGCGCGCTGCTGACGTCGTGCCATGTCGTGGAGGGGTCGGTGCGTCGCGCGGGCGACAACGTGCGCATCACGGCGAAGCTGATCCGCGCGTCGGACGGATTCCAGCTCTGGTCGGAGTCCTACGATCACTCGCTGGGTGACTCCTTCGCAGTGCAGAC
>JAUREX010000179.1 GCA_030834485.1 Gemmobacter sp.
TAGCGCCCGGTTGCAAGAGCGCGTAGCATCTCGACCGCCGTCTCATCGGCAATCGTCACCACATCGTCGACGACGTCGCGGATAACCGGCCATGCCACGGGCGATACCGACCCGGCCGACAGGCAGGCCATGAAGCTGTTGACATCGCCCTCGATCGAGCGCGGTGCGCCCTCGGCGACAGCACGAAAGACGCAGTTCGCCGCATGCGGCTCGACGACGACGACGCGCGGGCGCGCCGCTCCCAAAACCCGCGCCCAACTCCCTGCGATCGCAGCAGCAAGACCGCCGACACCCGCGGGGACGAAGACATGGGTGGGGGGTGTGGCAAGCTGTTCGACGAGTTCGGCTACGATCACGGTATAGCCTTGGGTCACAAGGCGCGGCATGGCGTCCGACCCGCCACCTGCGTTCGTGTCGGCCACGAGGTTCCAGCACTGCGCATCCGCGTCCTGCGCCGCCGCGCGCACCGATGCGTCATAGTCGCCCGGCAGGCGCACCATCACCGCACCGAAGGCCGCAATCGCAGCCTCGCGGTCGGCCGAGACATGTTCGTGGATGTAGATGCGGCACTTGCAGCCGAACATCCGCGCCCCCCAAGCGACCGAGCGCCCGTGATTGCCATCCGTCGCGCAGACCATCACCTGATCAGCGATGAGGTCGCGGTGGTTCCCCGCCACGAGATCGGCCGCAGAGGCGTGCACCCCCTGCGCGGCGAGCTTTTCCTGAAGCACCCGCAGCACCGCGTAGGCGCCGCCGAGCGCCTTGAAGCTTGCGAGTTCGAACCGCTGCCCCTCGTCCTTGTAGCCGATGGCGGCGACGCCCGCCGCGCGCGCGAGCCCCGGCAGATCGACGAGCGGGGTCGGCGCATAGCCCGGCCAGGAGGTGATCTCGGCCATCGCGGCGCGGTGGTCGGCCTCGGCCATCAGCGCGCCCGCCTCGGGCCCGAGCGTCGGCCGGGCGGCGGCGTTATGCACATGCAGGGGGCGGGCGGTTGTGTCTGACGCGTCGGGCATGTCTTTCTTCACTCCTCGGGGCGGGCGGGGTTCCACAGCTTCACCGCCGCTCCCTTTTCGTAACCCTTGCCGCGCGGATAGCTCACAAGCTCCATCTGAAGCCCCCAGGGCGCGCGGAAATAGACCCAGTCCGACCCCGCGGCGGGGCCGTCGTCGATGTGTTCGGGCGGGCCGGACATCTCGACCCCATGGGCGACCAGATGCGCCACCGCCGCATGGATGTCGTCGACATAAAGCGCGATGTGGTGCCCGCCGTGGTGGTGGTTGGCGGGGTGGCTGCCCCGGTCGTCGGTCCTGTATTCGAAGACCTCGAGGTTCAGCCCGTGGCCCAGCCGATAGAAGCGATAGCGGCAACTGTCGCCGCGCCGGGCGCCCAGAACGCGCACCACCGTGTCCTCATCCGCGATCGTCCCGCCGTCAAAGACCATCTGCGCCCCGAGCACGCCGCACAGGAATGCCTCGGCGGCGTCGAGGTCGGGCACCGTCAGCCCGAGATGTTCGCCGCCGCGCAGGCCGGGAATGCCGCCCATCACTCGTTCCTCTCGAAATGCGCCGAAAGACAGGCGCAGACCGCGGCGGGCACCTCCATCTGCGGCATGTGCCCCGCTCCGGGCAGGAGCGTCGCGCCCGAGGCGGGCGGCGCGATGATGCGGTCCTCGGTGCCCCAAAGCGTCAGGACGGGCGCCGCGGTGGCGGCGCGGTCGGCCAGCCCGCGCCCGGCGGCATCGGGGCCGAGTTCGCCCGCCGCAATCGCAGCAAGTGCCTCGGCCACGCCATCGATGCGCTTGGCTGCCAGCGCGCGCTCGACCATCTCGGGGCCGATCGCCTCCTCGTCGGCGACGAGAAGGCGCAGCGCCTCCTTCATCGGGCGGCGGCGGTCGGCGGCAAGGAATCCCTCGATGAACCCCGGATCGACCGGCTGGCCCATGCCGGCCGGCGCGATCAGCGCGACCGAGGCGACGCGCCCCGTCCCTAGCGCGGGCGAGGCCCCGGCCGCCAGCGCCAGCGCGATCCGCCCGCCGAGCGAATGGCCGACGAGATGCACGCGCCCCTCGGGCACGAGCGCCGCGACAGCCGACCCGACCGCCCCCGCCATCGCCCGAACGCTCGTCATCGACGTGCGGACCGACGCCCCATGCGAGGGCAGATCGATGGCATGAATCGCGCGCCCCCCGGCAGAAAGCGTGCCCTGAACGAACATCCACACCCCGGCGTCGGACCCGAAGCCGTGGATCAGGACGACCGGAAGGCCCGCGTCGCCGCTTCCGGCGCTCACTGCGCTGATGCTGATCCCGCCCACGTCGATCGCGCGCGTCCGCGGCGCGGCGGCGTCCGAACCCGCGCCTTCGCGCACGGCACCCGCCGCCTCGGCCGCGAGCGCGTCGATCTCGGCCTCGGACACGCCTGCTTCGGCGAAGACGGCGATCGGGGCGCCGCAGGGCGCGCTTTCGCCTTCGGGCACGAGGATGCGGCGCAGCACGCCGCCCACCTCGGCCTCGACCGTGTTGGCGAGCTTCTGCGTCTCGATCTCGACGAGATCCTCGCCCTTGTCGATCGTCTCGCCCTCGGACCGCAGCCAGGCGGCGATGCGGCCCTCGGTCATGGTCATGCCCCATTTTGGCATGGTCACGAGGTGAATGCGTGCCTGCGACATCCCGGCCACCCGCCTCAGTGCTTCACGACGCGGCGCACCGCGGCGGCGATGCGGGCGGCGTCGGGCAGATAGATGTCCTCGAGCGCCGGGGCGTAGGGCACCGGCGTATGCGGCGGCGTGACCTTGAGGACCGGGGCCTTCAGCGCGTCGAACGCCTCTTCGGCGATCAGCGCGGCGATGTCGGCGGCCATGCCGCAGCGCGGGTTGGCCTCGTCGACGACGACGACGCGGCCCGTCTCCTCGGTGAACTCGAGGATCGTGTCGCGATCGAGCGGCGAGGTCGTGCGCGGGTCGATCACGCTCACCCGGATGCCTTCGGCGGCAAGCGTCGCGGCGGCGGCCTCGGCCCGGCCCACCATCCGGCCGAAGGCGATGATCGTCGCGTCCTTGCCCTCGCGCAAGACGCGCGCCTCGCCGAAGGGGACGGTATAGCTGCGGTCGGGAACTTCCCCCGTCTCGTCATAGAGCATCTTGTTCTCGAGGAAGATCACGGGGTCGTCGTCGCGGATCGCCTGGATGAGCAGGCCCTTGGCATCGAAGGGGTTCGAGGGCACCACCACCTTGAGGCCGGGGATATGGGTGAAGATGGGATAGAGCGCCTGGCTGTGCTGGCTGGCCGAACGCGCCCCGCCGCCGAAGGTCGCGCGCAGCACCATGGGCGTGCGCGCCCGCCCGCCGAACATGTAGCGGAACTTCGCCGCCTGGTTCATGATCTGGTCGAGGCACGAGCCGATGAAGTCGACGAACATGATCTCGGCCACCGGCCGCAACCCGGTGAGCGCGGCGCCCGCCGCGGCGCCGACAAAGGCAGATTCGGTGATCGGCGTGTCCATCACCCGACCGGGACCGAAGGCGGCGAGCAGCCCCTTGGAAACGCCGAAGGCGCCCCCCCAGGCATCGGCGACGCCATCGCCACCGACCCCGCCGGTCACATCCTCGCCGATCAGCACGACGCGCGGGTCGGCGGCCATCTCCTGGTGGAGCGCCTCGTTCAGAGCCGCGCGGAAGGTCTTGATTGGCATCTCATGTGGCTCCGTAGGCGACGTAGACGTCGGTCGTTAGGGTTTCGGGCGCGGGGTCGGGTGCGGCGCGGGCGGCGGCGACGGCGGCCTCGATCTCGGCCGCGACCGAGGCATCGACCTCGGCGAGGTCGGCCTCGGGCACGATGCCGCCTTCGGCCAGAAGCCGGCGCAGGCGGATCAGGCAGTCGCGGTTGGCGCGCTGGTCGGCCTTGGTCTCGTCGCTGCGATAGGTGTCGGGATCGCCGTTGAAATGGCCAAAGAAGCGCTCGGTCCGGACGTGCAGAAGCGTCGGCCCCCCGCCCTCGCGGCCGCGCGCCACGGCCGCGCGCGTGGCCTCGTGGACATCCGACAGCGAAAGCCCGTCGACGCTCTCGGCCGGCATGCCGTAGCCGCGTGCGCGCGCGACGATATCACCAGCGACGGCGAATTCGGAACTCGTCGCCTCGCCCCAGCCGTTGTCCTCGATGACGAAGATCACCGGCAGGCGGAAGACCATCGCGAGGTTCATCGATTC
>JAUREX010000017.1 GCA_030834485.1 Gemmobacter sp.
GATCGAGCTCGGCCACATCCCCGACGCCGAGCTGACCGTCACCATCGACTACCCGACCGCCCGGGCGATCTTCGTCGACGGCGACGCCGCAGCGGCGATGGCGGCGTTCCTCGCCGGCAAGATCCGGGTCGAGGGGCCGGGGGCTTGCGCCTTTCTCCAGCATGTCTGCGCCAATGATGTCGATGTCGCGCCGGGGCGCATCGTCTATACCCAGTTCTTGAACAAAACCGGCGGCATCGAGGCCGATGTGACCGTCACGCGCCTGTCGCCCACGGCCTACCTCCTCGTCGTGCCGGGCGCCACGGTCGGGCGCGATCTTGACTGGCTGCGCCGCCATCTCGGCGGGCATTTCGCGGTGGTGACGGACGTCAGCGCGGCCGAGGCGGTCTTTTGCCTCATGGGCCCGCAGGCACGCGCGCTGCTGGCCGAGGTCTCTCCCGACGATCTCTCGAACGCGGGCTTTGCCTATGGCACCGCGCGCGAGATCGAGATCGGCCTTGGCCTCGCGCGGGCGCATCGCATCTCCTATGTGGGCGAGCTCGGCTGGGAGCTTTATGTTCCGACCGATCAGGCCGCGCATGTCTTCGAGACCCTGCTCGAGGCCGGCGCCGCCCATGGCCTCAGGCTCTGCGGTATCCATGCCCTCGACAGCTGCCGGATCGAGAAGGCCTTCCGCCATTTCGGGCACGACATCACGCCCGAAGATCACGTCCTCGAGGCGGGCCTCGGCTTTGCCGTGCGCACTGCCAAGGGCGAGTTCATTGGCCGCGAGGCGGTGCTAGCGCGCAAGGCCGAGGGGCTGCGCGCGCGGATGGTGCAGTTCCGCCTTGCCGATCCCGCGCCGATGCTCTGGCACAACGAGGCGATCGTGCGCGACGGCCGCATCGTCGGGCGCCTCTCGAGCGGCAATTACGGCCATTTCCTCGGCGCCGCGATCGGGCTTGGCTATGTCCACTGCCCGGGCGAGAGCGCCGAGGCGCTGATGGCCTCGCGCTTCGAGATCGAGATCGCGGGCGTCCGCCACGCCGCGCAGGCAAGCCTCAGGCCCCTCTACGACCCCACGGCTGCCCGCGTGCAGCTCTAGCGCGACGCCCGGCGGCAGGCCCCCCGCGGGGCCTGCCGCGCGGGCGCGGACCCCTCGGATGGGGTCCGCGCCCGCACCCCCCGCAAGGCCCCGAACCCGCCCAGAGAGGACACGTCCCATGGATACCGACCTCGACATTTGCGCCCCCGCCCGCGCCCGCCGCTCGGGCGGTCGTGCCGCCCGCGTCGCCGAACGCGCGGCCCCCCTCGCCGAGGCGCTGCGCCCCGTGCGCGCGGGCCTGCCGGGCGGCCAATACACCCCCCTGACCGAGGCCGGCGTGGCGCGCATCCACGCCGCCGCCCTCGATGCGCTGGAAGAGATCGGCCTTGCCAACGCGCCCCGCTCGGGCGTCGAGATCCTGACCGGCGCGGGTGCCGTGCAGGGCGCGGACGGCCGCATCCGCTTCCCCCGCGCGCTGGTCGAGGACATGCTCGCGATCGCCGCGCGCGACATCACGCTTTTCGGCCGCGACGCGCGCTTCGATCTGCACCTGACGGGCACGAACGTCCACTATGGCACCGCCGGTGCCGCGGTCCACATCGTCGATCCGGTGACGAACACCTATCGCGATTCGACCGCGCAGGACCTCTATGATGCCGCGCGCCTCGTGCAGAACCTCGACAATGTGCATTTCTTCCAGCGCGCCATGGTCTGCCGCGACGTCATCGACAATTTCGACATGGATGTGAACACGCTCTATGCCTGCTGCGCGGGCACGCAAAAGCATGTCGGCACCTCGTTTTCCGACCCCTCGCATGTCGCGGGCTGCTTCGATCTGCTGCACATGATCGCGGGCTCCGAGGCGGCGTGGCGGGCGCGGCCGTTCGTGTCGAACTCGAACTGCTTTGTCGTGCCGCCGATGAAGTTCGCCGAGGAAAGCTGCATCACGATGGAGCATTGCGTGCGCGCAGGCATGCCGGTGCTCCTGCTCTCGGCTGGGCAGGCCGGCGCGACCTCGCCCGCGCCGATCGCGGCCTCGATCGTGCAGGCGGTGGCCGAATGCCTCGCGGGCGTCGTCTATGTGAACGCGATGCGCCCCGGCCATCCGGCGATCTTCGGCACCTGGCCCTTCGTGTCGGATTTGCGCACCGGCGCGATGTCGGGCGGCTCGGCCGAGCAGGCGCTCCTGACGGCGGGCTGCGCGCAGATGCACCGCTTCTACGGGCTGCCGGGCGGGGCGGCGGCGGGCATCGCCGATTCGAAGCTGCCCGACATGCAGGCCGGGTGGGAGCAGGCGATCTCGAACGTGCTCGCGGGGCTCTCGGGCCTCAACATGGTCTATGAGGCGGTGGGGATGCATGCCTCGCTCCTCGGCTTCTGCCTCGAGAGCCTCGTGCTCGGCGACGACATGCTGGGCCAGACGATGCGCTGCGTGCGCGGGATCGACGTCACCGACGACAGCACCTCGATCGAGGTCATGCGCGATGTCTGCCTCGGGGGTCCCGGCCATTACCTCGGCTCGGACCAGACTTTGCGGCTCATGCAGACCGAATACATCTATCCGGCCGTCGGCAACCGGATGAGCCCCAAGGAATGGGTCGAGGCCGGCCGGCCGCTGCTCCTCGATGGTGCGATCGCGCGCAAGTAGGCGATCCTTGCCCGCGCGGGCTCGATGATCGCGCCCGAGGTCGATGCCGCCGTGCGCGCGCGCTTCAACATCCATTTCCGCTGAGGGGGCTGGACAAGCGCGCATCGGGGCGCCACCACGGCCCGCGAAGGAGCGACCCGATGCGCTACGCCCCGATCACCGAGCGCGTTGCCGACCTCGGCGCCGCCAAATGGGCGGTGCACGAGCGCGCGCGCGCCCTGCAGGCGGCGGGCGAGGCGGTCATCATGCTCTCGATCGGCGAGCCCGACGTCCCGACGCCGCCCGAGCTGATCGAGGTGGCGGCCGCGGCGATGCGCGCGGGCCGCACCGGCTATTCGAACGGGCGGGGCGAGGGGCGGCTTCTCGATGCGCTCGCCGCGCGCTACACGGCCCGGCGCGGGCGGCCCTTCGGGCGCGAGAACTTCGTGGCCTTTCCGGGCACGCAGACGGCGCTTTTTGCCGTCCTTTCGGCCCTCGTCGGGCCGGGGGACGAGGTGCTGACGGGCGATCCGATGTATGCGACCTATGAGGGGGTGATCCGCGCGACCGGCGCGACGGTCGCGCCCGTGCCGCTGCGCCCCGAGGCGGGGTTCCGGATGCAGGCCGCGGATCTTGAGGCGCGCATCGGCCCGCGCGCGCGCGTCCTTCTGCTGAACTCGCCGCACAATCCGACGGGCGCGGTCCTCGGCGCGGCCGAGATCGCGGCGCTGGGCGCGGTCGCGCGCGCGCATGATCTGTGGATCCTCGCCGATGAGGTCTATGAGGATCTGGTGTTCGATGCGGGGCGCTTCGTCTCGCCGCTTGCCTTTCCCGATCTGGCCGAGCGCGTGGTCGCCTGCGCCTCGATCTCGAAATCCCACGCCGCGGCCGGGTTCCGCTCGGGCTGGTGCGCGGGGCCGGCCGAATTCTGCGCGCGCCTGCTGCCCCTTGCCGAGACGATGCTGTTCGGCAACCAGCCCTTCATCGCGGACATGACGGCCGCGGCACTCGGCGCGCCCGACCTCGTGGCGGGGCCGATGCGGGCGCGGCTCGCGGGGCGCGCGCATCGGCTGGCGGCCGCACTCGACGGGGTCGAGGGGTTGCGCACGAACCGGCCCGAGGCGGGGATGTTCGTGCTGCTCGACGTCTCGGCAACGGGGCTCGACGGGGCGGGGTTCGCCGAGGCGCTCCTTGCGGTCGAGCGCGTCGCGGTGATGCCGGGGGCCTCCTTCGGCGCGGCACTCGGCGCTTGGGTGCGGATCGGCCTCACGGCGACGGATGCCGAGATCGACGAGGCCGCGCGCCGTATCCGCCGCTTCGCCGCCCGCGCCCGGGCGGACTGACGCCCTCAGCCGCCCGCGCCGCGCGTCTCGGCCGCGCGGCCCCGCGCCCAGGGGGCAAAGATCGCGCGCGCCTCGGCCGCGCCCTTTTCGGTCAGCCGCAGAAAGACCCCCTCGCGCCGGATCAGCCCCCGGTCGAGGCCGCGCAGAACCGCGCGATGCGCCCGCTCGGGCGCCCAGCGCAGATGCTCGCGCAGCGCGCGCTCGGCAGTCTCCTCGGCGGCCTCGGGCCCGGACTGGTGGGTGTGCAGATGCGCGACAAGCGCGCGGCAATCCTCATCCGCGCGCCGCCCGACGGCCGAAAGCGCGCGCGCCAGAACGCCCCGCCCGGGTGCGAGCAGCAGCGCAAGCGCGAAGATCGCGGCCGAAGTGCTCGCCATCATGCCCCCGATCGAGACATCCCAGCGCAGCGCGAGCGCAAGGCCCGCGAGCACCGCCCCGAGCCCGCATGCAAGCGCGATCACAAGCGCCCGCCCCAGCCGGTCGGTCAGCACGAGCGCGCTCGCCGCCGGGCAGACCGTCATCGCGACAAAGAGCACGACCCCCACCGCGTCGAAGGCCGACACCGCCGTCGCGCTCAGGAGCGCGAGTGTCGCAAGGCCGAGCGCGCCGGGCGCAAAGCCGAGGGCGGCCGCCAGCGCAGGGTCGAAGGTCGCGACCTTCAGCTCCTTCCAGAGCAGCGCGACAAAAAGGCCGTTCAGCACCGCCATCGCCCCGAGCGCCACCACCGCCACCGGCACCTCCGCCCCGCCGAGCGGGAGGGTGTTGAGCCAGACGAGCCCGATCTCGCCCAGAAGGACGGTGTCGGCGTCGATGTGCACATTCCCGGCGTTGAGGTTGATGAGCAGGACGCCCAGCGCGAAGAAGGCGCTGAAGGCAAGCCCCGTCGCCGCATCGGTCCGGATGAGGCGCGCCCGCCCCAGCGCCTGCGCCAGCAGCACGCAGCCGAGCCCCGCCGCCGCCGCCCCCGCGATCTGCACCGGGCCCGAGACGATCCCCGTCGCCATCCAGACAAGCACTATCCCGAGCACGACCGCATGCGAGATCGCATCCGTCATCATCGCCGCCCCGCGCAGCACCAGCAAGAGCCCGAGCGGCACCGCCGCCAGCACGAGGAGCACCCCGGTCAGCGCGACCGCCCCCTCGATCCCGAGCGCGCCCGCCATCAGCCGCCCACTCCGGCCGCGATCCGGCGCAGCCCGGCCTCGGTCAGCTCCCAGTGCGGGGTCGTCTCGGGCGGGTGGGCGACCTTGCGGGCGAGGCCTGCGCGCGCGAGCGTCTCGAGCGCGGGGCGGCTGCGCGTGCCGAGTGCGGCATCAAGCATCCCGCCCTCGGCGCGATAGGCCGGATCGCCATGCGCGCGCGCCAGATCGCGCAAGACCGCGAGCACCGCGGCCTGATCGAGGGCTGCGCGATCGGCGCGGCTCTGTCTCCACGCGGCGATGATCCCCCGCCGCGGCGCGAGCACGAGCGAGGCCATGACCGCGCCCACCGCGACAAGCACGATCACGGGCCCCGTCGCGACATCGCGATGCATCGCGCTGACGAGCGCGCCCGCGATGCCCGAGGCGGCGCCGAACGCCCCCGAGAGGATCACCATCGGGCCAAGCCGCTCGACCCAGAGCCGCGCCGCCACCGCCGGCGCGATCAGGAGCGCGACCATCAGCACCACCCCCACCACCTGCAGGCCGACCACGATCGCGAGCGCCATCAGCGCCGTCAGCCCCGCCTGCACCGCCCCTGCCGGCACGCCCTGCAACCGCGCGAGGTCGGGGTCGAAGGCGACGATCTGGCACTCCTTCCACCAGAGCGCGATCAGCCCGAGGCAGAGCGTCGCCACCCCGGCCATCACGATGAGATCGGCCCTCAGGATCGCGGCCGCCTGCCCGAAGAGGAAATCCGCAAGCCCCGCCTGCGCCCCGCTCGCGCGGCCCTGCACCACCGATAGCAGGACCACCCCGACCGCGAAGAAGCCCGACAGCACGATCGCCATCGCCGCATCGGGCTTGAGGCGCGAGACGCGCGGAATGGCCGACGCCGCCAGCGCCGCGAGTGCCCCCGCCCCGAGCGCGCCGGCAAGGATCGCGAGGGGCTCGCGCGCGCCCGCGACCAGAAAGCCCACGCAGACGCCCGGCAGGGCCGCATGGCTCAGCGTATCGCCCAGCAGGCTCTGGCGGCGCAGCACCGCAAAGGCCCCGAGCACACCTGCGAGCGCGCCGATCAGCGCGGCCCCCGCGATGACCGTGAGGCCGGTGTGGCCGCCGAGGATCGACCAGAACTCGGTCATGGCGCGGCCGGTCCCTCGGGCCCGATCAGCGCAGCCTGCCCGCCATAGGTCGCGCGCAGATTGTCGCCCGTATAGACCTGCGCCACCGGCCCCTGCGCGATCACCCGCACATTGAGGAGCACGAGCCAGTCGAAATAGGCGCGCACCGTCTGCAGGTCGTGATGGACGACGACGATCGTGCGCCCCTGATCGCGCAGTCCCTTGAGGATCGCGACAATCGCGCGTTCGGTCAGCGCATCGACGCCCGCCATGGGTTCGTCGAGCAAGATGAGGTCGGCCTCCTGCACGAGGGCGCGCGCGATGAAGACGCGCTGCTGCTGGCCGCCCGACAGCTCGCCGATCTGGCGGCGGGCGAAATCGGCCATGCCGACGGCCTCGAGGGCCGCATCGGCGCGCGCGCGCTCGGCCCGGCCGGGGCGGCGCAGCCATCCGAGCCGGCCATAGAGCCCCATCAGCACCACATCGCGCGCGGTCGCGGGAAAATCCCAGTCGACGCTCGCGCGCTGGGGCACATAGGCCACGCGGCGGCGTGCCTGCCCATAGGGCAGCCCGAAAAAGCGCACATGCCCCGCGACAGGCCGCACGAGGCCGAGCGCGGCCTTGAGAAGGGTCGACTTGCCCGCCCCGTTCGGCCCGACGATCGCAGCCATCACGCCCGGCGGCACGTCGAGGTCGATGTCCCAGAGCACCGGACGGTCGCGATAGCTGACCGTCAGATCCTCGATGTGGCAGGCGATATGGGGCTCGTGCAGGGGGGTGTCGGGCATGTTCCGGCCGGGGTTCCTTGCCAGATGTGGCCCGCCTAGCCCCCGTTGGCAATCCCCTGCCGCACGGCCCAGGGCGCAAGTGCCTCGGGCCAGGGCGCCGGCGTGCCGCCCAGCGCCGTGACGATCGCGCGCGCATTGTGGCGAATCATCCCGATATAGCTGCCCTCGGGCGTCGCCGGATCGCCCATCGCATCGGAAAAGAGTTCGGGGCCGAGCGCGACCGCGCCGCCCTGCGCCGCGACGGCCTCCGAGAGGGCGGCGACCGCGCGCGGGTTGACCGTCGTCTCGACAAAGACGGCCGGCACGCCGCGATTGATCACGAGGGATGCGGTCTCGGCAATGTCGGCGATGCTCGCCTCGGCCTCGGTCGAGAAACCCTGCAGCGCGGCCTCCTTGAGGCCATAGCGGCGCGCGAAATAGCCAAAGGCGTCATGCGCGGTCACAAGCACGCGGGCGGTCTCGGGGATGGTCGCGACGGATGCCGCCACCCAGCCATCGAGGGCCGCGAGCTCGGCCGCGAGCGTCTCGGCGCGCGCATCCATCTCGGCCGCGCAGGCGGGCACGCGCGCCGCCATCGCCTCGGCCATCGGCCTGAGCGTGCCGGACCAGAGCGCGGGGTCCATCCACAGATGCGGATCGAGCCCGCCCTCGGGCCCCGTCACGACCGCCCCCTCGGGCAGCGCCTCGGCGACCGCGAGCGCGCCCGGCCCCATCCGCGCAAGGAGCGCGCCGAACCGCCCCTCGAGCCCGAGCCCGACATGGAGGACAAGGTCCGCGTCGCTCAAAAGCCGCAGATCGGACGGGCGCGGCGCATAGAGGTGCGGATCGATCCCCGGCCCCATCAGCACATCGACCTGCGCGCAATCGCCCGCAACCTCGCGCGCCAGATCGCCGATCATGGCGACGGTCGCGACGATGCGCGTCTCGGCCGCGGCTGCGGGCAGCGCGGCACCGAGCAGGAGCGTGGCAAGAAGGGCGCGCAGGGGCGTGGCGTTCATGTCGGACCTCTGGTTGGGCGCAGATCACATGTGGCGGGCGCGCCCGCCCCGCAAGCCCCTGTCAGGCTGGGACATTTCGCCTCAGCCAAAGAGCATGAGCGCAAGCCCGATCAGGATCGCCGCCCCCAGCGCCGTGATCGCGACGATCCCGAGCGCGATCCCCGCCGCGCCCGCAAGGCACCCCCGCCCCTGCCGCGAAAAGAGCGCGACGAAGGCAAGCCCCACCGCGAAACACAGCAGCAGAAGCCACAGCATCGATCAGCCGGCGCGATAATTCGGGCTCTCGCGCGTGATCTGCACCGAATGGACATGGCTCTCCGACAGGCCTGCGTTCGAGATGCGCACGAAACTGCAGTTGCGCCGCATCTCGGGGATGGTGCGGTTGCCCGTATAGCCCATCGCCGCGCGCAGCCCGCCCACCAGCTGATGGACAACCACCGCCGCCGCACCCTTGTAGGGCACCTGCCCCTCGATCCCCTCGGGCACGAGCTTGTCCGAGGCCGCGTCCTTCTGGAAATAGCGGTCGGCCGAGCCGCGCGCCATCGCCCCGATCGAACCCATCCCGCGATAGGATTTGAAGCTGCGCCCCTGATAGAGGATCAACTCGCCCGGCGCCTCGTCGGTGCCCGCGATCGCGCTGCCCACCATCGCGCAGGACGCCCCCGCCGCGATCGCCTTGGCGAAATCGCCCGAATACTTGATGCCCCCGTCCGCGATCACCGGCACATCGCCCGCGGCCGCCGCGCAATCCATCACCGCCGTCAGCTGCGGCACGCCCACGCCCGCGACGATCCGCGTCGTGCAGATCGACCCCGGCCCGATCCCGACCTTGACCGCATCCGCCCCCGCCCCGATCAGCGCCCGCGTCGCCTCGGCGGTCGCGACATTGCCCGCCACCACCTGCACCGCGTTCGACGCCGCCTTGATCCGCTCGACCGCCCGCGCCACGCCCTCGGAATGGCCATGCGCCGTGTCGATCACCAGAAGATCCACCCCCGCCGCGATCAGCGCCTGCGAGCGTTCGAAGCCTGCATCGCCCACCGTCGTCGCCGCCGCGACCCGCAGCCGCCCCAGATCGTCCTTGCACGCCTGCGGGTTCAGCACCGCCTTCTCGGTATCCTTGAGCGTCAAAAGGCCCGTGAGCCGCCCCGCGCCATCCGTCACCAGCAGCTTCTCGATCCGCCGCGCCTTCATCAGGCTTTTCGCCGCATCGAGATCGGCGGGCTCCTGCAAAACCGCGAGGTTCTCGGACGTCATCATCACCCTGACCGGGGTGCGGTCGTCCGAGGCAAAGCGCATGTCGCGGTTGGTCACGATCCCGACCACCCGCCCGCCCTCGTCCACGACCGGAAAGCCCGTGACGCTGTAGCGTTCCTGAAGCGCCTTGGCATCGGCGAGCGTCTGGTCGGGCCGCAGCGTGATCGGCGCATAGACGATGCCCGATTCGAAGCGCTTCACCCGCTTGACCTCGCGCGCCTGCGCCTCGGGGTCGAGGTTGCGGTGAATGACCCCCATCCCGCCGGCCTGCGCCATCGCGATCGCCATGCGCGCCTCGGTCACCGTATCCATCGCCGAGGACAGAAGCGGGATGTTGAGGCGGATCGCCCGCGTCACATGCGTCGTGACATCGGCATCCGAGGGCAAAACGCTGCTCGCGGCCGGCACGAGCAGCACGTCGTCAAAGGTCAGGGCTTCGCGGATGTCCATCGGGCACCTCCGGGTCGGGGTGGCGTTTGGCGGGTCCCCTTCGCATGCGGGGGCGGGGTTGGCAAGCCCTCAGGCGGTGGCGGCGTTGGTGCGCTCGGCCAGCGTGCCGTCCGCCCACATCCTGAGGATGCGCAGCGCGATCCAGGGCACGATCAGCGTCGCGAGCGCGAGGGCGAGCGCGCCCGCGACGGCAAAGACCCCGCCCGCCTCGATCAGCGCGCGCGCAGCCGCCGCGAGCGGAAAGGTGAACGCCCCCCACATCGGCGAGAACCCCGCCGCCGTCAGCCAGCGCGCGGCGACGAGGAGCGCGACCAGCAGCCCGAGCGTCCAGACCGCCGCGACCGGCACGAGCCAGCCCGCCCCGACCGCGAGCGCGCCGATCACCGCAAGGCTCGCGGGCGCGAGATGGATCGCAAGCGTCGGGCGCAGCGGCCCGGGCGGGCGCGCCCGCACCAGCGCCCGCCCGCCCGCAACCCAGAGCACGACGGCATTGGCGAGCGTCACCCCCAGGATCGCGCCGGCCGCCAGATCGAAGCCCAGCGCGGCGGCGGGCGCGACGGCCAGGATCGGACCGACGAAGATCATGTGCCAGACCGGGCTGAAGGCGCGCGCCTCGGGAGGGGCGGCAAGCAGCCGGCGCGCCATCCCGACCGCCAGCGCCACATGGGCGACGAAACCCGCGACCAGCATCGCCGCACCGATCCCCGGCGCATGCGCCAGCACGCCCCCCGCCCCCGCCATCGTCGCCATCCCGAGCGCGGCGAGCCCCGACTGCCCCGGCAGCACCCGCACCTCTTCGGCAAGCACACCGGGCCGGCGCGCAATCTTGGCGCCATAGGCCAGCACCGCCCCGAGCCAGAGCAGGAACACGGCACCGAGGATCACCTCGCCCGGCGCGGCCCCGAAGCCTGCCGCCTCGCCCGCCGCGCGCCAGCCGAGCCCGAGGCCCCAGAGCCCGAGGATCGGCGGAAAAATCGCGGGCGGCACGCGGGCGAAGCGCGCGGGCGAAGGGGCGCGGGGGGCGGGCGTCATGGAAACCTCGGCACGTCGGGGACGGACGCCCGAGACCTAGCACGCGCCGCCCGCGATGTGCAGCCCCGCCGCCCGCGGCCGGGGGGACGGCGACAGGCCGCCCGCATGGGGCGGG
Source organism: Gemmobacter sp. (assembly GCA_030834485.1). Taxonomy (GTDB): domain Bacteria; phylum Pseudomonadota; class Alphaproteobacteria; order Rhodobacterales; family Rhodobacteraceae; genus JAUREX01. Next base: position 10,898 of record JAUREX010000017.1, read on the forward strand.
CCGCGCGGGGGCGATCACGACAAGGCGGGATCAAGACGGGGCGGGATCGATGATGGGGCGCGCAGGCGGGCCGCGAGGCGCGAGGCGGCGAAACGGACCCGCGATCTTGCGCGCGGCCCTTGCGCATCGCGCGCGGTCGGGCCATCCTTTGCGCGGCCATTGGGACAGGTGATGATCGAGGGTCAGGATCAGGTCGCGCGCGTCGCGCAGGGCCTCCGGCGCCCGGTCGCGCCCGGGGGCACGTTGCAGGCGTGGCTTCTGGGCATCATCGCCTTTGCGGTGATCCTCTTCCTGCTCGTGCAGGCGCGCTTCATCCTCATCTCGCTCGTGATCGCGATCATCCTCTTCAGCCTGACGTCGGATGTGATCCGCTGGGTGGGCGGGGCGCGGATCGGGCGGCTGCGCATCCCCCCCGTCGCCGCGAGCGTCGTGGCGCTGGGCATCATCGCGGGTTTCCTCTTCGCGCTCGCGGGCCTTTTCCTCTCGCAGGCCAACACGGTGGTGACGACGGTCGCGCAATACACCGACCCCGCCCAGCGCGCGGTGGCCGAGCTCTTTTCGTGGATGGGCGAGGATGTCGAGGCGGCGGTGCTGCTGTCGATGCAGCAGTTCCGGGTCGCGGATTACCTGCGCACGCTCGCCGGACAGGCGAGCGGGATCCTCTCGGGCGTGGTGCTGATCGTGCTCTTCGTCGGGTTCCTCTTTGCCGAGCGGCTCTTCTTTTCGGCCAAGCTCACCAACCTCTTCGGCGATCCGGCGCGCGCCCGGCAGGCCGAGGCGGTGATCGGCTCGATCATCCACCGGGTGAACCGCTATCTCCTCGTCAAGACGCTGGTGAGTGGGGTGACCGGCGCGCTCGCCTTCGCGGCGATGACGGCGTTCGGGCTCGAGCTTGCGCTCGCGGTGGGCGTGCTGACCTTCGTTCTGAACTTCATCCCCAACGTCGGCTCGATCGTGGCGACGATCGTCGCGGCGCTGGTGGGTTATGTGCAGACCGGCGACACGGTGCTGGCGCTCGGGCTGCTTGCGGTGCTGACGGCGATCCAGTTCGTCGTGGGGATGGTGCTCGATCCGCTGCTGCTCGGGCGGGCGCTGCGCCTTTCGTCCTTCGGGATCCTCCTGTCGCTGGCGTTCTGGGCGGCGGTCTGGGGGGTAGCGGGGATGTTCCTCGCGGTGCCGATCATGGTCGCGGTGATGATCGTCTGCGCCCATGTCGAGGGGCTGCGCCCCTTCGCGGTGCTGCTCTCGCGCGACGGGGTGCCGGACACGCGGCCCACGCTCGATGGCGCGGCGCCGCAGAAGGCCCCGGTCAGACCTGAAGTTCGAGCGTGATGCGCCTGTTCTGACGGCCCTTGTTCTCGATCTTGGCGACACTCACCAGCCCGATCTCGCCCGTGCGCGCGACATGGGTGCCGCCGCAGGGCTGGAGATCGACCTGATCGGCACCCTGCCCGATCCGCACGAGGCGCACCCGCCCCTGCCCCGTCGGCGGGCGCACCGACATCGTCTTGACGAGGCCCGGGTTGGCCTCAAGCTCGGCGTCGGTGATCCAGTCGTCGCTGACGGGCAGGTCGCGCGCGATCAGCGCGTTCAGATCGCGCTCGATCCGATAGCCGTCGCCCGGGGGCTCGGGCATGTCGAAATCAAGCCTGCCGCGCCCCTCGGCGATCGCCCCGCCCGTGACCGGGAGGGGCACGACCACCGACAGCAGGTGCAGCGCCGTGTGCATCCGCATATGCGCATGCCGCCGGCCCCAGTTGAGCAGAAGCTCGACCTCCGCCCCCTCGGGCGGCAGCGCGCCCGCCTCGGCCGGCAGGAGCACGATCGCCCCCCCCTCGCCCTTGAGCGTCGTGGCGATGGCGATGCGCCCGCCCTGCCAGACGAGATGCCCCGAATCGCCCGGCTGACCACCGCCCGTTGGGTAGAAGTTCGACGCTTCGGGCACGATCCCCCCCTCGGCCGTCAGCCCGAGGACGCGGGTGCCGAGCGTCTGCTGATAGGGGGCGGTGCGGAATACGGGTTCGGTCATCATCGGCTGGCCTCGGTCGGGTTGGGGGCGGCGGGGGTGCGCAGCCACACGTCGCGCTGGGGAAAGGGGATCTCGATCCCCGCCTGCGCAAAGCGGTGCGCGATGGCGTGGTTGATCTCGGAGCGCGTCACGACCGAGGTGTTCACGTCGCGCAGGAAAACGCGCAACTCGAAGTCGAGGCTGCTCGGCCCGAAGCCCGCGAAAACCGCCATCGGCGCGGGCTGCGCGAGCAGGCCGGGGGTGGCGCGCGCGATCTCGGTCGGATCGCGTCGGCGACGCGGCGGGTGTCGGTGCCATAGGCGACGCCCACCGGCACGATCAGCCGCCCGGACTGGTTGAAATGCGTCCAGTTCGTGACCTGATTCGAGATGAGGTCGGCGTTGGGCACGATCACATCGGTGCGGTCGAAGGTCTCGATCCGGGTAGAGCGGACCGAGATCGCGCGCACGATCCCCTGCACGCCGCCGACCTCGATCCAGTCGCCCTCGGAAACCGGCCGCTCGATCAGCAGGATGATGCCGGCGACGAAGTTCGAGACGATGTTCTGCAGCCCGAAGCCGATCCCGACCGAGAGCGCGCCGGCCACGATCGCGAGCGACGACAGATCGAAGCCCGCCGCCGAGATGCCCGCGACGGCGGCAAGGAAGACGCCGACATAGCCCACCCCCGCCACGATCGCGGTCTGCCCGCCCTGATCGAGCGTCGTGCGCGGCAGGACCGACGTGCGCAGCCCTGCCTGCACGAGGCGGGTCGCGCTGTAGATCGCGCCGAAGACGACCGCGAACCAGATCAGCGCGGCGGGCGAGATGCGCGTGTCGCCGACCGGGACGCCGGCGACGAAACGCTCCCATATCTCGGCCAGATCCGTCGCCTGCGCCCCCCAGATGAGCGCAAGGAGCGGGATCGACGCGACGATGAGGACGATCCCCGTCAGAACCGGCAGGAGGCCCGCCCCCCCCTCGGCTTCCCCCTCCGCCATCCCCGCCTGCGCGGCAAGCGCGAGGACGAGGCGCGCGAGCATCCGCTGGAGCACGAGCATGAGCCCCGCGAGCCAGAGCGAGAGCATGGAGGAGCCCACGAGCATCCCCGCGGCCTCGAGATAGCCGAACGCGCCGAGGATCGGCGCGAGCACGCCCGTGGCGCGCGCCCCGAGCGCAACAAGGCGCGTGAGCCGGTCGCGCAGCGGGATCGCATCGGGGGTGGCCGGGGGGAGGGTGGCGGCGGCCCCGGGCGTCGCGGCCGGGACCAGCCGCAAGATCCCCCCGAGCCGCCAGAGCACCCACCCGCCGAGCACAATCAGCGGATAGTCGACGACCGCAGCCGCACCCGTGCCCGCCGCCCCCTCGCCATGCGGCAGGAACGTCGCGAGGATCAGGTCGGCCGCGATGATCCATCCGATGAGGAGGGTATTGAACCGCCCCCGCGCCTGCGCCTCATCCCCGAGGGGCAGGTGCGGCTGGTCGGTTCCGGGCGGGGGAAAGACGCGCTCGGCCAGCCAGAGTGCGGTAAAGAGGACGCCCCCGGCGATGGGCAGCGTCACGATGAGCGCATGCGTCGCATCCCCGCCGAGCCCCGTCGCGCCGAAGGCGACCGAGCCGGCCAGGACGCCCAGCGTCGGCACGATCACCTGCGCGAGCGAGGCCGGCGCCATCAATATGCCGCGCCAGCGGGGGGCGGCGCGCGTCTCGATCCCGGCGCGCAGGCGCCCCATCCAGCGCCGCCCCCGCAGCACCAGAATTGCGGCGATCAGGGCAAAGCCGACCGCCACGGGCAGGTTCGCAAGCGCCTCGGCGCGCCCCGAAGGGCTTGCCAGATCGCTGCGGATCTCGGCCAGCGGCGCACCGACGCCCGCCATCAGCGGCACGAGCGCGGCTTGCCAGTTGAGCGGGTTGAGCGGGCTCGGCCCGAGCGTCAGCAGTGCCGCCGCCTGCCGGTCGCGCAAGAGGCGGTCGATCTCTCCCACAAGGCCGTCGGCGCGCCGCCAGCCCTCTTCGGCCGCGATGGCGGGGGCTTCGAGCCGCTGGATCTGGGCTGCGAGTTCCGCGCGCCGGGTCGCGATCTCGGGCGCCTCGGTCGCGCCCTCGGCCGGCGGCGGCCCAAGCGCGGCAAGCTGGCCGCGCAGCGTCTCGATGCGCGAGCGGTTGGCGGTCTGGGCCTCGAGCAGGCGCGCGCGCCACTCGGCGATCTCGGCGCGCAGCGCACGCAGATCCTCGGTCGCGGTCGTGGGATCGGCGGTGGCGGCCTCGGCGCGTTCGGCGAGGCGGGCCCAGGCTTCGGCGTCGAAGGCGGGGGCCTCTTGTGTCTGCGCGAGCGCTGCATCCCTCGCGCCCGGCGGCCCCGCCAGCACCGCCCCGAGGAGGAGCGCGAGCCACAGGAGCGGCCAGAGGGCGCGCCGCCCCGCCATCAGCCCGCGCGCACGTCGGGCAGCGCGCGCGCCGGCCGGTCGAGCCAGCCGGGCACCGGCAGGCCGCGCGCGCGCAGGAAGTCGGGGTTGAAGAGCTTCGACTGATAGCGCGTGCCGTAGTCGCACAGGATGGTCACGATGGTGTGGCCCGGCCCCAGCGCGCGCGCCATGCGGATGGCGCCCGCGATGTTGATGCCCGACGACCCGCCAAGGCAGAGCCCCTCATCGGCCAGAAGGTCGAAGACGATCGGCAGCGCCTCGCTGTCGGGGATGCAGAAGGCCATGTCGGGCCGGAAACCCTCAAGGTTGGCGGTGATGCGCCCCTGACCGATCCCCTCGGTTATCGACGACCCCTCGGCCTTCAGTTCGCCGGTGGTGTAATAGCTGTAGAGGGCCGCGCCCTCGGGATCGGCAAGCCCGATCCGGACCCCCTTGGGCTGGAGCGCCATGGCGACACCCGCGATGGTGCCGCCCGAGCCCACCGCGCAGACAAAGCCGTCGACCCGGCCGCCCGTCTGCTCCCAGATCTCGGGGCCCGTGTCGATATGGGCCTGGCGGTTGGCGACATTGTCGAACTGGTTGGCCCAGACCGCACCGTTGGGCTCGCTCTCGGCCAGACGCTCGGCCAGACGGCCCGAATAGCGCACATAGTTGTCGGGGTTGCGATAGGGCGCGGCCGGCACCTCGACGAGCTCCGCGCCGGCAAGGCGCAGCATGTCCTTCTTTTCCTGGCTCTGCGTCTCGGGGATGACGATGACGGTGCGAAACCCCATCGACGCCCCGACAAGCGCGAGCCCGATGCCGGTGTTGCCGGCCGTGCCCTCGACGATGGTGCCGCCGGGACGCAGCGCGCCGCGCGCGACCGCGTCGCGGATGATCCAGAGGGCGGCGCGGTCCTTGACCGACTGGCCGGGGTTGAGGAACTCGGCCTTGCCGAGGATCTCGCAGCCGGTCGCCTCGCTCGCGGCGCGCAGCCGGATCAGGGGCGTGCGGCCGACGGCATCGGCAAGGTCGCGGGCAAGGCGCATGGGGCGCTCCTTCGGGTGCTCGGGCCCTTCTAGGCCGGGGGCGGCGCGAACTCAACCCGCCGGGCGCGCGGGGCCGGGCGCGCGCGCGTCACAGGCGCGTCACACGCGCGTCAGCGTCACCTGCGTGACATCGCAGCGCCCGCCGTGAAAAGCCCCCGCGCAGGCCGCGAGGTAGAGGTTCCACATCCGGCGAAAGCGGTCGTCGAAGCCGAGGGCCTGCACCTCGTCCCAGCGCGCGTTGAAGACATCGTGCCAGCGCCGCAGGGTCTGGCTGTAGCTGTCGGCGAACTCGACCGAGCCCATCAGGCGCAGCCCCGCCGCCTCGACCTCGCGGCGCAGCGCCGTGGGCGACGGCAGCATGCCACCCGGGAAGATGTATTTCTGAATGAAGTCAACGCTCTTGCGATAGACCTCAAAGCGCGCATCCTCCACCGTGATGATCTGGAGGGTGGCGTTGCGGCCGGGTTTCAGCCGCTCGCGGATCGCCTCGAAATAGGTCGGCCAATAGCGCTCGCCGACCGCCTCGAACATCTCGATGCTGGCGATGCCGTCGTATTGGCCGCGTTCGTCGCGGTAATCCTGAAGCCGGAACTCCACCCGGTCCGACAGGCCCGCGCGCGCGATGCGCTCGACCGCGAAATCATATTGCGCCTGCGAGATCGTGAGGCCCGTGACGCGCAGGCCGCGCTCGGCCGCGGCATATTCGGCGAACCCGCCCCAGCCGCAGCCGATCTCGAGCACATGATCGCCCGGCCGCGCCCCCATCCGGTCGACGATCGAGGCGTATTTCGCGCGCTGCGCGGCCTCGAGCGATTCCTGCCCCGTGGTGAAGAGGGCCGAGGAATAGGTCATCGTATCGTCGAGCCAGAGGCGATAGAAATCATTCCCGAGGTCGTAGTGATGGGCGATGTTGCGCCGCGAGCCCTTGCGCGTGTTCGACCTCAGCCAAAAGCGCAGCCGCTCGAACGCGCGCACGAGGCCCGCGCCCGGAAAGCCGTCATAGACCGCCTCGTTGCGTTCGTGCACGAGGTCCATGAAGGCCATGAGGTCGGGGGTCGTCCACCAGCCGTCCATGTAGGCTTCGCAAAAGCCGAGGTCGCCATCGCGCACGAGGCGGGCAAATAGGTCGGGGTTGAGGATATTGACCATGGCGACCGATCCGGGCTTGCGCCCCTCGGCCCTGAAGACCCGCCCGTCGGGCAGCACGAAATCGAGCCGCCCATGTTCGAGCCCGCGCTGCACCAGCGCAAAGACCGTCGGGAAATAGCGCGGGAGGTTCTTTTCTCCGTCGGTCGTGGTCAGCGGTGTCATGCGTGGCTCCGTCAGGGGTCGGAAAGCTTAACGCCTCGGGCGGCAGGCACTCAAGCCCCGGATATCACATTCCATCGTGCGCGAGGGCTTCGCGCTCGGGGTCAGACGCGGCCCGGCGCCCCGCATAGGCCGCAAGCGCCCGCGCCCTTCCGGCCTCGAGCGTGATCGCAGGCGCCGGATAGGGCGCGGCGGGGTCGAGGCGCCAGGATCGCGGCACGGCCTCGAAATAGGCGCGCGCCTCGGGGCCGGGTGCGGGCGAGAGCTCGGCCACGAAGCGGCGGACATAGGCGCGGTCTGCATCAAAGCGTTCCGCCTGCCCCTCGGGGTTGAAGATGCGGAAATAGGGCGCGGCATCGGGCCCCGAGCCCGCCACCCACTGCCAGCCCATCGCGTTCGAGGCCGGGTCCCAGTCGACGAGGCAATCGGCGAACCACGCGAGGCCGAGGCGCCAGTCCGTCATCAGATGCTTGGTGAGGTAGGAGGCGACGATCATCCGGCTGCGGTTGTGCATCGTGCCGGTCACATACATCTCGCGCATGCCCGCATCGACGAAGGGAACGCCGGTCAGCCCGCGGCGCCAGGCCTCGGCGTCGGGGCTCTCGCCCCGCCAGGGAAAGCCGTCCCATTCGGGGCGCCAGTTGGCGGTGGCGATATGCGGGGTGTGGTGCAGGAGGTGCCAGGCGAATTCGCGCCAGACGAGTTCCTTGAGGAAATGCTCATCCCCCTCGCCCGCCTCGATCCGGCGCAGCGCCGCATGCCAGACCGCGCGCGGCCCGATCTCGCCCCAGGCGAGGTTTTCCGACAGCCGCGAGGTCGCGGGCCGGGCCGGGAAGTCGCGCGCGGCGCGATAGCCCATGAGCGCGCGGTCGAGGAAATCCGACAGCCGCCGCGCCGCCGCGGCCTCGCCGACCGCGAGATGGGGGGCGACGACGGCCGCCCCGAGCCGCATCCGCGCCCCCATCGCCCAGGCCGAGAGCGCGTCGGAAGCCGGCCACGCCCCGGGCGGGCGGAGCGCGGTCACGCGCGGCGCGGGTGCGGGCGCGCCCATCTTCGCCACCGCCCGCCAGAAGGGCGAATAGACGCGATAGAACCCGCCCTGCCCCGTCTCGACCCCTGCGGGGTCGAAGATCGTGTGGCCGAGGTGGCTGCGCGCGGCGATCCCGCGTGCCTTCAGTGCCGCCTTCACCGCGCTGTCGCGCGGGATCGTCGCGGGATCATGCAGGCGCCCCCATTCGACGGCCGACGCCCCCGTCTCGGCCGCGAGCGCCAGCAGCACCTCGCGCGCGGGGCCCCGGCGCAGGATCAGCCTGCTCCCTACCCCCTCGAGCGCGCGGCCATAGGCCTCGAGCCCGAGGCCGAGCCGCCAGAAGGGCGCGGCCCCCAGCGCCTCGGTCTCGGGGTCGAGGATGAAGACGGGGATGACCGGCCGGCCGCGCGCCGCGACTTCGGCAAGCCCCGGGTTGTCGCCAAGCCGAAGATCGCGCCGGACCCACCAGATGATCGCGCCGTCGCCCGCCATGCCGCCCCCCAAGATCAGAGGGTGCGATCTAGGGCGGCGATCAGGCGGTCAACCTCGGCCCGGGTGGTGTAGTGGACAAAGCTCATCCGCAAGACGCCCCGGCCAAGATCGACCCCAAGCGCGGTGAGCGGCCGCACGGCATAGAAATCGCCGCCCCCCGCCATCACCTTGTGCGCGGCAAGTTCACGCGCGACCGGCTCTGCCGGGCGGTCGAGCGCAAGCGCGACCGTGGGCGCGCGCCCCTCGGCCCGGCGCGGGCCGATCAGGCGCAGATCGTTGCGCGCGCCGAGATAGGACAGAAGCGGCGCGGTCAGCGCGACCTCATGCGCGCGCATGAGGTCATGGACGGCCGCCGCCCGCGCGGCCGGCGCGGCGTCAGCGCCCGGGAAGTGATGGGCGTGCAGCGCATCGACATAATCGGCCATGCCCGCGCAGGCCGCGACCTGCGCATGATCGGGCCCCGCCGGGGTGAAGCGCTTGTAGAGGGTGCCCGCGTTGAAGAAATGCCCCTGCGCGGGCAGCCGCATCCCTAAATCGCGCCGGATCGTCATGATACCCTGATGCGGCCCATAGGTCTTGTAGGCCGAAAAGAGATAGACATCCGCCCCGAGCGCGCCGACGTCCGGGAAACCGTGGGGGGCATAGCTCACCCCGTCGACGCAGCTTGCCGCGCCCGCCGCGCGCGCCATGGCGCAGATTTCCGCGACCGGGTTCACCTCGCCCACGACGTTCGAGCAATGCGGGAAACAGACGAGCCGCACCCGCCCGTCGGCCAGAAGCCGGGCGAGGTCCGCGGGGTCGAGGTGGCCCGTCTGCGGGTCGATGCACCATTCGCGGACCTCGATCCCGGCGGCGGCAAGGCGGCGCCAGGCGCCCGTGTTGGCCTCGTGGTCCTGGTTGGTGACGACGACCGCGCCACCCTCGGCCCCGAGCCACTCGCGCACCGCCTGCGCCAGGACATAGGTGTTGGCCGAGGTCGAGGGGCCGAACGAGACCTCATCCGTCGCGACCCCGAGCATGGCGGCAAGGCGCGCGCGCGCCTCGTCCATCTCGGCCCCGCCCGCCTCGGACGCGGGATAGGGCGCATAGGGCTGCACCTTGCGCGCGCGATAGAACCGCGCGAGCCGCTCGACGACCTGCCGGCAGGGGTAGGAGCCGCCCGCATTCTCGAAGAAGGCCCAGCCCTCAAGCGTGGGTTCGGCGAAGGCCGGGAACTGGCTGCGGACGAAATCGACATCGAGTGCGGGCATGGCGAACCTCTTGACCGGGCGCGACCGGCTTACGCGCTGCGACCTGCGCGCGCAATCGCGGCGCAGCCCTTTCCACGCGCCCGTTTTGGTCTAAGAACCGCTTTGCGAATCATCGCCTTCGACCGCCCTTGCCTGTGACCAACATCGAAAGGACCCCGGATGACATCCTTCAAGCGCCTGCTGACCTCGGCCGCTGCCATCGCGGTCGCACTGCCCGCCTTCGCCGCCGACCCCGACCTCGTCGTCTTCGACTGGGCCGGCTGGGAGAACGAGGCCCTGATGGCGACCTATACCGCCAAGCACGGCCAGATGCCGACCTATGCCTTCTTCGCCGATGATGACGAGGCATTCCAGAAGCTCGCCTCGGGCTTCAAGGCCGATGTCGCGCATCCCTGCTCGCAGATGGTGTCGAAGTATCGCGAGGCGGGCCTCATCGAGCCCTGGGACACGAGCCGCATCCCCGAATTCGCAAATATCGAGGCGCGGATGCTCGACTCCGCGATCTTCAAGGATGACGCGGGCGTGTGGTATCTGCCGACCGATTACGCCTACACCGCCGTTGCCTACAACACGACCGACGTGCCGGCCGAGGATGTCGCCTCGCTCGCGGTGTTCCACAATCCGAAATATGCCGGCCGCATCTCGCTGCCCGACAACACCGACGATGTCTTTGCGCTCGCGCTGCTCGCGACCGGCGTGTCGGACTGGACCAACATCACCGACGCGCAGTTCGATGCCGCCGCCGCCTGGCTGCGCACGGCGCATGCGAATGTGCGCGTCTACTGGTCCGACCCGTCCGAACTCGCGCAGCTGATGGCGACGGGCGAGGTGCAGGTGGCGTGGTCGTGGAACGACGCGATCGCGATCATGCGCTCGGAGGGCTTCAACGTCGGCTTCCAGCGTCAGGCGGCCGAAGGGGCCTCGACCTGGTTCTGCGGCCTGATCAACATGAAGGACGCGCCGGGCTCCGAGGACAAGCTCTACGACTTCGTCAACGCCTTCCTCGATCAGGGCTCCTCGCGCGTGCTGCTGTCGGACTTCGGCTATGCCCATGCCAACACCGCCGGCATGGCGAGCATCTCGGCCGAGGAACTCGTCGCGGCCGATGTCGATCCGATCACGACCACGCTCTTGACGCAGACCCCGATCGATCACGCGCAGCGCGACCGCATGGTCGAGGAGTTCGAGAAGATCAAGGCGGGCTTCTGATCCGGCCCGAACGCGCAGGGGGCGCCTCCGCAGCCGCGGGGGCGCCCTTTTTCTTGCCTCCGCCGGCGGGCGAGGCTAGGCAAGGGGCATGAGCCCCTTGATGCACCGCCTCGCCCCCCTCTGCCTCGCGCTTGCGCTTGGCCTGCCCCACTCCCTGGGTGCGCAGACGCCCGAGGGTGGCGCGCCGCTCGGGCCGCTCATGGTGTTCGGGCTGCATTCCGACGACATGCTGGTGATGCGCGATGGGCCCGACGTGCTGGCGAAGGCGATCGGCTGGATCGCGTATGATGCGCGCGACGTCATGATCCTCGAGGTGTCGGGCGACGGCACATGGGGCCGGGTCGCGCGCGAGGGGCGCGAGGGCTGGGTGGCGATGCGCCACCTCAAGCCCACCGAGGGCTGAGCCCCGCGACCCCTCTTGCAGCGCGCCGCGACGGGGCGCACACTCTGCCCCAAGCGGTACGCTGCAAGCCGCACGGGAGAGGGACATCATGGCAAGATTTCGCGCGGCGCATCTGGCACGCGTCGTGTTGACTTGTGCGGGGATGGCGGCCGGCGCCACATCGAACGCCGGTTCGCCAGAACTGCGCGCATCACTCCTCGGGGCGGCGACCGAAGCGGCGGCGTCCCTCGCCCCCCCGCGCGAGCGTTCCGAGGCCTATTTCGCCCTTGCTCGCGCGCGCGCCGCACTCGGCGATGTCGCGAGGGCCGAATCCGACGCGCGCGCCATCCCCGACGACTACATGCGCGCCGAGGCGCTCGCGCTCGTCGCGGCGGCGGTGGCGCGGGCGGGCGACGTCGCGGGGGCGCGCGCGCTCGCCGCCGGGATCGAGGACGCGCGCGAGCAATCGGCCCGCAGCGCGGCCTTCGAGGCCGTCGCGATCGCGCAGATGCAGGCGGGCGACGTGCCGGGCGCCTTCGCCACCACCGAGGCGATCGAGGACCTCTATCGCCGGGCCGAGGCGCAATCGGCCGTCGCCAAGGCACAGGCGCGGGGCGGCGACATCGCGGGCGCGCTCGCGACCGCCGCGCGGATCGATAGCGCAAGCTGGCTGGCCGAGGCGCGCGCGCGCGACGCCTATCGCTTTTCCGAGGTGATCGTCGAGGATCTGTGGTATTTCGACGCGCTGGCGGGGATCGCGGCGATCGAGGCCGACCGGGGCGAGACCGAGGCCGCACTCGCGCTTGCCCGCACGATCCGCGATCCGGGCTGGCGGGCGCGCGCGACGCTTGCGGTCGGGCTCGCGCAAGCGCGGGCCGGCGACATCGCGGCGGCCGAGGCGACCGCGGCCGAGATCGACGTCGCCTCGGGCGATCAGGGCATCTATGTCGAGATCGCGCGCGCCCATGTCCGGGCGGGGCGCGCGGCCGAGGGGATCGAGACGGCGCGCGCCGTCCTCTGGGCCTATGGCGCGGCCGAGGGGATGGTCGCGGTGACCGATGCGCTCGCGGTGGCAGGTGAGATCGGGCGCGCGCGCGAGATCGCCGCCGAGATCCGCGACAGCGGCGCCCATGTCGAGGCGCTCACGCGCATCGCGCTTGCACAGGCAGGTGCGGGCGATCATGCGGGCGCGCGCCAGACCGCCGCGGCAATCGCCTATCGCCGCGAGCGGGGCGAGGCGCTGGCGCGGATCGCGACGCTCGAGGCCGCGACGGGGGCAGAGGATGCCGCGCGCGCCGCGGTGGCCGCGATCGAGGGCACGCATGGCCGCGATTCGGCCCTCGCCGCGGTCGCGGGCGCGCAGGCCGCGGCGGGCGATCCGGACCGCGCACGAGCGACCGCCGAGGCGCTGCAGGGGGCGGAGAGCCGCGCCGAGGAGGCGGACGACGCGGAGGAGGAGGCGGCGTCGCTGCGTGCGGAGCTTGAGCAGGCGGCCATGGTGCGCGCCTCGCTT
>JAUREX010000180.1 GCA_030834485.1 Gemmobacter sp.
ATCGACTTCCAGCCCGCGATCGAGGAGCCGTCGAACATGAACCCTTCTTCAAGGAAATCCTCGTCGACGAGGTCGGCCATCACCGTCACATGCTGGAGCCGGCCGCGCGGGTCGGTGAAGCGGATGTCGACATATTCGACATCCTCGGCCTTCATGAGTTCCAGAACCTTCTTCTTGCTCATCTGTGCATCATCCCTTGCTGGCTGAGCGTTGATACCTCGGGCGCGTGGCGCCCCGTTCAGATCGCGTCCTCGCCCGATTCGCCGGTGCGGATGCGGATGACCTGCTCCACCGGGCTGACGAAGATCTTGCCGTCGCCGATCTTGTCGGTGCGGGCGGCGGCGATGATCGCCTCGATCGCGGGTTCGACCATGTCGTCCGACAGGACGACCTCGATCTTCACCTTGGGCAGGAAATCCACGACATATTCGGCGCCACGATAGAGTTCGGTGTGGCCCTTCTGCCGGCCGAAGCCCTTGACCTCGACGACAGACAGGCCCTGGACGCCGACTTCCTGCAGCGCCTCCTTGACCTCGTCGAGCTTGAACGGCTTGATGATCGCCTCGAGCTTCTTCATCCGCCCCTCCCGCATGATGGCGTGCGATGCGCTTTCAACATCACTTCCGCAGCGTGGGGACAATCGCCGGGGGAGCAATCCGCCGACCGCATCGGCGCACAGGGGCGGCTGCCTGCGATTTGTGCACAAACTTTGTGCAGATTGCCTGAAATGACGGCGCATTTTGAACGAATCGGACCGTGATGATGATCGAAGTTCCCAGTTGTGCCGAAATGCGCGCCATCGAAGCCGCCGCGATCGCCTCGGGGCGCGTCACCGGGGCCGAGTTGATGGAGCGTGCCGGGCGCGCCGTCCTCGCGGCGATGTTCGAGGCCCGCCCGGCCCTTGCGACCACCCCGCACCGCGCCGCGATCCTCTGCGGGCCCGGCAACAACGGGGGCGACGGCTTCGTGGTGGCGCGCCTCCTGCGCGAGGCCGGCTGGCAGGTTGAGGTCGCGCTCTGGGGCGATCCGGATGCGCTGCCGCCCGATGCGCGCGCGGCCTGCGCGCGCTGGGCTGCGATGGGGCCGATCCTGCGCCTGCCCCCCGATCCGGGGGCGGGGCCGGTCTGGCGTCCGGGTGCGTGCGAGGTCGCGGTCGATGCGCTCTTCGGGATCGGGCTGCGGCGCCCGCTTTCGCCCGCGTTGGTGCCCGGGGGAGCGTTCCGGGCGTGCGGCGGGGCGCTGCGCGTCGCGGTCGACGTGCCGAGCGGGCTCTGCGCCGATTCGGGCCGGGTGCTGGCGGGGGGCGCGGTCATCGACGCCGACCTGACCGTGACCTTCCACGCGCCGAAGCCCGGCCATCTGCTGGCCGACGGGCCGGCGCATTGCGGCCGGCTTTCGGTGCGCCCGATCGGCCTCGGGGGTGCGCGCGCCGTCGCGGCGGAGTGCACACGCATCGTCGGCCCGCCGGCGGCCGAGGCGATCTCCAAGGCGCGCCGGGGGCCGGGAGAGGCGCACAAGTTCACCCATGGCCACGCGCTCGTGCTCGGGGGCGGGCCGGGGCGGGGCGGGGCGGCGCGGCTTGCGGCAAGGGCCGCGCTGAGGGTAGGGGCGGGGCTTGTCACGCTCCTCTGTCCGCCCGAGGCGCTGGCCGAGAATGCCGCGCGCCTCGATGCGGTGATGCTGCGCCCCCTTCCCGACGCGCAGGCGCTGCACGACATGCTGGCCGACCGGCGGATCGGCGCGCTTTGCCTCGGGCCTGCCCTCGGCCTCGGCGCGCGCGAGGCAGGTATCCTTGCCGCCGCCCTCGACGCGCGCGCCGACGGGGCGCCGCTGCCGGTCGTGATCGATGCCGATGCGCTGACGCTTCTGGCCGGGCGGCCCGATCTCTGCGCGCGGCTCCATCCGCGTGCGGTCCTCAGCCCGCATGGGGGCGAGTTCGCGCGCCTCTGCCCCGACATCGCGCGCGCGCTCGCGGAACCCGCCCGAACCGGCCCGGCGATGTCGCGCCTCGATGCCGCGCGCAGGGCGGCCGGGCGCCTGGGCGCGGTCGTCCTGCTCAAGGGCCCCGACAGCGTGATCGCCGCACCCGACGGCCGCAGCGCGATCCATGCCGCCGCCTATGACCGCGCCGCGCCCTGGCTGGCGACCGCCGGGGCGGGCGATGTCCTTGCGGGGCTGATCTGCGGGCTGCTCGCGCGCGGGTTAGATCCGTTCGAGGCCGCCTGCGCCGCCGCCTGGCTGCATGTCGAGGCCGCGCGCCTCTTCGGCCCCGGCCTGATCGCCGAGGACCTGCCCGATGCGCTGCCCGGCGTCCTCGGCACCCTGATCGCGGGCGGGGCCGCGCCATGATCTCGGGGCATGTGTTCATCGCGACGAGCCTCGATGGCTTCATCGCGCGCCCCGACGGGGGCCTCGACTGGCTCGAGCATCCGGGCGCGGGGGCCGAGGATCACGGCTATGGCGCCTTCGTCGCCGGCATCGACGGTATCCTGATGGGTCGCGCGACCTTCGAGGTCGTGGTCCGCTTCGATCCCTGGCCCTATGATCGGCCGCTGATCGTCCTCAGCGCTCACCTCGGACCCGATGCGATCCCGCCTGCCCTGCGCGATCGGGTGACGCTGGCGCGGACCCTGCCCGAGGCGCGCGCCGAGGCCGCCCGCCGGGGCTGGCGCCGCGTCTGGGTCGATGGCGGGGCGACGATCCGATCCTGCCTCGAGGCCGGGCTGGTGGCCGACATGGTCATAACCCGCATCCCCGTCCTGATCGGGCAGGGGGTGCCCCTTTTCGGGCCGCAGCGTGCCGACATCCGCCTGCGGCACGAGGAAACGCGCGCCTTTGCCTCGGGCCTCGTGCAGTCGCGCTATGCCGTCCTGCCCTGAGGGGCCCCGCGCGGCGCGAGGCGCCCGACCGAGGTGACCGGCCCGCCCCCCGCCGCCGCGATCCGCAGGCGTGCGGGGCCGAGCGGTTCCTCGAGCGTCGTCATGAAGGCGGCCGTCGCATGAAGGAGCATGCCGGGCGCCGAGACGATCCCGACATGCCCCTTCCAGAACATGAGATCGCCCGGTGCGGGGTCCTCGGCCGTGCCCTCGGGCGGGTTGGTGGCGGCGGCCTGAAGGTCGGAATCCCCCGGGCAGGGGATGGCGCAGGCCAGATGCGCCCCCTGCACGAGGCCCGAGCAGTCGATCCCCGCCCGGCTGTTGCCTCCCCAGAGATAGGGGGTGCCCAGCATCAGCCGCGCCGCCGCCACCGGGTCGGGCAGCGGATCGTCGAGCGCGCGCAGATGCGCCTTCGGCACGAAACCCGCGCAGGTCTCGGCAAAACGCTCGCCCATCGCGCGCACCTCGAGGAGCGCGCCGAAGGGCAGCGCGCAGGTCTCGGGCGACTGGATGCGCGGCTCGGGATAGGCGTGGCTCGCCGGCGCCACGACCCGATGCGTGACCGGCCCGTCGGGGCCGAGCGCGCCCTCGGCCACCCAGCCGCAATAGCCGTCCTTCGCCGCCTGCCCGAAGGCGTGCCCCCGGTCGCGGTCGAGCACGCGGAAGCGGTCTCCGCGCAGGAGCTGCCGCTCGCGCGCGCCGCCCGGTTCGCGCAGAAGGTCGGTCAGCGGTGCCGCGACGCGCGCCAGATCGCCCGCGACCAGCCGCAATCCCGCGGCCGCGGTGCCCCGCAGCGAGAGATGCGCAACACGCCCGTTCGCGGGCGTCAGGCGCCGGTCGCTCACAGCCCGAGCACGGCGGGCAGCGCCTGAAAGAGCGCGCGCGCCCCTTGCCCCACGCCGCCCTTGGGGCGCCCGGGTTCGGCCTTGGGCTGGTGGCCGTAGATGTCGAAATGGGCATAGCGCCCGGGCCCGGCGAAGCGACGCAGGAACAGGGCCGCCGTCACCGCGCCGGCCATCCCGCCCGCGGGCGCATTGTCGAGATCGGCGATCCCGGGTTCGATCTGCGCCTCGTAGGGCTCCCAGAACGGCAGCCGCCAGACCGGGTCGCGCACCTGCGTCGCGGCCGCCTCGAGTGCCGCCGCAAGCGCCGCGTCATCGGTGAAATAGGGTGCGAGGTCGGGCCCGACCGCGACCCGCGCCGCCCCCGTCAGCGTCGCCATCGAGACCTTCAGCGCGCTTTCCTCCTCGGCCGCGAGCGCCAGCGCATCGGCAAGGACAAGCCGCCCCTCGGCGTCGGTGTTGTTGAT
>JAUREX010000181.1 GCA_030834485.1 Gemmobacter sp.
AACGGCGAGGTGGCGAAGATGTCGCCGAACTCCGCGCGCGAGCGCTTGAAGCCCGTCGTGCCGACGTTGGCGATGTTGTTCGAGGTTGCGGAGATGTCCGCCTGCGCCCCGTTCAGACCCGTGAGAGCGGTATAGAATGACATCGTTCTTCCCTTTCCGTCCTTCGCGCGCGGTGCGCGTGGCCCGCGTTGACCTTCTGCCTGCCCCGCCTCAGCGGAAGCGCACGATGCTTGTTGCGTCGATCTCGCCGTAGTCCTCGACATCGAGCTTGACTGCGCCGGCCTCGGTGCCGTCGGCCGAGGCCGAGAGGACCTTGGCATAGACCGAGGCGCCGAACGCCTCGGGGCCGCGGCCGAAGTTGACCGTGGCCGAGATGCGCACCGGCCGCTTGCCCTCGCGCACCGCGTCGGGAAGCTCGGTCCAGGCAAAGCCCTGAAGCCCCCGGCCGGTGGCGCCGAGGTTCTGCTGGTGCAGCGCCTCGCCCGTCGCGGCGTCGGTATAGGTGATGACGGTATCGCTCGAGGCCTGCGGCAGGTCGAGCACGCCGTGGATCTCGCCGTCGAGGTCGGGCCGCGCGAGGCTGCCCGGCACGAGGACCGAGTGACCCAGCAGCGTCGAGGCCGTCGCGATGCGCGACCACTTGAGCTGATCGGTGACCGAGGTCAGGCTCTCGTTGATCTCCTTGATCCCCGCGACGGTCGAGAATTGCGCCATCTGGGCGATGAAGTCGCCATTCTCCATCGGCGCGAACGGATCCTGGTTCTGCAGCTGCGTGATCATGAGCTGCAGGAAATCGTCCTGCCCGAGCGTCTCCTTGGCGCCGCGATCGGCCGCGTTCTGCTGCGTCGCGATTCCGAGCTTGCGAAAGAGCGCGTCCTGCGACGCGGCTGAGGATGAATCGATCGTGGCCATGGTGTTCCCCCGTTTCCCCGTCAGCGACCCATGTTGATCGTGCGCATCATCAGGGCGCGCACGGTTGAGACGACTTCGAGCGTGTTCTGGTATTGGCGTGAGGCTTCGAGCATCTCGACGAGTTCCTCGTCGGTATCGACGGCCGCGACATAGACGAAGCCCTGGTCGTCGGCCTTGGGATGCTCGGGTTCGTAGACCTTCTCGGGCTGGCGATCGAGCGAGACGATCTGCGTGACATCCGTGGTCGAGAGCCCCGAGCGGGCGAAATCGTCGGCATAGCGCGTCTTGAAGACCGGGCGCACCGCGCGATAGGCCTCCTCGCTCGAGCCCGCGATCGAGCGCGCGTTGGCGAGGTTCGAGGCCACCGCATTGAGGCGCGTGACCTGCGACGACAGGGCCCGGCTTGCGATGTCGAAGACGTTGCGGATCTCGGCCATCTCACTCCTCCTTGATCGCGGACAGAAGGCCCGTGATCTTGCGGTTGAGGAAATTGAGCGAGGTCTGATAGCGCATCACGTTCTCGGAGAACTGCATCTGCTCGACCGACAGCTCGACCGTGTTACCGTCCTTCGCCGGCGTCGTCGGCACGCGATAGGAAATGCGGTCGGGGCGCGGATTGACCGCCGCGGACAGATGGTTCGAGGCCGTCGTCGTCAGCGGGCCGTCATTCATGTGCTTGCGGATCTCGGCCGCGAAATCGAGGTCGCGCGCCTTGAAATGGGGCGTCGCGGCATTGGCGATGTTCGAGGCGAGGATGTCCGTCCTGCGCGAGCGCAGCTCCAGCGCAGAGGCATGGATCCCGAGATGGTCGTTGATTCCCTGCATCGACATCAGTCCCTGGTTTTCCGGTGCGGCGAGGCCGCGGCTTGGACCGGATTTTGCAAGGAGAGTGCCAAGTGACCCGAGGGGAGGATGAAAAAATGTCAGAGTTCGCCAAGATGCGCAGCCTCGCCGAACGCCGGCTGCCCGACCCCGACCTGCCACCGATGTCGCCCGAGATGGAGGCGCTGCGCACGCGCTTTCTGGGCGCGGTCGAGCACCTGAGCATCCCCGAGGCGCTCGCGATGCTCAAGTCGCGCCTCGTGTCCGAGACGAAGGAGATGATGCGCCTTGGCAACCTCGCGGCGCAGACGTGGCTCGTGCGTCAGCGCCTCGTCGCGATCCGCAAGGGATTCGAGGTCGGCAGCGTGGCCGAGATCCTCAAGGGCACACCGCGCAAGGCAGCCCGCCCCCCAGCGGCCGACGGCTCGGCCGCGCCCGAGGATGGCGCGCCCCAGCCCCAGCCGATCGACCCCGCAAGCTGGGTGCGCGTGCGCATCGTCTCCGAGGCCGAGGTGAACGGGATGCGCTTTTTCGGGGGCACAGCTCTCGATGTGAAGGGCGCGGACGCCGAGCGGCTGATCGCCGCCGGCACGGCCGAGCTGATGATCGAGACCGCGCCCGCGCCCGCCCCCGAGGCACCCGAGGCACCCGCAGCCCCCGCAGCCGCACCCGCCGGCCGCGGCCGTGCGAAGGCGAAATCATGACCGACGTTCCCCGTCCTGTCCTCTGGGCGCTGCTGGGCGGGCTTGCCGCGCTCGCGCTCGCGATCGGGCTCTATGCCCGCTGGGCCGGCGGCCTCAGCCGGTTCGAGCAGACGAGCTTCGCCTGCGCCCAGAGCCTGATCGGCCCCTTCGAGCTTGTCATCAACGACCGCCGCGTGGGCGCGACGGCGCGCCTCCTGCGCCCCGAGGGCGAAACGCCGGTCGAAATCACCGCGCGCGGCGACGAGGGGCTGACGCTTGCGGCCGAGGGGGTGGCGCTGCGGGTCGATCCCGACACCGCGCTGGTCGTGGTGATGGTCGACACGCGGCTTGCGCAGGTGCGCTGCCGCAAGACCGAATTCCGCATGTAGCGCGCCGATCAAAGCGCCGGGCGGCACGGTTCTTGCAGCCCGGTCGCCAAACGCGCCTTGGGGGCAGACATGATACCGATCATCCGCACCGGCATGGCTTCGGCCTCGAAGGACATGGCGGTCATCTCGCACAACATCGCCAACGGGGCGACGAACGGCTTCAAGCGCTCGAACGCGCAGTTCGAGGATGCCTATCCGACCGGCCTTCCGGGCAATGTCGTGCCCGGCATGGGCAGCCGCGACGTCGCACCCCGGCGCAGCCACGCGCCGGGCGCGATCCGGACGACGGGGCAGGTCCTCGACATGGCGGTGCTCGGGCAGGGGATGTTCGTCCTCGGCCCCGCGAGCGGCGAGGGAAGGGCGAGCTTTACCCGCAACGGATCCTTCCAGATCGACCAGCAGGGGTTCATCACGACGCCGATCGGCCAGCCGGTCCTCTCGACCGAGGGCCTGCCGATCCGGGTGCCGACCGCGGTCACGAGCGAGGGCGGCACCACGGCAGAGCTGAGCGCGCTCTCGATCGACGCGAGCGGGGTCGTCACCGGCAATTACGGCCTGCTCGGCACCCAGACGCTCGGGCGCCTCGCGATGGCGCGCTTTGTCAACGAACCGGGGCTGACCGCACTTGGCGATACGGTGTTCGGCGAATCCGAGGCCTCGGGGGCCGCGCGCATCGGCGCGGCCGGAGAGCCCGGATTCGGCACGATCCAGTCGGGTGCCCTCGAGATGTCGAACGCCGACATGACGACCGACCTCACCTCGCTCATCCGCGCGCAGCAGGCGTTCGCCGCGAACTCGCGCATGCTCCAGGCCGCCGTCGACATCGAGCGCAAGCTGAGCGAATAGCCCTAGGGCGTGGCGGGGGCCGCTGCGGGCGCCTCTGCAGTCGGGCTGGGCTGCGCGCGCGCGAAGGCCGAGGCATCGAACACCGCGACGGCCTTGTCCTGCGCGGCCTGAAGCGCCTCGGGCTCGAGCGCATCCGCGACCTTGTCGAGCCGCTCCTGCGCGCCGATCACGCCGATCGCGCGGCCAACAGAGAACCACACATAGGCGGCCTCGAGGTCGGGCTCGGCGCGCAATTCGGCGTTGAGGATGCCGAACTTCATCACCGCCTCGCGCCGCCCCTCGGCGATCTGGCCCTCGATCCGCGCGGCGATCCGGTCGACGACCGCGTCGCGCTGTTCGGGCAGGACCACCGCCTCGAGCCGCGCGATCATCGCATCCGCCGAGCGGCCGATCTGCCCGTTCTCCTCGAGCGCGCGCTTGGCGGCCTCGATGATTGCGGCGGGAGTCCCGAAATCGGGCTCCCCGGCACCCAGGTCGATGACCTCGCGCCCCTCTGCGCGCAGGGCCTTCGCGCGCTGCGAGACGGCA
>JAUREX010000182.1 GCA_030834485.1 Gemmobacter sp.
ACCAGCGCATCCTCGGGGCAGCCATGGGCCGCGCGAAACGCCGAGATAAGGCGCACCCGCGTCGCGTTGCGCCAGACAAGGACGGGCGAGCGCGCCATCAGATCGGCATCGACACGCTCGGCCATCACCACCCGCTCGTCGCGCCGCGCGGCGTCGGCGATCAGGCGCTCGAACGCCTCGAAGCTGAGGTCGGGATCGGCGAGCGCATGGGCCAGATCGAGGATCGGGCTGTCGGCCTCCTGGCGGTGGATGCGCGCGAGGTGCACGATATCGGCGGGCGGCAGCCGGTCAAAGGCCATCGCGCCCGACTGGCCCACGGGCGCAAGCTGAGCGGGATCGCCAAAGAGGACGAGCGTCGGGAAGATCTCGCGCAGATCATCGAGCTGGCGGTCATCGAGCATCGAGGCCTCGTCCACCAGCCCGATGTCGAGCGGATCCTCGCGCCTGGTCCAGCCGCGGATGAAGTCCGACCCCCGCAGGCCCGCGGTCGCGAGCGCGCCGGGGACCGAGCGGGCCTCGGCATAGAACTCGGCCGCGCGCTCGAGGGCGGCCACGCTCAGCCCCTCGATCACCGGCCGCGGGCCGCCCGCGGCAAGCCATTCGGCCAGCGCCTCGAATTCGGGCGCATAGACGGGGGTATAGAGGACGCGATGGATCGTCGTTGCCGGCACGCCGCGCAGCCGCAGGACCGAGGCGGCCTTGTTGGTGGGCGCGAGGATCGCGACCTTGCGCGCCTCGCGCCGGCGCTTGGGCTCGGGGTCGCCCGTCGTCACCTCGACGCCCGCAGCGGTCAGCCCCTGCACCAGCGCCGCGAGCAGGAGCGTCTTGCCCGATCCCGCCTTGCCGGTGATCCCGAGCACCCCGCCCCCGCTGGCCGAGCGGGGCGCGACCTTGCCCGCGCCGAGGTCGACCCCGACGCCGGCGAGTGTGGCGCGCAGGCGATCCATCGCCTGCACCTGATCGGCAGAGAGGGGGGGAAGGGCCATGCGGCCGACCCTACACCCCCCGACCGGCGCGTGAAAGCGTCAGAGCGTCTTGCCGGCCTCGAGCACGTCCTCGAAGGTGCGCAGCCCCGCGCGCGGCGACTGGACAAGCACCGCCATGTTGCCGGGCTTGTGTTCGTTGCGGCGCATCTTCATGTGGGCCTCGGGGATCTCTGCCCAGGGGAAGACCTCGGACATGCAGGGGTCGAGCCGGCGCTCGAGCATGAGCTGGTTGGCCGCACTCGCCTGCTTGAGATGGGCGAAATGGCTGCCCTGCAGGCGCTTCTGGTGCATCCACATGTAACGCACGTCGAAGGTGCAGTTGAAGCCCGTGGTGCCGGCGCAGATCACGACCATGCCGCCCTTCTTGCAGACGAGCGAGGAGACGGGGAAGGTGCTCTCGCCCGGGTGCTCGAACACCATGTCGACGTTCACGCCCTTGCCGGTGATGTCCCAGATCGCCTTGCCGAACTTGCGCGCTTCCTTGAGCCATTCGTTGTATTCGAGGCTGTTGACCTTCGGCAGTTGCCCCCAGCACTTGAACTCGTTGCGGTTGATGACGCCCTTGGCGCCGAGCGACATCACGAACTCGCGCTTCGATTCGTCCGAGATGACGCCGATCGCATTCGCGCCCGCCGTGTTGATGAGCTGGATCGCATAGGAGCCGAGGCCGCCCGAGGCGCCCCAGACCAGCACGTTCTGGCCGGGCTTGAGGTCGTGCGGCTCATGGCCGAAGAGCATGCGGTAGGCGGTGGCGAGGGTGAGGGTGTAGCACGCACTCTCTTCCCAGGTCAGGTGCCGGGGGCGCTTCATCAGCTGCTGGGCCTGCACGCGCGTGAACTGGGCAAAGCTGCCGTCCGGCGTCTCGTAGCCCCAGATGCGCTGGCTCGGCGAATACATCGGGTCGCCGCCGTTGCAATCCTCGTCGTCGCCGTCGTCCTGGTTGCAGTGGATCACGACCTCGTCGCCGACCTTCCAGCGCTTAACCTTGTCGCCGACCTTCCAGACGATCCCCGAGGCATCCGAGCCCGCGATGTGATAGGGCTGCTTGTGGCCGTCGAAGGGGCTGATCGGCTGGCCGAGGCTGGCCCAGACGCCGTTGTAGTTGACACCCGCCGCCATCACGAGCACGAGCACCTCGTTGCTGTCGATCGCGGGGGTCTCGACGACCTCGACCTGCATCGCGCTCGAGGGCTCGCCATGGCGCTCGCGCCGGATCGCCCAGGCATACATCTGCGCCGGCACATGGCCGAGCGGCGGGATCTCGCCCAGTTCATAGAGATCCTTCTTCGGCGCCGAGTAGGCGATCACGTCCTTGCTCTGGTCGAGTGCCATCATGGCCCCCCCGGGATGCGGCAGTTGCACAAGGGTGGCGCCGCGCCGCAGAATCGGCCGCCTGCCCGAGGGGTGATCTAGCATGGCCGCGCAACATTGCAACAGGCAAAGGCGCCTAAGTTGTAATTTTCTGTCGCGCACGAATCTTTCGTGATGCGCGCCTGCCGCGCTGCGGCGAATTGACAAGGTCAGATTCTTTCGCATATCTGCTCGGGACAGAAACAAAGTTGCCAGACGGAGGATCCCATGCCCAACCGCGACGCCCCCTGGCTCTTTCGCACCTATGCCGGCCATTCGACCGCCGCGGCCTCGAACGCGCTCTATCGCGGCAACCTGGCCAAGGGGCAGACGGGGCTGTCGGTGGCCTTCGACCTGCCGACGCAGACGGGATACGACAGCGACCACGAGCTTGCGCGCGGCGAGGTCGGCAAGGTCGGCGTCCCGGTCGCGCATCTGGGCGACATGCGCACGCTCTTTCAGGACATCCCGCTTGAGCGGATGAACACCTCGATGACGATCAACGCGACCGCGCCCTGGCTGCTCGCGCTCTATGTCGCGGTGGCCGAAGAGCAGGGCGCCGATGTCGCCGCACTTCAGGGCACGGTGCAGAACGACATCATCAAGGAATACCTCTCGCGCGGGACCTATATCTGCCCGCCCAAGCCCTCGCTGCGGATGATCACCGATGTAGCGGCCTATACCGCGCGCCACCTGCCCAAGTGGAACCCGATGAACGTCTGCTCCTACCACCTGCAGGAGGCGGGCGCGACGCCCGAGCAGGAACTCGCCTATGCGCTCGCGACCGCCTGCGCGGTGCTCGACGATCTGCGCGCCAAGGTTCCGGCCGAGGATTTCCCCGAGATGGTCGGGCGCATCTCGTTCTTCGTCAACGCAGGCATCCGCTTCGTGACCGAGCTGTGCAAGATGCGCGCCTTCACCGAGCTCTGGGACGAGATCTGCCGCGACCGCTACGGCGTCGCCGACCCCAAGCTTCGGCGCTTCCGCTATGGCGTGCAGGTCAACAGCCTCGGCCTGACCGAGCAGCAGCCCGAGAACAACGTCTACCGCATCCTGATCGAGATGCTGGCGGTGACGCTCTCGAAGAACGCGCGGGCACGCGCGGTGCAGTTGCCGGCGTGGAACGAGGCGCTGGGCCTGCCGCGGCCCTGGGATCAGCAATGGTCGCTCCGGATGCAGCAGGTGCTGGCCTATGAGACCGACCTACTGGAATACGGCGACCTCTTCGAGGGCAACCCGGTCGTGGCGGCGAAGGTCGAGGAGCTGAAGGAACTTGCGCGCGCCGAGCTTGCGCAGATCGACGCGATGGGCGGGGCGGTGGCGGCGATCGAGCACATGAAGTCGCGCCTGGTCGAAGCCAATGCCGAGCGCATCGCGCGCATCGAGAAGGCCGAGACGACGGTTGTCGGCGTCAACCGCTTCACCACCACCGAACCCTCGCCGCTGACGGCGGGCGAGGGCGCGATCATGGTCGTCGACGAGGCCGCCGAGGCCGACCAGATCGCGCGGCTCGGGGCCTGGCGCGCGTCGCGCGACGGCGCGGCGGTGGCGCGCGCGCTGGCCGATCTGCGCCGGGCGGCGGCGGCGGGCGAGAACATCATGCCCGCCTCGATCGCAGCGGCGAAGGCGGGCGCGACGACGGGCGAATGGGGCGACATGGTGCGCGCGGCCTTCGG
>JAUREX010000183.1 GCA_030834485.1 Gemmobacter sp.
CGCCGCCGCCGCCGCCGCCGCCGCCGCCGCCACTCCCGCCGCCCTGTCGGCCTGGGTGGCGGCGCGCCTGCCGCCCGCCGCGCGGGCCTGATGGCGATGTGATGGCCGCGACGGTCGACCGTGGCGAGGATTTCATGCGATAAGGGTTGCGCAACCTTCTTCGGTTCACGAAGAAGGGTCAGCATAAGCGGAGTCGTCCCGACCATGCGCCGTCTCGTTGCCCTTGCCGTCCTCGTGGCCCTCGCGGCCGGCCTGTTCGCGCCGCAGGCGCGCGCGCAGGTCAACCCGTTCGAGCCCGTTGTCGTCGTCAACGGCAGCCCCGTCACGGCCTATGAGTTCTTTCAGCGCCGCCAGTTCCTGCGCGCGCTCGGCATCCAGGGCGATCTTGACCGGCAGGCAGAATCCGCCCTGATCGACGAGAAGTTGCAACTCGCCGAGGCCGCGCGCCTCGGGATCGGCGTCAGCGAGGCCGACCTGCAGGGCGGCATGACCGAATTCGCCGCGAGGGCGAACCTCTCGGCCGAGGATTTCATCGCCGCGATCGGGCAGGCCGGCGTCGCGCCCGAGACCTTCAGGGATTTCGTGCGCGTGGGCCTTGCGTGGCGGCAGGTCGTGCGCGCGCGCTTCGGCGCGCAGGCGAATGCGGTCGCCGAGGCCGAGGTCGACCGCGCCCTGTCCGTGCCGGCGCAGCGCGGCGTCGTGCGCGCCGAGATGTCCGAAATCGTGCTGCCGGCGCGGGCCGAGGCGCTCGCGGACGAGATCCTCGCCTCGATCGACGGGCCCGAGGCGTTTGAGCGTGCCGCGCGCGCCCATTCCATCGCCCCCAGCGCCGAGCGTGGCGGGCGCATCGCGCCGGTGCCGCTCTCCTACCTCTCGCCCGCGATGGTCCAGAGCGTGGCGCAGGCGGGCGCCAATGCGCTCCTGCCGCCTGCCCGGACGGCCGAGGGGATCGTGCTTTTGTTCCTGCATGGCACCGACCGCTTCGATGCGGTCGGCCCCGAGATCACCGAGGTCGATTATCTGGTGCTGAAGCCCGCGCCCGACCCGGCCACGCTCGCGGGGCTGCGCGATTGCCCGACGGCCTATGCCCGTCTCGGCGATGCGACGTCGCTGAGCCGCCGCACCCTGACCGAGGCCGCCCTGCCCGCGCCCCATGCGCTGACGCTCGCGCGCCTCGATCCGGGCGAGGCCGCGCGCGTCGCGGGGGGCGAGTATGACGGCGCGCTGATCTTCCTCTGCGCGCGCCGCCTCGTCTCGGGGCTTTCCTTCGGCGACGGCGTGACGGCGACCGGCGTTCAGGGCGAGCGGCTGCGCACCGGCGTGCGCGAGACGCTGCGCAACGTGCGGCTGACCGAGTTGGCCGAGAATTACCTGCGCGACCTGCGCGCCGATGCCACGATCACCCGCCCCTGAGGCCCCCCCCGTCGCGGTCAGCTGCGGCGAACCCGCGGGGATCGGGGCCGAGCTGGCGCTTGCCGCCGCGCGCGCGCCGCGCCGCCCGCCCTTTTTCTGGATCGGCGACCCGCGCCATTTGCCCGCAGGCGCCGCGTGGCAGGCGATCGCGCACCCTGCCGAGGCTGCTGGCGTGCCGCAGGGAACCCTCGCGGTGCTGGCGTTGCCCTTCGCCGGGGTCGCGACGCCCGGCCGGCCCGACCCCGCCAACGCCGCGGGCGTCATCGCCGCGATCGAGGCCGGGGTGCGCCTCGTGCAGGCCGGCGCGGCCGGTGCGATCTGTACCCTTCCGATCCACAAGAAGGCGCTGCAGGACGGGGCGGGCTTTGCCTTTCCGGGCCATACCGAGTTTCTCGCCCATCTCGCGGGCGGGGCCGAGGTCGCGATGATGCTCGCGGGGCGCGGCCTGCGCGTCGTGCCCGCGACGATCCACATGCCCCTGGCCGAGGTGCCGCGCGCGCTGACTGCCGCGCGCATCGCCGGGGCGATCCGGCTGACGGATGCGGCGCTCCGGCGCGACTTCGCGATTGCCGCGCCGCGCATTGCGGTCGCAGGCCTCAACCCCCATGCGGGCGAAGGCGGCGCGATGGGGCGCGAAGAGATCGACCTCATCGCGCCCGTGCTCGATGCGCTGCGCGCCGAGGGGCTCGACCTGATCGGGCCGCTCTCGGCCGACACGATGTTCCACCCGCCGGCGCGGGCGCGCTATGATGCGGCCGTGTGCATGTATCACGATCAGGCGCTGATCCCGATCAAGACGATCGATTTCGCGGGCGGGGTCAATGTCACGCTCGGCCTGCCGTTCGTGCGCACCTCGCCCGACCATGGCACGGCCTTCGACATCGCGGGCAAGGGGCTGGCCGATCCGACCTCTTTCCTCGCCGCGCTCCGGATGGCGGCGGCGATGGCCGCGCGGCGGGGGCGGCGCGGCTGATGGCGGCGATCGACGCCCTCCCGCCCCTGCGCGAGGTGATCGCGGCGCACGACCTCGGCGCGCGCAAGGCGCTCGGGCAGAACTTCATCCTCGATCTGAACCTGACGGCCCGGATCGCGCGCGCGGCGGGCGATCTGACGGCCTGCGACGTGCTCGAAATCGGGCCGGGCCCCGGTGGCCTAACGCGAGGCCTGCTGGCCGAGGGGGCGCGCCATGTCGTCGCGATCGAGAAGGACCCGCGCTGCCTGCCCGCGCTGGCCGAGATCGCTGCCGCCTGCCCGGGCCGGCTGACGGTGCTCGGGGGCGATGCGCTGACGCTCGATCCGCTGCCGCATCTGACCCCGCCCGTGCGGATCGTGGCGAACCTGCCCTACAACGTCGGCACCGAATTGCTGGTGCGCTGGCTGACGCCCCCCGTCTGGCCGCCGTTCTGGACCTCGCTCACGCTCATGTTCCAGCGCGAGGTCGCCGAGCGGATCGTGGCGCGGCCCGGCGGCAAGGCCTATGGGCGGCTCGCGATCCTCGCGCAGTGGCGGGCCGAGGCGAAGATCGTGCTCACGCTGCCGCCCGAGGCGTTCACGCCGCCGCCCAAGGTCTCTTCGGCGGTCGTGCATCTGACGGCGCTGCCGGCGCCGCGCTTTCCCGCCGATCCGGCGGTGCTGGCGCGGGTCACGGCCGCGGCCTTCAACCAGCGGCGCAAGATGCTCCGCGCAAGCCTGCGCGGCCTTGCCCCCGACATCGAGGACCGACTGGCCGAGGCCGGGATCGACCCCCGCCAGCGCGCCGAGGAGGTCCCGATCGAGGGGTTCTGCGCGCTTGCCCGGGCGCTCTGACCGGCGCGGAGGCGATCGAACGTGCCGCCATGACATCGGCGCGACCTGGCTGGACGGGCGGTTCGTGGGGGGTGATCTGCTTGCAGATTGTCGCCAGGGCCGACCCGGCAGCAAGCCTGTGCCGCCTGTTGACGCAGGTAACGCAGCAGGTGCCCTCGCCCCGATCAGGCGACCAAAGGCGCGCGCGCCGCCTTGTGCTCACGCCCGAAGCTACTCTAGAAGGAAGGTGACGGAGAGGTGGCCGAGCGGTCGAAGGCGCACGCCTGGAAAGTGTGTAGGCGGGAAACCGCCTCGCGGGTTCGAATCCCGCTCTCTCCGCCACGGCGCCGGCTAAAGGGCGTCTCCAGTACTCAACAATCCGTAAAAACGCCCGTTATTTCAAGGGTTGTGTTTCCCTAGCCGCGAACCGACACGCGCGCGCCAAGGGTGGTTTTCGATCTCCAGTGGCCTATTTTCTCCACACCTCTTGACCGTTTCATTTTGATTCGGAACTTCTAATTTGTTGTTCCCAAATAGATTATCCTTTCGATTCATTCCGGGTGGTTCCGGGGCGCATATGCCCTCGATGCACCCCGCGTCCAACACTCGCCAGCAGAAAAGCGGCCCTTCATGACCCTTCCGGCATCGCCACTGGGACGAATGCCGCCACTCGCGTATCTGGCCAGTTGAACCACTCGCTGGCATCTGCGTGACGTCGGAATATCCGCAAGCGCAGGTCTGCAGGGAACCAGGGGCCCTCCAGATACAGCGTCCGAAAGCGCCGCGATCGGCG
>JAUREX010000184.1 GCA_030834485.1 Gemmobacter sp.
GTTACCGCGCCGCCATCGACCAGGGCTTGCTCAAGATCATGGCCAAGATGGGCATTTCGGTGATCTCGTCCTATCGCGGCGGCCTGAACTTCGAGGCTGTTGGCCTGTCCCGTGCGATGGTGGCCGAATATTTCCCCGGCATGCAGTCGCGCATCTCGGGCATCGGCGTGAGCGGCATCCAGCAGAAGGCCGAGGGCGTGCATGCGCGCGGCTGGGCGGGGGGCGATGCGGTGCTGCCGATCGGGGGCTTCTACAAGGCGCGCCGGACCGGCGAGAAGCACGCCTGGGAAGCGCAGACGATGCATCTGCTGCAATCGGCCTGCGACCGGGGATCCTATGAGCTCTGGCAGCGGTATTCGGCGGCGCTGCGGGCGAACCCGCCCATCCATCTGCGCGATCTGCTCGACATCAAGCCGCTCGGCCGGCCGGTGCCGCTCGAGGAGGTTGAATCGATCACCTCGATCCGCAAGCGGTTCGTCACGCCCGGCATGAGCCTCGGCGCGCTGAGCCCCGAGGCGCACAAGACCCTCAACATCGCGATGAACCGCATCGGGGCGAAGTCAGATTCGGGCGAGGGCGGCGAGGATCCTGCGCATTTCACGCCCGAGCCCAACGGCGATAACCCGAGCGCCAAGATCAAGCAGGTCGCCTCGGGCCGCTTCGGGGTGACGGCGGAATACCTCAACGCCTGCGAGGAACTCGAGATCAAGGTCGCGCAGGGCGCCAAGCCCGGCGAGGGGGGGCAGCTGCCGGGGCTGAAGGTGACGAAGCTGATTGCGCGGCTGCGCCATTCGACGCCGGGCGTCACGCTCATCTCGCCGCCGCCGCACCACGACATCTATTCGATCGAGGATCTGGCGCAGCTGATCTATGACCTCAAGCAGATCAACCCGCGCGCCAAGGTGACGGTCAAGCTCGTCTCCTCCTCGGGGGTGGGCACGATCGCGGCCGGGGTGGCGAAGGCCAAGGCGGATGTGATCCTGATCTCCGGCCACAACGGCGGCACCGGGGCATCGCCCGCGACCTCGATAAAATATGCGGGCCTGCCCTGGGAGATGGGGCTGACCGAGGCGCATCAGGTGCTCGCGATGAACAACCTGCGCGAGCGGGTGACGCTGCGCACCGACGGCGGGCTGCGCACCGGGCGCGACATCGTCATCGCGGCGATGATGGGCGCCGAGGAGTTCGGGATCGGCACCGCCGCGCTGATCGCGATGGGCTGCATCATGGTGCGCCAGTGCCAGTCGAACACCTGCCCCGTCGGCGTCTGCACGCAGGACGAAAGGCTGCGCGCGAAGTTCACCGGATCGGCCGAAAAGGTCGTCAACCTCATCACCTTCTATGCGCAAGAGGTGCGCGAGGTGCTGGCCGGGCTCGGGGCGCGCACGCTCGACGAGGTGATCGGCCGGGCCGACCTGCTCGCGCAGGTGAGCCGGGGGGCGGCGCATCTCGACGATCTCGACCTCAACCCGTTGCTCATCACCGTCGACGGGGCCGAGCGGATCACCTACGACCGCTCGAAGCCGCGCAATTCGGTGCCCGACACGCTCGATGCCGAGATCATCCGCGACGGGGCGCGCTTTTTCGAGGATGGCGAGAAGATGGAGCTGTCCTATGCGGTGCGCAACACGCATCGCACCATCGGCACGCGGGCGAGCAGCCATATCGTGCGCCGCTTCGGGATGAACAACGCGCTCCAGCCCGATCATCTGACGGTCAAGCTGACCGGCAGCGCGGGCCAGAGCCTCGGCGCCTTTGCGGTGCGGGGGCTGAAGCTCGAGGTCTATGGCGAGGCCAACGACTATGTCGGCAAGGGGCTGTCGGGGGGCCTTATCGTCGTGCGGCCGCGGATGGGCTCGCCGCTCGTTGCGGCCGAGAACACGATCATCGGCAACACGGTGCTTTATGGCGCGACGGCGGGGCATCTCTTTGCCGCGGGTCGGGCGGGCGAGCGCTTCGCGGTGCGCAACTCGGGCGCGCATGCCGTCGTCGAGGGCGTGGGGGACCACGGTTGCGAATACATGACCGGGGGCACCGTCGCCGTCATCCTGGGCCGGATCGGGGCCAATTTCGCGGCCGGCATGACCGGCGGCATGGCCTATGTCCACGACCCCGAGGGCACGGCGCGCGCGATGATGAACCACGAAACCGTCGTCACCTGCGCCGTCGGCCATCCGCATTGGGAGGACGATCTGCACGGGCTGATCGCGCGCCACGCCGAGGAGACCGGCAGCCTCAAGGCGCGCGCGATCCTCGCCGACTGGGGCACCGAGCGGGCGCGCTTCGTGCAGGTCTGCCCGCGCGAGATGCTCGCCCACCTGCCCGTCCCGCTCGAGGCCGCGCCGCAGGCGATGCCGGCCGAGTGACGGGGCCGGGCCGCCCGCGCGCGGCCCGGCTTGACGCCGCGGCGGGCCCGTGATGAAGGCCCGTCATGGTCAGGCAGGATCAATCCGAACCCGACGCGCCCGATGGCGCGCCGCCCGCCCGCAGACGCGGCCGCAGGCCGCGCCTGCGCGCCGCGCTCGCGCGCGTGCTGGCCGGGGCGGTGGCCCTCGTGCTCGGGGTGGTGCTGATCCTCTCGGTCGTGCCGCTGCCCGCGACCCCCTACATGCTCGCCGAGCGCTGGCGCCTCAGGGGCCTCGCGCATGAATGGGTCGCGCTCGAGCGGGTGGCGCCCGAGATGGCGCGCGCGGCGGTCGCAGCGGAGGATGCCAATTTCTGCCTGCACTGGGGCTTCGACATGGAGGCCATCCGCGCAGCGATCGACGATGGCCGCGGCGGCTCGACGATCAGCCAGCAGACGGTGAAGAACGTCTTTCTCTGGCAGGGGCGCAGCTGGGCGCGCAAGGCGCTCGAGGCGGGGCTGACGCCGCTGATCGAGGCGCTCTGGACCAAGCGGCGCATCCTCGAGGTCTATCTCAACGTCGCCGAGTTCGGCGAGGGGGTGTTCGGCGTGCAGGCGGCCGCGCGCCACCATTTCGGCGTCGATGCGGCCGACCTCAGCGCGGTGCAGGCCGCACGCCTGGCCGCGATCCTACCCGATCCCAAGGATCGCGACCCGGCGCGGCCGACGGCCTTTCTGCGCGGCCGCGCCGCCGCGATCCTCGATGGCGCCGGCACCATCGCCGCCGACGGCCGCGCGCGCTGTTTCGAGCAGGCGACGGGTTGAACTCGGCCGCCGCCTTGGGCAGGAAGGGGCACGCCTCAGGGACGGCCATGAATCGCCTCTATCACTTCCCGCTCTCGCCCTTCAGCCGCAAGGTGCGGCTCGTGCTCTCCGAAAAGCGCATCGAGACCGAACTGGTGGTCGAGCGCTATTGGGAGCGCGGGGCCGATTTCATGCGCCGCAACCCCGCCGGGCGCGTGCCGGTGCTGCGCTTCGGCGCGCTGACGCTCTGCGAAAGCCAGGCGATCTGCGAATACCTCGAGGAGGTCCACCCCGACCCCGCCCTGATGCCCGCGGGCGCCGAGGAACGCGCCGAGGTGCGCAGGCTTTGCGGCTGGTTCGACACGGGCTTTCACCACGAGGTCGGGCAACGGCTGATGCGCGAGCGGGTGATGAAGAAGATCATGGGCCAGGGCCACCCCGACGCGCGCGAGATCAAGGCCGCGGCGCAGGCGATGAAGGGGCACCTCGATTACCTCGCCGCCCTCCTCGATCAGCGGCGCTGGCTTGCGGGCGATGCGCTGAGCCTTGCGGACTTCACCGCGGCCGCGCATCTCTCCTGCCTCGACTATATCTCGGATGTGGACTGGCA
>JAUREX010000185.1 GCA_030834485.1 Gemmobacter sp.
GCCATGAGAGCGCGCTCTGCCCGGCCGACGCAGGCGGCGCAATGCATCCCCTGCACCTCGAGCGTCACGACATCCGCCGCCTGCGCCATCATCTGCGACCCCTTGCCCCGCTGCGGGGCCATGCCCCCGACAAAATCCCTCGGCGCCCCGAGGTCAACCCCCCGCCGGTCCTGGTGGCCGCCCGCTCACGCCGATGGGACCGGCGCGGGGCCTTGAATATCGCGGTCGCGCGGGCCTAGGGTCGCGCCATGTCAGAGACGACCGAGACCGGCCCGACCTTTCCGCTTTCGCAGGCGCAGGCCTTCATCGAGGCGCTGCCGCATGCGCGCGCGCTCGGCATGCGGATCGAGGCCTGCGGGGCGGCGGGGGTCGAGATGTCGATGGCGTGGGATGCGCGCTTTGTCGGCGACCCCGAGACGGGCGTGATCCACGGGGGCGCGGTCTCAGCGCTGATGGATACGGCGGCGGGGACGATGGCGATGTTCTCGCGCGATCCGCCGGCGGTGACGGCGACGCTGGGGCTTCGGATCGACTACATGCGCTCGGCCACGCCCGGCGAGCGTGTGCGCTGCCGCGCGGTCTGCTTTCACCGCACGCGCTCGGTCGCCTTCATCCGCGTGACCGCATGGGACGACGACGCCGCCCGCCCGGTCGCGACCGCGACGGGGTCGTTCACGCTCGACCCGCTGCCCGGGGCGCGGCGATGAGTGCGGCACCCGAATCCGCCCAGTCGCGCAAGGAACGGCGCGACGCGGCGCTTGCGGCGCTGGTGGCGGGCGTTCCCTATGCGCGCTTTCTCGGCATCGCGATCGAGCGGCGCGGGGATGAGCTGACCGCCCTTCTGCCCTTTCAGCCGTCGCTCATCGGCAATCCGCTGATCCCCGCGCTGCACGGGGGTGCGACGGCGGCCTTTCTCGAGGTCACGGCCATTATCGAGCTGGCCTGGAGCGCGCTGATCGAGGACGAGGCCGCGATCGACCCCGCGCGGCTGCCGCGCATGCCCAAGACGATCGATTTCAGCATCGACTATCTGCGCCCGGGCCTGCCGCGCGATGCCTATGCGCGCGCCCGCGTCAACCGCTCGGGCCGGCGCTTTGCGAGCGTGCATGTCGAGGCCTGGCAGGACAGCCGCGCGCGCCCCTTCGCCACCGCGACCGGGCATTTCCTGATGCCGGGCGGGGCGGGCGCGGGCGATGGCTGAGATCACGCATCGGCGCATCCTCGCCATCGCGGGGCCGATCGTGCTGTCGAACGCGACCATCCCGCTTCTGGGGGCGGTCGATACGGCGGTGGTGGGGCAGATGGGGCAGGCCGCCCCCATCGGCGCGGTCGGCATGGGCGCGATCATCCTTGCGAGCGTCTACTGGATCTTCGGTTTTCTGCGCATGGGGACGACGGGCCTCGTGGCGCAGGCGGTCGGCGCGGGCGACGGGCCCGAGGTGGGCGCGGTGCTGGTGCGCGGGCTTGCCATCGCGGCCGCGGCGGGGCTTGGGCTGATCGCGCTGCAGGGGCCGCTGGCGGCGGCGGCCTTTGCGGTTGCGCCCGCGACGCCCGAGGTCGAGGCGCTGGCGGGCGATTACCTCGCGATCCGCATCTGGGGCGCGCCCGCGACGATCGCCGTCTATGCGCTGACCGGATGGCTCATCGCGCTCGAACGCACGCGGGCGGTGCTGGTGTTGCAACTCGTGATGAACGGGACGAATGCGGCACTCGATCTTCTCTTCGTGCTGGGCTTCGGCTGGGGGGTCGAGGGGGTGGCGGCGGCGACGCTGATCGCCGAATGGGGCGGGGTGGGGGTGGGGCTCTGGCTCGCGCGCGGGGCGTTCGGGGGCGGGATCACGCGCGGGCGGATCCTCGCGGCGGCGCCGCTCAGGCGGATGCTGTCGGTCAACCGCGACATCATGCTGCGGACGGTGATGCTGCAGGGCTGCTTCACGGCCTTTCTCTTTCTCGGGGCGGGGCAGGGGGATGTGACGCTCGCGGCCAACCAGATCCTGATGCAGTTTGTCGAGGTGACGGCCTATGCGCTCGACGGGTTCGCCTTTGCGGCCGAGGCGCTGGTGGGGCAGGCGGTGGGGGCGCGGGCGCGCGGGATGTTCCTGCGCGCGGCAAGGATGACTAGCCTCTGGGGTGTTGCGGGCGCGGGGGCGCTGTCGGCGGGCTATGCGGCGGGCGGCGGGGCGGTCATCGACCTGATGACGACCGCACCCGCCGTCAGGGCCGAGGCGCGCGCCTTCCTGCCCTGGGCGGCGGCGGGGCCGCTGCTCGGGATCGCGTCCTGGATGCTCGACGGGATCTTCATCGGCGCGACGCGGGCGCGCGAGATGCGCAACGCCATGGCGGTGTCGGCCGTCGTCTTTGCGCTGTCGCTCGCGGTGCTGATCCCGCCGTTGGGCAACCACGGGCTCTGGGCCGGCTTCGCGATCCTCTCGCTCGTGCGGGCGCTGACGCTCGGGGCGGCGTTGCCGGCGCTGATGCGCGCGCTCTCAGAGCCAGCGGTCGCGCCCGGTCCCGACGGCGTCAGCGACCGAGGCAAAGCCGTCGCGCGCGAGTAGCTGCCCGAGCCCCGCGCAGATCCGGGGCACGAGGCCGAGGCCCTGCCAGACGAGCGCGGTATAGAGCTGCACCGCCGAGGCGCCGGCGCGGATCTTCTCATAGGCCGTCTGGGGTCCGTCGACCCCGCCGACCCCGATCAGCGGCAGCCGCCCGCCCGTGGCGCGCGCAAGCTCCGCAAGGACCCGTGTCGAACGTTCGAAAAGCGGCGCGCCCGACAGACCCCCGGCCTCGGCGCGGGCGGCGCTGCGCAGCCCGTCGCGCGCAAGCGTGGTGTTCGTTGCGATGATGCCGTCGATCCCGGCCTCGAGCGCGACGCCCGCAATTTCTTCGATGGCGCCGCGCTGAAGGTCGGGGGCGATCTTGACGAAGACCGCAACCCGCCGGGGCAGTGCCGCACGCGTCTCGATCACCCGCGCAAGAAGGGCCGCAAGCGCGCCCGCCGCCTGCAGATCGCGCAAGCCCCCGGTGTTGGGGGATGAGACGTTGACAGTCGCGAAATCGAGATGCGCGCCGCAGCGCGCCAGCACGCGCGCGAAATCCCCCGCCCGGTCCGCGCTGTCGCGGTTGGCGCCGAGGTTCAGGCCGACGGGCACGCCCTGCGGCCGGGCCGCAAGGCGCTGCGCAATCGCCTCCATCCCCTGATTGTTGAAGCCGAAGCGGTTGATGACGGCGCGGTCCTCGGGCAGGCGGAAAAGGCGCGGGCGGGGGTTGCCCTCTTGCGGCAGGGGCGTCGCGGCGCCGACCTCGACAAAGCCAAAGCCCGCGCGCATCAGCGCAGGCAGCGCGACCGCATTCTTGTCGAACCCGGCCGCGAGCCCCACCGGGTTCTCGAGCGAAAGCCCCGCAACGCTCTGGCGCAGCACGGGCGCTGTGCAGACGCCCGGCAGCGGATAGAGGCCCGAGCCGAGCGCGCGCAGCGCCAGATCATGCGCCCGCTCGGGCTCAACCCGGCGCAGCGCGGCGAGGGCCAGACGCTCGAGCACCCTAGAGCCCTTCGGGCAGGGCATGGCCCGCGGGGCCGCGCGGCAGCGGTTGGACCGCGCGCAGATCCGCAAGCCGCAGGGGCGCGTAGAGATGGGGAAAGAGATCGCCGCCCCGCGCGGGTTCCCAGCGCAGCGCGGGTCCGAGGCGTGCGGCCTCGAAGCTCAGGAGCCACAGATCGCCCTCGGCCGCGAAATGGCGCGCAAG
>JAUREX010000186.1 GCA_030834485.1 Gemmobacter sp.
AAGATGTCGGACCATGTGTCATCGGCCGCGATCCGCACGCCCGCGGCCACCGCCGCCGCCGCAAGCGTCGCGCGGTCGGCCTGCCCGCCGGGCCCGAGGCTTGCGCCGAGGTCGATGCCGGCGTGGCGGGCGAAGGCCTCGGCGAGGCTGATCCGCTCGGGTGGGGCGAAGGGGTCGCAGACCGCTTCGCCCCGCCGCAGGACCCGGCTCCCTGCCGCGCGGCAGGCGGCCTGCGCCAGCGCCACGGTGTCGTCCATCAGCCGCTCATAGCCCTCACCCGTCCGATACCATTCGAGCATCGTGAACTCGGCCGCATGGGTCCCGCCCGCCTCGCGGTTGCGCCAGACATGGACAAAACAGGCGATGCGCGTCTCGCCTGCCGCCAACAGGCGTTTCATCGCGAATTCAGGCGAGGTGTGTAGATAGAGCCGCCGCGACGACCCGTCGGTGCCGATCGCCTCGGTGGCGAAGGCGTGCAGATGCGCCTCGTTCCCCGGCGAGACGACAAGCCCCGCGGGGTCGACCTCGGTGAAATCCGCCGCCTCGAACCAGCCGCGCAGCGCCGCCGCGGTGCGGTTGCGCGCGATCAGCGCGGGGCGGCGGTCGGCGTGGCGGCGGGGCGACCACCAGGGGCTTTGGTCGGGATGGTCGGGCATGGTGCGGCTTTCTTCTGGCGAATGCGGCGAAGATGCGCTAACCACCCGCCGTTGCCCGCCTTCTAGATGCCGGGCGCCACCGCAACAAGGAACCGTCGCGTGAAAGTCATCGCCTCATCCCTGCGCAAGGGGAATGTCGTCGAGATGGACGGCAAGCTCTATGTCGTGCTGACCGCCCAGAACTTCCACCCCGGCAAGGGCACGCCCGTGACCCAGGTCGACATGCGCCGCATCTCGGACGGGGTGAAGGTGTCGGAACGCTGGCGCACGACCGAACAGGTCGAGCGCGCGACCGTCGATGAGCGCGAATATGATTTCCTCTATGAGGACGGCGAGGGCTTTCACTTCATGGAGCCCGAGACCTACGACCAGATCGCCGTCTCGCCCGATGTGGTGGGCGAGGGGCGCGTCTATCTGACCGAGGGGATGCGCGTCTACCTCAAGACCTTCGAAGGCGTCGCGATCGCGATCGAGTTCCCGCAGAAGGTCACGGTCGAGATCGCCGAGACCGAGCCCGTGATGAAGGGACAGACGGCGTCCTCCTCCTACAAGCCGGCGGTCTGCACGAACGGGCTGCGCATCATGGTGCCGCCGCATATCGGGGCGGGCACGCGCGTCGTGATCTCGACCGAGGACAACGCCTATGTGGAGCGCGCGCGCGACTGATCGCGCGCGCCGCCCATGAAAAGGCCCCGCCGGCGCATGTCCGGCGGGGCCCTTTTCTTACGACCGCGGCCCGATCACTGGGGCCCGATCAATGCGGCCCGATCACTGCGGGATATCGCCCGTGATGCCCTCAACATAGAACATCATGCCGAGCAGGTCGCCATCGGGCGCCGTCTGCCCTTCGGCGAGCCAGGCCGAGCCGTCCTGCTTGTTGATCGGCCCGGTGAAGGGGTGGTAGGTGCGCGCCGCGATCGCGTCGCGCATCGCCTCGGCCTCGGCCTTGACGTCGGCGGGCACCGCGTCGGTGATCACGCCGATCTCGACCTCGCCCTCCGGGATGCCGGCCCATGAGTCGATGGTTTCCCACGTTCCGTCAAGCACCTGGCCCACGCGCTTGATGTAGTAGGGGTTCCAGTTGTCGATGATCGAGGACACCCGCGGGCTCGGCGCATAGTCGAGCATGTCCGAGGCCTGGCCGAAACCGATCACCGCGCCATTGGCCTTGGCGGCCTCGGCGAGGGGTGCGGTCGAATCGGTGTGCGCCGCGATGACGTCGACGCCCTGGTCGATCAGCGCCTTGGCGGCGTCGGCTTCCTTGGCCGGGTCGAACCAGGTGAAGGCCCAGACGACCGACAGCTCGACATCCGGGTTGGCCTTCTTGGCGTGCAGGTAATAGCTGTTGATCCCCATGATGACCTCGGGGATCGGGAAGGAGCCGATGTAGCCGATCTTGTTCGACTTCGTCAGCGCCGATCAGATCGAGGCCCTGCACCGCGCGGCCCTCATAGAAGCGCGCGTTGTAGATCGCGACGTTCGGATGCTCGCGCTTGTAGCCGGTGGCGTGCTCGAACTTCACGTCGGGGAATTTGGCGGCGACGTTGTTGGTCGCGTCCATGTAGCCAAACGAGGTGGTGAAGATGATGTTGCAGCCCGACAGCGCCATCTGCGTCAGCACCCGCTCGGCGTCGGCGCCCTCGGGGACGCTCTCCTGCCAGGCGATCTCGACGCGGTCGCCATAGGCTTCCTTGACCGCGAGCGCACCCTGGTGGTGCTGATAGCTCCAGCCCAGATCGCCGATCGGGCCGACATAGACAAAGCACGCCTTGGCCTTGTCCATGCCCTGCGCGAAGGCCGCGCCGCCGGTTGCGAGGCCAAGGCCGAGCGCGGCGGTGGCCAGAAGGTGTCTGCGTTTCATCTGTTCCGATCTCCTTGTTGGGCGGGGCGATCTGCCCCGCGTATCCCTTGCCCTCAGCGCGCGGCGTGAAAGTTCCGGCCGAGCATCGCGGGCGCATCGAGTGCCGCGCGGCTGCGGTCGGCCGAAATCGCCACCAGCACCAGGATCGTTACCACATAGGGCGCCATCGACAAGTATTGCACCGGGATCGCGACGCCCGCCGCCTGCAGATTGAGTTGCAGGACCGCGACGCCGCCGAAAAGATAGGCGCCGAGCAAAACGCGCCACGGCCGCCAGGACGCAAAGACCACGATCGCGAGCGCGATCCAGCCTGCGCCCGCCGTCATCCCCTCGGTCCATTGCGGCACGCGCACGAGGCTCAGATACGCCCCCCCGAGCCCCGCGCACGCCCCCCCGAACATCAGCGCGCCGACCCGGATGCGCGTGACCTTGTAGCCCAGCGCATGGGCCGCGTCGTGGTTCTCGCCCACCGCGCGCAGCACGAGGCCGGCGCGCGTGCGGCTCAGGAACACCCAGGTCGCCGCCACCAGCAGGAGCGCGGCATAGACCACCCAGTCATGCGACAGGAGCATCCGCCCCACCACCGGCAGATCCGACAGCACCCCGAGGTCGAGCTTGGGCGTCTCGGGCGGGCGCACGCCGTTGTAGCCCTGGCCCATCAGCGCCGACAGCCCGAGCCCGAAGAGCGTGAGCGCAAGCCCCGTCGCCAC
Organism: Gemmobacter sp.; assembly: GCA_030834485.1. Lineage (GTDB taxonomy): Bacteria > Pseudomonadota > Alphaproteobacteria > Rhodobacterales > Rhodobacteraceae > JAUREX01. Next base: position 3,228 of record JAUREX010000186.1, read on the forward strand.
CTGATTGGCCTGCAGGCCTTGCGTGAGCAGCGCGAATAGCCCCGCCATCGCCGCGCCCGCGACCGCCGCCGCGGCAAAGCCCACCACCGCCGAGCCCGTCAGCACCGCGGCGATGAAGCCGCAGATCGCGCCCATGATCATCATCCCCTCGACCCCGAGGTTCAGAACCCCCGCGCGCTCGGCGATCATCTCGCCGGTTGCGGCCAGCAGGATGGGCGTCGATGCCACCATCAGCGCCGCGACGAGCAGGACGGGGTCGATCGAGCCGATCATCGCAGAGCCTCCGGCACGCCCCAGCGCAGGCGGAAATGGGTCATGAGGTCGAAGGCGAGGAGGAAAAAGAGGAGCATCCCCTGAAACGCCTGAATAGCCGCCGCCGGCAGCGACAGCATCATCTGCGCCAGTTCGCCCCCGATATAGGTCAGCGCCATCAAAAGCCCCGCGAGCAGCACCCCGATCGGGTTCAACCGCCCGAGA
>JAUREX010000187.1 GCA_030834485.1 Gemmobacter sp.
AGGCGCAGCCCCTCCTGCTCGGCCGAGATGGCGCTGGCGGAAAACCCGCCCGGCACCATCCCGCCCGTGTCGGGCCAGTGGCCGGTATTCGACAGCCAGCAGAAGATCCGCCCGTCCCGCCAGAACGGCATGGCGAAGCGCACATCCATCAGATGCGTCCCGCCCAGATAGGGGTCGTTGACGATGTAGATGTCGCCGGGCTCGGGGGCGGACGTCTCGCCCGAGGCGATCCGCGCGACGAGGTGGCGGGTCGAGAACTGCATCGTGCCGACGAACACTGGCAGCCCGCGCGCGCCTTGCGCGATCAGCGCGCCATCCTCGGCCGCATAGATCCCGTCCGAGCGGTCGTCGGCCTCGGCGATCACGGGCGAGAAGGCCGCGCGCGAAAAGGTCAGGTCCATCTCGTCGCAGACCTGCTGGAGGCCCGCCTGGATGACGGCAAGCGTGACCGGATCGACCGCCATCAGTGCCCCCCGACCGCGATGATGAGGTTGCCGCGCCCGTCGCCCGTCGCGACATCGCCCGGCTCGATCAGGATGGTGGTGTCCATCTGCTCGATGATGGCCGGACCCTCGATCCGTGCCGCGTCGGGCAGATGGTCGCGCCAGTAGACGGGCGTCTCGGCCCAGCCGCCGGCAAACCAGACGGGCCGCGTGCCGCGCTGCGCCTCCTCGGGGCGCGCGCGCCGCCCAGCCGGATCGATCAGCGCGGCAAGATCGAGCGGCGGCCGCGCCCCCACGACCGAACAGTTGAGGTTGACGAGTGCGGCCCGGATCGTCGGCAGCTCGACCCGGAAGCGCGTGAAATAGGCGCGCTCGAACGCCTCCTGCAGGGCGGCGCGGGTCGGGCGGCCGTCGGGCAGCGTCACGCGCAGCAGATGCGTCTGGCCGACGAACTGCATCTCGACGCTGAACTCGGCGCGAAGATCGCGGATCGCCACCCGCTCGGCCCCGATCAGCGCGCGCCCCTCGGCCTCCTGCGCGGCGAAGATGGCCCAGACCTCGGCCATGTCGACGGCATCGAGCGGCAGGTTCAGCGTGCGCACGAAATCATGCCGCAGATCGGCCACCACGCAGCCCAGCGCATTGGTCAGCCCCGGCCGCGCGGGCACGAGCACGCGCGGGATCGCAAGCTCGCGCGCGAGCGCGGTCGCATGGAGCGGCCCCGCCCCGCCAAAGGCAAAGAGCGCGAAGTCGCGCGGATCGGCGCCCTGCGCCACCGACACCATCCGAATCGCACCCGCCATATGCGTGTTGCCAAGCCGCAGCACCGCCTCGGCCGCGGCCTCGGGGCCAAGCCCGAGCGGCGCGCCGATCTCGCGCGCAAAGACCGCGCGCAGTTCGGCCATGTCGGTGCGGAAACGCTCGGGGTTCAGCCGGCCGAGCAGGACGTTGGCGTCCGACACCGTGGGGCGCGTGCCGCCCCGGCCATAGCAGATCGGCCCGGGGTCCGAGCCCGCGCTCTCGGGCCCGACGCGCAGCATGCCGCCGCCGTCGATGCGCGCGATCGATCCCCCGCCCGCGCCGACGGTGCGCACATCGACCATTGGCACATGGATGGGCATCGCATATTCGACCTCGATCTCGTTCGAGACCGGCACCCGCCCCTCGCGGATCAGCGCGACATCGGTCGAGGTGCCACCCATGTCATAGGTCACGAGGTTGGCGATTCCCGCCTGCGCGCCGGTCGCGACCGCCGCCATCACCCCCGAGGCGGGCCCCGACATCACCGTCTTGACCGCCTCGCGCCCGACGCGGGCGGCCGAGACCATGCCGCCGTTGCCGTTCATCACCAGAAGGTCGCGCCCATAGCCGCGCGCGCCAAGCTCGGCCGCAAGGCGCGCGACATAGCGCTCAAGGATCGGCTGGACGGCGGCGTTGACGGCGGCGGTGACGCCGCGTTCATACTCGCGGCTCTCGGAAAGGAGGGCATGCCCGCAGGTGATGTGCCCGTTCGGCCAGACCTCGGCCGCGATCTCGGCCGCGCGGCGTTCATGCGCGGGGTTGGCGTAGCTGTGCAGGAAATGGATCACGAGGCTCTCGCAGCCCGCGGCGCGCAACTGCGCCAGCGCGGCGCGCAGCGCGCCCTCATCAAGCGGCGTCAGCACCCGGCCGCGCGCATCCATCCGCTCAGGCACCTCGAGGCGCAGATCGCGCGGGATGACCGGGACGAAGCGCCCGGTCATGCCATAGGGCTGCGGCCGGGTGCGGCGGCCCAGTTCGAGCACGTCGCGAAACCCCGCGGTGGTGATGAGGCCGGTGCGCGCCAGACGCCGCTCGAGCACCGCATTCGTCGTCGTCGTCGTGCCGTGGACGACCAGATCGACCCCCTCGAGGTCGACGCCCGCCGCCTCGAAGGCCGCAAGCACGCCGGGCGCCTGATTGGGCAGCGAGGTCGGCACCTTGGCAAGCCGCACCGACCCGCTGGCCGGGTCGCAGACGACAAGGTCGGTAAACGTGCCGCCGACATCGACGCCGGCCACAAGCCCCGCCATGATCCGCCCCCCGCGAGCCGCTAGCGCAGCCCGTCCTCGCCCTTGACCTGCCAGACCTCGAGCCCGCCCATCCGGGCATGCACCCGCCCGCCGCGCGCCATGACGAGGGCAAAGACGATCTCGTCGGGTCGCGGCCCGTCGGGAACCGAGACGGTCATCGCGTCGAAATGGCTGCGCACATAGGCGGCATTGGCATGCCCGATCGGCACGTCGAGCGTGGCGCCCATCGGCCCGACCTTCTTGGCCGAGGGCACGATGGCGCGCGTCTCGCCCAGCAGGGCGCGCATCGCATAGCCGCCCGGCACATGCCACAGCGCGCCATGCTCGAGCTCTCCGGCCGCGCCGACGATCGCGCCCTTGCCATAGGCGTCGATCCCCGCTGCCCCGCCGAGTGCCGCAATCAATTCCTCGGCCATGGAAAGGCCGAGCGGCTTCAGCGCCTCCATCGCCGGTTGCAGCTCGAGCTCGAAGCGGCCCGCGAAGGGGTTCGCGACCACCACGAGGATCGCGCCGCGGCGGTGCGGCTCGGCCGGGGGCGGGCCGCCGTCATGGGCGATGGTCTCGACGACAAGGCAGGTCTTGCGCAGGCGAAAGTCAGTCACGGCAGAGCTCCGGTTCGGGGTCGGGCAGGCGCAGGAGGCGCGGATCGCCCACGCTTCGCGCGCGACCTTGCAGGAAAAGTGCCGCCCCCGCAATCAGGCCCCGCGCGCGAAGTTGCGCGGCAAAGGCCGCGCCCGCACCAAGCGCCGCCTCGGCCTCGGCCGGGCGCAGGGGGCCGACGGCGACGGTGACGGGGCGGGGGCCGAGGTCGCTGTCGGCCTGCATCTCGCAGGCCGGGCGGCGGGCGATGGCGGGGTGGCCCGGCAGGTCGACGGCATTGGCGATCATCGTCGCCGCCGCATCCGCCGCCGCCGCATCCGCCGCCAGCACCGTGACCGCATCCGCGATGCCAAGCGACCAGCTCCGCCCCCGCCAGCCCGAGGTCGCGATGCCGCGCACCGGGTCGGCGTGGGTGACGCGCAGCCGGTCGGGTGCCCCGGGTTGCGCCGCGATCGCGGCCGTCAGCGCCTCGCCCGGCGCAAGGTGCAGTGCGATGTCGCCCCCGTCGTTGACATAGGCGCGCGCGATCCCGCCGCCCGAGATCAGCGCGGCCAACACCTCGTCGG
>JAUREX010000188.1 GCA_030834485.1 Gemmobacter sp.
AGGTGCGCGCGGCCTATGGCAACCGCTGCGCGATGTCAGGGCTGGCGCTGAGGAACGGCGGCGGCCGGCCCGAGGTGCAGGCCGCCCACATCAGGTCGGTCGAGCACGGCGGCAGCGACAGCCTTCGCAACGGCATCGCGCTGACTGGGACGCTGCACTGGATGTTCGACCGCGGCCTTGTCTCGGTCGCCGAGGACTGGACGATCCTTGTTTCGCGCAACAAGGTGCCGGGCGAGGTGATCGACCGGCTGATCCGGCCGGGCGGCACCCTCGCGCGCCCCCATGACCCCCGCGACTGGCCGCACCCCGCGAACCTCCGCTGGCACCGCCAGAACGTGTTCGGGCAGATCGACCTCGAGGGCCCCGCCCCCTGGGGCTGAGCCGCCCTAGGCCGCGAGCAGCCGCAGCGCCGCGCCGAGGTCGATCGCGCCCTCATAGAGCGCGCGGCCCGAGATCGCGCCTGCGATCACGCCGGTGTCGCGCAGCGCGACCAGATCGGCCATCGAGGAGACCCCGCCCGAGGCGATGACCGGGATCGCGACGGCGCGCGCCAGCGCCTCGGTCGCGGCGACGTTCGGCCCGCCCATCGCCCCGTCGCGGTCGATGTCGGTATAGATGATGGCCGAAACGCCCGCGTCCTCGAAGGCGCGCGCGAGATCGGGGGCGGCGATGTCGGTTTCCTGCGCCCAGCCGCGCGTCGCGACGCGCCCCGCGCGCGCATCGATCCCGACCGCGATGCGCCCCGGATGGGCGCGGGCGGCATCGCGCACAAGGCCCGGATCCTCGACCGCGACCGTCCCGAGGATCACGCGCGCCACGCCGCGGCCCAGCCAGTGCTCGATCGTGGCGCGGTCGCGGATGCCGCCGCCGAGCTGGCAGGGCACCCCGACCGCCCCGAGGATCGCATCGACCGCATCGCCGTTGACCGGCCGGCCCGCGAAGGCGCCGTTGAGATCGACGAGGTGCAGCCATGCGCAGCCCGCCGCCGCGAAGGCCGCCGCCTGCGCGGCCGGGTCGGTGCCGAACACCGTGGCGCGGTCCATCTCGCCGCGCAGGAGCCGCACGCAGGCCCCGTCCTTGAGGTCGATCGCCGGGTAGAGGATCATCACCGTCCCTTTCGTCCGCCCCTTTTGCACGCACCCGCCGCCTTGCCAAGAACCCCCTTGCGCGATGGGGCGTCGCGGGCCGATACTGCGGCCAACTCATCGAAAACAGGAGTTCGCCGTGCGCCTTCCGATCGCTGCAGCCGTCGCCGTCCTTCTTGCGCTTCCCGCCGCCGCCGACCCCGTGCTCGGGCGCTGGAAGACCCAGCCCGACGACAACGGCAATTTCGGCATCGTCGAATTCGCGGCCTGCGGCGAGAAGCTCTGCGCGACGCTGCGCGAATCCTTCGACGGCGCGGGCAAGAAGATCGCCTCGGCCAACATCGGCCGCGCGATCGTGTGGGACATGGCCCCCAAGGGCAACGGCGCCTATGGCGGCGGCAGCATCTGGTCGCCCGACCGCGACCAGACCTATGCCTCGAAGATGACGCTCGCGGGCGACAGCCTCTCGGTGTCGGGCTGCATCCTCATCATCTGCCGCGCGCAGGAGTGGTCGCGGGTCAAGTGACCCGCCCGCCGCCCCTCAGACGCTGAGGCAGATGTATTTCATCTCGAGGAAATCCTCGATCCCGTGGCGCGAGCCCTCGCGGCCGAGGCCCGATTGCTTGACGCCCCCGAAGGGCGCGACCTCGGTCGAGATGATGCCGGTGTTGACCCCGACGATCCCGTATTCGAGCGCCTCCTGCACGCGGGTGATGCGGCCGATGTCGCGGGCGTAGAAATAGGCGGCAAGGCCAAAGATCGTGTCATTGGCATAGCCGACCGCCTCGGCCTCGGTCTCGAAGCGAAAGAGCGGCGCGAGGGGGCCGAAGGTCTCTTCCTGTGCGACCGCCATCGACTGGGTGACGCCGGTGATGATCGTGGGTTCGAAGAACGACCCGCCGCGCGCATGCCGCCGGCCGCCGGCAACGACCTTGCCGCCCTTGGCGATGGCGTCGGCGATATGCTCCTCGACCTTCTCGACGGCCGCCATGTTGACGAGCGGGCCAAGCTCGACCGTCTCCGAGAGGCCGTCGCCCACGCGCAGCTGCGCGACCGCCGCGCCAAGCTTCGCCGCGAAGGCGTCATATACCCCGGCCTGGACATAGATGCGGTTGGCGCAGACGCAGGTCTGGCCGTTGTTGCGGTATTTCGACAGGATGGCACCCGCCACCGCCGCATCGAGGTCGGCGTCGTCGAAGACGATGAAGGGCGCGTTGCCGCCAAGCTCCATCGAGCATTTCAGCACCTGGTCGGCCGCCTGGCGCAGGAGGATCCGCCCGACCTCGGTCGAGCCGGTGAAGGTCAGCTTGCGGATCTTGGGGTTCTCGCACATCTCGCGCCCGACCTCGGAGGAGCGCTTCGAGGTCACGACCGAAAAGAGCCCCGCGGGCAGCCCCGCCCGTTCCGCCAGAACCGCGAGCGCGAGCGCCGAGAGCGGCGTCTCGGACGCGGGCCGGCCGACGAAGCCGCAGCCGGCGGCAAGGGCGGGGCCGCATTTGCGGGTGATCATGGCGTTGGGGAAATTCCAGGGCGTGATCGAGGCCACGACCCCGATCGGCTGGCGCAGCACGGTGATGCGCTTGTCGGGCTGGTGGCCGGGGATCGTCTCGCCATAGATGCGCTTGGCCTCTTCGGCGAACCATTCGATGAAGGACGCGCCATAGGCGATCTCGCCCTTGGCCTCGGCGAAGGGCTTGCCCATCTCGGCCGTCAGGATGCGCGCGAGATCGTCCTGGTTCTCCATCATCAGGTTGAACCAGGCGCGCAGGATGTTGGCGCGCTCCTTGGCGGTGCGGGCCTTCCAGCCCTGCATCGCGGCATCGGCCGCGGCGATGGCGCGCGCGACCTCGGCACGGCCGAGGTTCGGCACCTCGCAGATCACGTCGCCGCGCGCCGGGTTTGGCCGTCTCAAGGCGCGAACACGCTCTACGACATGCGTTTCATACGCGACGTCGCCTCGAGGCGCGCCCGCACCGTCGCGTCGACGACTGGCGCGCGTCGTCGCGCGCGTCGCGCCCACCACCACGTGCCCGTCCGTTTTCCCCGTGAGCCGTCGGATCATACATAGGGATCATCGGAGGCGAGCGAGGACACTGTGTGTGTACGGTTACTTTGTCGCCCGCACGCCGCGGCGTCACAGCGCGACGCGGCGGACGGATACGGATGTACGACGACGCCGATCCCGACGTCGCGACGGTGCGGCGCGACGACTCGCAGTGGCCGCCGCGGTTTCAGCCGCTCTATGCGTTCGCGAGCGGCGGCGGCGGCGGCGGCGGCGGCGGCGGCGGCGCGCAGCATCAGCATCAGCATCAGCGTCAGCATCATCGTGAATTCGCGCGCGGCGGTGGCGTGACGACATCGACGCCGCTCGCGCCCGAACGGTTTCGATACGCCCCGAGCGACGTCGCACAACCACCATCGTTGCGCGACATCGCGAACGCCAACGCGCATGGGTATTTACCGTCGTCGCAAGTGTCGCAGAAGGAACGCGCGACGCGACGCGAATCGCATCGCGACGAATGGGTCGCGACGGGATCGACGCCGACGTTGGCGCTCTGTG
>JAUREX010000189.1 GCA_030834485.1 Gemmobacter sp.
AGCCGAGCACGAAGAATAGCAGCATGCCCTGGAAGACGCGGGCGAGCTTGTCGGATATCTGCATGGTGACCTGCGCCGCCTCGCCGCCGAGATAGGTCAGCGCCAGAGCCAGTCCGGCGATCAGCACGCCGACCGGATGCAGCCGCCCGAGAAACGCGACGATGATCGCGGTGAAGCCGTAGCCCGGCGAAATCACCGGCACGATCTGGCCGATCGCCCCCGCAACCTCGATCACCCCGGCGAGCCCCGCGAGTGCGCCCGACACGCCCAGGCAGAAGGCCGTCAGCACCGCAGGGCTCACTCCCGCAAAGCGCGCGGCGCGCGGGCTCTCGCCCGAGACGCGGATCTGCAGCCCGAGGATGTGGCGCTGCATCAGCACATAGGCGAGGATGACCGCGACGAAGGCCGCGAGCGTCCCCCAGTGCAGCCCCGTGCCGGCAATCAGCTCGGCATTGTGGCCCGAGGGGTATTTCTGCAGGTTGCGCGATCCCGGAAAGCCCATCCCCTCGGGGTTGCGCAGCGCGCCGAAGGACATCGCCGACAGGATATGCCCCGCGACATAGACGAGCATGAGCGAGACGAGGATCTCGGAGGTGTTGAAGCGCACCTTGAGGATCGCGGGGATCATCGCCCAGGCCCAGCCGCCAAGCGCGCCCGCAACGACCATCAGCGGAAAGACGATCGCGCTCTCGGCCGGATAGAAGGCAAGCCCCACGGCCGCGCCGCAGATCGCGCCCATGATGTATTGCCCCTCGGCGCCGATGTTCCAGATCCCCGCCCTGAACCCGAGGCTGAGCCCCGTCGCGATCAGGATGAGCGGCGCAGCCTTGACCAGAAGCTGGGGCCGCGAATAGCTCGCATACTGGCCAAAGAGCGGATCCCAGAAGATCGTGCGGATCGCCTCGACCGGGTTCTTGCCGAGCAGCGCAAACAGGATCCCGCCCACGATCATCGTCGCGGCAACTGCGAGCAGCGGTGTCAGCACCGTCCAGAGGCGCGAGGGCGTTGGCCGGCGTTCGAGGCGGATCATCGCGCGCCCCCTGCCTGCACCAGCCGGTGCGCGTCCGGGTCGGCCGCGTGCATCCCATGCGCGCCGCCGAGCATGAGGCCGATCTCGGCCACCGTCAGCCCCTCGGTCGGGACGGGCGCCGACAGCCGCCCCTCGTTCAGCGCGGCGAAGCGATGCGCGAGTTCGAGGAGTTCGTCGAGGTCCTGGCTGATCGCGACGACGGCCGCGCCGCGCGCCGCGAGGTCGATGAGCGCCTGCCGGATCGCGGCCGCGGCGGCCGCATCGACGCCCCAGGTCGGCTGGTTGACGACGATGGCGCGCGGCTCTTGCAGGATCTCGCGCCCGATCACGAATTTCTGGAGGTTCCCGCCCGAGAGCGCGCGCGCCGCCACCCCGACGCCGGGCGTGCGCACGTCGAAGGCCGCGACGATCTCGGCCGCGAAGGCGCGCGCGGCGCCCCAGTCGATCATCCCCCCGCGCACGAGGCCGCGCCGCAGCGCGCCCGTCATCGCCGCATTCTCGGTCAACGTCATGTCGGGGACGGCCGCGTGGCCCAGCCGCTCCTCTGGCGCGGCCAGAAGCCCCGCCGCCCGGCGGGCGTTCGGCCCCAGATGCCCGACCGGCCTGCCATCGAGCACGACCGACCCGGCCGCCCCCGTCCGCTCGCCCGAGAGCGCGGCCAGAAGCTCGTCCTGGCCGTTGCCGGCGACGCCGCCGATGCCGAGGATCTCGCCCGCCCGGACCGCGAAGGAAATGCCCCGCAGCGTCGTGCCGAAGGCATCCGCCGCCGCGAGCGAGAGGTCCGCAACCCGCAGCACCTCGGCCCCCGGGGCGGCGGCGGCGCGCGCCGGCGCGGCAAGGACCGTCCCGATCATCAGCTCGGCCATCTCGCGCGCGGTCCGCTCGCGCGGGGTGCAGGTCGCGACCACCTTGCCCCGGCGCAGGATCGTGGCGCGGTCGCAAAGCGTGCGGATCTCCTCGAGCTTGTGGCTGATATAGAGGATCGCGGTGCCCTCGGCCGCAAGCCGGCGCAGCGTGGCAAAGAGAACCTCGACCTCCTGCGGGGTCAGGACGCTTGTCGGCTCGTCCATGATCAGAAGTCGCGGATCCTGCAGAAGGCAGCGCACGATCTCGACCCGCTGACGCTCACCGGCCGACAGATCGCCGACCCGGCGCATGGGGTCGAGCGGCAGGCCATAGGCCTCGCTCACCTCGCGGATGCGCGCGGCAAGGCGCGCCGTCGGCGGCGGGTTCTCCATCCCGAGGGCGACATTCTCGGCCACGCTCAGCGCCTCGAAAAGGCTGAAGTGCTGAAAGACCATCGCGACACCCGCCGCGCGCGCCGCACGCGGCGCAGGGGGGGCATAGGGCGCGCCGGCAAGGCGCATCGTGCCCCGGTCGGGCCGCACGAGGCCATAGATCATCTTGACGAGCGTCGACTTGCCCGCCCCGTTCTCGCCCAGAAGGGCGTGGATCTCGCCGGGTTCGATCGCGAGGCGCACATCCTCGTTGGCGCGCACGCCCGGATAGCTCTTGCTCAGCCCCTCGATCTCGAGAAGTGCCGTCATGCCCGCATCCGCCCCGCCTCGGCCCCCGTCCGGCCAATCAACTCTGCCGCGACGCCGATTGCAATCGCCTGCGGATGCTTGCCGAGTGCGGGATCGCCGATCGGGCAGGAAATCCGCGCGATCGCCTCGGGCGCGTGGCCGAGCGCGCCGAGGCGGGCGCGAAAGCGCGCCCATTTCGTCGCCGACCCGATCAGCCCGGCAAAGCCGAAGCCCCGTCCGATCAGCCCGTGGCAGAGCGCGAGGTCGAGCGCGTGCGAGAATGTCACGATCAGATGGCCCGCCCCGGGCGGGGCCTCGGGGATGAGGGTGCAGGGATCGGACGCGATGCGCGCGACCACCCCGGGCGGGATCTCGGCAGGAAAGCGCGCGGCGTCGGTGTCGACCCAGACGATTCGCCAGCCGGGCAGGGGCGCCATCGTGGCCGCGATGGCGCGCCCGACATGCCCCGCCCCCCAGATCCAGAGTTCGCGCGACGGCTCGGCCAGCGGCTCGACCAGCCAGCCGCCGATCAGCGCGACCCCGCCCCGCACCCCCTCGCCGCGCGCGCGCGCCATCCGCCGCGCCACCGCAAGCGGCATCGCCCCGGCATCGGGCGCGACGGGCCGCGCGATCAGCCCCGCGGCCGGCGGCCAGGCACCAAGGCGGGCGGCATCCCAGACCTCGGTCACAAGGACGACCGCGCCGCCGCAGCACTGGCCGAGCGCCGGGCCGAGCGGCAGCCGCGCGACCTCTGCCACCCCGGTCGCGATCAGCGCGCGCGCCCGTGCCGCGGCCTCGAATTCGAGCGCGCCGCCCCCGATCGTGCCCTCCTGCCCGAGGGGCGTCACGATCATCGCCGCGCCAGCCTCGCGCGGGGCCGAGCCCTTCGTCTCGGCCACGACGACGCGCGCCACCCGCCCGTGGCGGGCAACCGCCGCCGCCAGCGCGGCCGGCGGCGCTGCAGCGGCATCAGCAGCGTGGGATCCGGCAGCGGTGCCGCCACCACCGCCGCCACCCAGCCGGGAAAGAACACCGCGCAGGTGATCGCCACCAGGCTGCCGAGCGAA
>JAUREX010000018.1 GCA_030834485.1 Gemmobacter sp.
GCCAAGGCCGGCGAGTTGCAGTATGGCCGCATCCCGGCGCTCGAGAAGGATCTGGCCGAGGCCGAGGCGCGCGAGGGCGACAAGCTCGTGGCCGAGGCGGTCGGCCCCGAGCAGATCGCCGAGGTGATCGAACGCTGGACGGGCATCCCCACGACGAAGATGCTCGAGGGCGAGCGCGAGAAGCTCCTGCGGATGGAGGAAGAGCTTGGCCGGCGCGTCGTCGGCCAGCGCGCCGCCGTCGTCGCGGTCGCGAACGCCGTGCGGCGTGCGCGCGCGGGCCTCAACGACGAGAACCGCCCGCTCGGGTCGTTCCTCTTTCTCGGGCCGACGGGCGTCGGCAAGACCGAGCTGACCAAGGCCGTCGCCGAATACCTCTTTGACGACGACAGCGCGATGGTGCGCATCGACATGTCGGAGTTCATGGAAAAGCACGCGGTGGCGCGGCTCATCGGCGCCCCGCCGGGCTATGTCGGCTATGACGAGGGCGGCGTTCTGACCGAGGCCGTGCGCCGGCGCCCCTATCAGGTCGTGCTCTTCGACGAGGTCGAGAAGGCCCATCCGGACGTCTTCAACGTGCTCTTGCAGGTGCTCGACGACGGGGTGCTGACGGATGGGCAGGGCCGCACGGTCGATTTCAAGCAGACGCTGATCGTGCTGACCTCGAACCTCGGCTCTCAGGCGCTGAGCCAGCTCCCCGAGGGGGCCGACAGCGGGCAGGCGCGCGCCGAGGTGATGGCGGCCGTGCGCGGCCATTTCCGGCCCGAGTTCCTCAACCGCCTCGACGAGACGATCATCTTCGAGCGGCTGACGCGCGCCGACATGGACGGCATCGTCGAGATCCAGCTCGCCCGCCTCGCGCGCCGCCTCTCGGGGCGCAAGATCGCGCTCGAGCTCGACCGCGACGCCAAGGCCTGGCTTGCCGATCAGGGCTATGATCCGGTGTTCGGGGCAAGGCCGCTCAAGCGGGTGATCCAGCGCGCGCTGCAGGATCCGCTGGCCGAGATGATCTTGTCGGGGGATGTCCTCGACGGCACCACGCTGCCGGTGACGGCGGGGCCGGGCGGGCTCGTGATCGGGGCGCGGATGGTGGCGCCGCGGCGCGAGCCGGGGGCGGGCGCGCCGCCGGTGGTCGTGCACTGACGTCGGACGGGGCGTGCCGGATCGGCCCGCCCCTTTGAGATCACATCGGCGGCAGGATGACCGCGTCGATGACGTGGATGACGCCGTTCGAGGCTTCGATGTCGGCCGTCGAGATGGTCGCGCCATTGACCTTCGCGCCGCCATCAAGCGTGATCGTGACTTCCGAGCCCTGCACGGTCGCGGCCTTGAGGCCTTCCGACAGGTCGGTCGACATCACCTTGCCGGCGATGACGTGATAGGTCAGGATCGCGATCAGCTTGGCCTTGTTCTCGGGCTTGAGCAGGTCCTCGACGGTGCCGGCCGGCAGGGCGGCAAAGGCCGCGTCGGTCGGGGCGAAGACGGTGAACGGGCCTTCGCCCTTCAGCGTGTCGACGAGGCCCGCAGCCCCGAGGGCGGCGGCGAGGGTGGTGAAGCTGCCAGCGGCGACGGCGGTGTCGACGATGTCCTTGCTGTGGCCGCCGGCAAAGGCGGGGGCGCCGGCCATCGTGGCGGCGGTGGCAAGGGCGATGAAGGTTCTGCGGATCATGTCATTCTCTCCGGTTTGGGAGATGCCCGTTGCAGGCATCGCGGAGGTTACGCAGGCCGGGGGCTGACCGGATCATCGAAAAATCTTTGCGAAGCCCCCTTGCCGCGGCGCAGCATTGCCCCAAGCCGCGGCGCGGCGCGAAGTCCAGTCAGAAAAACGTGATCCTCAGCGCAGCCGCAGGTCGAGCGTATCGCCCGTTCCCTTCATGGCGGTGAAGCGCAGCGCATCGCCGCGCTGCTCGACCGTCTGGCAGTCATAGCCGAGCAGCCCCTCACCCATGAAGTCGCGGCAGAAGTGCGGGCCCTTCCACTCCCACCGGCCCGACACCTTACGCCCGAGCACGCGCCCCGAGATCGCGCCATCGGGCGTGAGCGTGAGCGTGACGCCAAGGCGCGTCAGCGCGCGCCCCTCGACGAGGCTCCAGAACGCATCGCGTGTGGTGATGCCGGATGTCTCGGCACGGGCCGCGGTGGCGGCCGAGAGAGAGAGCGAGAGGGCGATGAGGGCGGGTCGGAGCATGGCGCGCTGGCGGGTTAGTGACGACGCACGGAGTTATGGCGCATGGCGGCCGCGGGGCAAGCCGAAATTTGTGATCACACTTTTCAGGGCAGTGATCACAAAGCGCCGATTTTCGGGCTCCGGGACGGCGATCGTGCAGAATTCCGTTTATTTTCCGATGCGCATGCGGCACATCGACCCTCAGAATCGCGGCGGAGCGGGGCAGGAGCCATGAATATCCACGAGTATCAGGCCAAGGGCCTTCTGCGCAGCTACGGGCTGCCGGTCGCCGACGGGCGCGTCGTGCTGCGCGCCGAGGACGCCAAGACCGCGGCGGGCGAGCTCGACGGGCCGGTCTGGGTCGTCAAGGCGCAGATCCACGCGGGCGGGCGCGGCAAGGGCCGCTTCAAGGAGGTCGCGGCCGGCGACAAGGGCGGCGTGCGGCTGGCGCGCTCGGTCTCGGAGGCTGCCGAGATGGCCGCGCAGATGCTCGGCCGCACGCTTGTCACGCATCAGACCGGCCCCGCCGGCAAGACGGTCGGGCGCGTCTACATCGAAGAGGGCGCGGCGATCGCGCGCGAGCTTTACCTCGCGCTCTTGATCGACCGCAAATCGAGCCGCATCTCGTTTGTCTGCTCGACCGAGGGCGGCATGGACATCGAGGAAGTCGCCGCCCACAGCCCCGAAAAGATTCTGACCTTCACCGTCGATCCCGCGACCGGCATCCAGGGCTTTCACGGCCGCCGCGTCGCCTTCGCGCTCGGGCTCGAGGGCAAGCAGGTCAAGCAATGCGCGGACCTCGTCAACCGTCTCTTCAGGCTCTTTGTCGAGAAGGACGCCGAGATGGTCGAGATCAACCCCCTCATCGTCACCGACGCGGGCGATCTGCGCTGCCTCGACGCCAAGATGGGCTTCGACAACAACGCCCTTTACCGCCAGCCCGACGTGATGGCGCTGCGCGACGAGAGCGAGGAGGACCCCAAGGAACTCGCGGCCTCGAAGTTCGACCTCAACTACATCGCGCTCGATGGCGAGATCGGCTGCATGGTGAACGGCGCGGGCCTCGCCATGGCGACGATGGACATCATCAAGCTGGCGGGCGCCGGCGAATTTCCTCGACGTCGGCGGCGGCGCGACGAAGGAGAAGGTGACCGAGGCCTTCAAGATCATCACCTCGGACCCGAATGTGAAGGGGATCCTCGTCAACATCTTCGGCGGCATCATGCGCTGCGACATCATCGCCGAGGGCATCATCGCCGCGGTGAAGGAGGTGGGGCTGAAGGTCCCGCTCGTGGTGCGGCTCGAGGGCACGAACGTCGACAAGGGCAAGGCCATCATCGCGGGCTCGGGCCTCAACGTGATCGCGGCCGACAACCTGTCGGACGCGGCCGAGAAGATCGTGAAGGCGGTTCGGGGCTGACCCGCGATGACGCGCGCCGCCGCCATCCGTCACGGCAGGGCCGACCGCGCGGCGGCGCTTGCCGCGCTCATGGCGGCGGGCGTGCTGGCGGGCTGCGCGCCGGGCGCAGGTCAGGGCCCCGAGGCGATCGAACTCGCCAACATCGCCGAGCCGAACATCGTCCCGAAATCCTCGCCCGCGCAGTTCGCGCGCGCCTTCGAGCGCTTCTGCCTCGATACCCCGGCCGAGGCGCGGGCCGAGACCCTGCGCGCGGCCGATTACGTCCCCTTCGCGCCGGTGCGGGCGTCTTCGCGGGTGCGGACCTTTGTCGTCGACGACCGCCGCCCGGCCGTGATGCTTGCGGGCGAGGGCGATTGCGCCGTCGCCGCCGAGGCCCGCACGGGCCAGAGCGCCCGGGTCGCGCGGCTGGTCGCGGCCCGGTTTCCCGCCGCCCGGCCCGTCGAACCCGCCCGCCTCGGGCCGAGTGTCGAGGCCGCGTGGCTCAGCCGGTCCGGCGGGCCGGTCATCCTCACGCTGCGGCAACTCAGGCCGGGGCACCCCTCGCGCTACACGCTCGCGCTTGTGCAGACAGACTGACCAATCCGCCGGAACCCCCGGCGCACCACTGAAACGGAAGGGCTGACGATGGCCGTACTCGTGAACGAAAACACCCGCGTGATCTGCCAGGGCTTCACCGGCAGCCAGGGCACCTTCCATTCGGAACAGGCCATCGCCTATGGCACGAAGATGGTCGGGGGCGTCACACCGGGCAAGGGCGGGACCGAGCATCTGGGCCTGCCCGTCTTCAACTCGGTCCATGAGGCGCGCGCGCGCACCGGCGCGGATGCGAGCGTGATCTATGTTCCCCCGCCCTTCGCGGCGGACTCGATCCTCGAGGCGATCGACGCCGAGATGCCCCTCATCGTGTGCATCACCGAGGGGATACCGGTCCTCGACATGATGCGGGTAAAGCGGGCGCTGGCGAATTCGCCCTCGCGGCTGATCGGGCCCAACTGCCCCGGCGTCATCACGCCCGGCGCGTGCAAGATCGGCATCATGCCCGGCCACATCCACCGCCGCGGCAAGGTGGGCGTCGTCTCGCGCTCGGGCACGCTGACCTATGAGGCCGTCAAGCAGACGACCGATGTGGGCCTCGGGCAATCGACCTGCGTCGGCATCGGGGGCGACCCGATCAAGGGGACCGAGCATATCGACGTGCTCGAATGGTTCCTCGCCGACCCCGAGACCGAGGCGATCATCATGATCGGCGAGATCGGCGGCTCGGCCGAGGAGGAGGCGGCGGCCTTCCTTGCGGCCGAGGCGCGCAAGGGCCGCGGCAAGCCGACGGCGGGCTTCATCGCCGGCCGCACCGCCCCGCCCGGCCGGCGCATGGGCCATGCGGGCGCCATCGTCTCGGGCGGCAAGGGCGATGCGGGCTCGAAGATCGAGGCGATGAAATCGGCGGGCATCGTGGTGGCCGACAGCCCCGCGGGCCTCGGGCAGGCGGTGCTGGCCGCGATGGGCCGCTGAGGCAAACCGGGAAAGGGCGAGAGATGACCGAGCAATCCCCGAACGCGCAGTTCCACGCCTCGAGCTTTCTGCAGGGCGCGAACGCCGATTACGTCGACGCGCTCGCCGCGCGCCACGCCGAGGATCCGGGCAGCGTCGATGCGCAATGGGCCGAGTTCTTCCGCGCGCTGGGCGACGATCCGCGCGACGCCCGCCGCGCCGCCGAGGGGCCGAGCTGGGCGCGCGCCGACTGGCCGCCCGCCCCGGCGGATGAGCTGACGCTCGCCCTGACCGGGGCCTATCCGGCCGAGGCGCGCGCCAAGGCCGAGAAGATCGCCGCCAAGGCCGCCGAGGGCGGCGTCAGCATCAGCGATGCGCAGATCCAGCGCGCGGTGCTCGATTCGATCCGTGCGCTGATGATCATCCGCGCGCACCGCATCCGCGGCCATCTCGCGGCCGATCTCGACCCGCTCGGCATGCGCGAGACGACGGCGCACCCCGAGCTTGACCCCGCCTCCTACGGCTTTACCGACGCCGACATGGACCGGCCGATCTTCATCGACAATGTGCTCGGGCTCCAGACCGCCAGCATGCGCCAGATCCTCGAGATCGTCCGGCGCACCTATTGCGGGACCTTCGCGCTCCAGTACATGCACATCTCGGACCCCGAGCAGGCGAGCTGGCTCAAGGAGCGGATCGAAGGTTACGGCAAGGAGATCGCCTTCACCCAGAACGGGCGCAAGGCGATCCTCAACAAGCTCGTCGAGGCCGAGGGCTTCGAGAAGTTCTGCCATGTCAAGTTCATGGGCACCAAGCGCTTCGGCCTCGACGGCGGCGAGGCGCTGATCCCGGCGATGGAGCAGATCATCAAGCGCGGCGGGGCGCTCGGGGTGCGCGACATCGTGATCGGGATGCCCCATCGCGGGCGGCTGTCGGTCCTCGCCAATGTCATGGGCAAGCCCTATCGCGCGATCTTCAACGAATTCCAGGGCGGCTCGTTCAAGCCCGAGGATGTGGACGGCTCGGGCGACGTGAAATACCACCTCGGCGCCTCGTCCGACCGCGCGTTCGACGGCAACACGGTGCATCTGTCGCTGACCGCCAACCCCTCGCATCTCGAGGCGGTGAACCCGGTCGTCCTCGGCAAGGTGCGCGCCAAGCAGGACCAGCTCGGCGATGCCGACCGCGCGCATGTGCTGCCGATCCTGCTGCATGGCGATGCGGCCTTTGCGGGCCAGGGCGTGGTGGCGGAGTGCTTCGGCCTCTCGGGCCTCAAGGGCCACCGGACGGGCGGCACGATCCACATCGTCGTCAACAACCAGATCGGCTTCACCACCGCGCCGAGCTATTCGCGCTCATCGCCCTATCCGACCGACATCGCGCTGATGGTCGAGGCGCCGATCTTCCACGTCAACGGCGACGACCCCGAGGCGGTCGTCCACGCCGCCAAGGTCGCGACCGAGTTCCGCCAGAAGTTCCACAAGGACGTCGTCATCGACATCTTCTGCTATCGCCGCTTCGGTCACAACGAGGGCGACGAGCCCATGTTCACCAACCCGGCGATGTATACCCGCATCAAGCGCCAGAAGACGACGCTGCAACTCTATACCGAACGCCTCGTGCGCGACGGCCTGATCCCCGAGGGCGAGATCGAGGACATGAAGGCCGCGTTCCAGGCCCGCCTCAACGAGGAATTCGAGACTGCCAAGGACTACAAGCCCAACAAGGCCGACTGGCTCGACGGCCGCTGGTCGCACATCGACCGCGAGGGCGAGGATTACACCCCCGGCGACACCGCCATCGTCCCCGAGACGCTGGCCGATGTCGGCGCGGCGCTGACGCGCGTGCCGCAGGGGTTCGACCTGCACAAGACCGTCGGCCGCCAGCTCGAGGCCAAGCGCGAGATGTTCGCGACCGGTGCGGGCTTCGACTGGGCCACCGCCGAGGCGCTCGCCTTCGGCAGCCTGCTGACCGAGGGCTTCCCCGTCCGCCTCGCCGGGCAGGACTGCACGCGCGGCACCTTCAGCCAGCGCCATTCGGCCTTCATCGACCAGACGACCGAGGAGCGCTTCTATCCGCTCAACCACATCCGCGAGGGCCAGTCGCGCTACGAGGTCATCGACTCGATGCTCTCGGAATATGCCGTGCTCGGCTTCGAATACGGCTATTCGCTCTCCGAGCCGAACGCGCTCGTGATGTGGGAGGCCCAGTTCGGCGATTTCGCCAATGGCGCGCAGATCATGTTCGACCAGTTCATCAACTCGGGCGAACGCAAGTGGCTGCGCATGTCGGGCCTCGTGATGCTCCTGCCGCATGGATTCGAGGGGCAGGGGCCCGAGCATTCCTCGGCGCGCCTCGAGCGCTTCCTGCAACTCTCGGCCGAGGACAACTGGATCGTCGCCAACTGCACGACGCCCGCGAACTATTTCCACATCCTGCGCCGCCAGATCCACCGCAGTTTCCGCAAGCCGCTGGTGCTGATGACGCCCAAGTCGCTCCTGCGCCATCCGATGTGCATCAGCCGGGCCGAGGATTTCACCACCGGCTCGTCCTTCCACCGGGTGCTGTGGGATGACGCCGAAAAGGGCAATTCGACGCTGAAGCTCCAGCCCGACGCCAAGATCCGGCGCGTCGTGATCTGCTCGGGCAAGGTCTATTACGACCTTCTGGCCGAGCGCGACGCGCAGGGGCTCGATGATGTCTATCTGCTCCGGCTCGAGCAGTTCTATCCCTTCCCCGCGCTCTCGATGGTGCGCGAGCTCGAGCGCTTCAAGAAGGCCGAGATCGTCTGGTGCCAGGAAGAGCCCAAGAACCAGGGCGGCTGGTCCTTCGTCGAGCCGAACCTCGAATGGGTGCTGACCCGCATCAAGGCGCGCACGACCCGCGCCCTCTATGCCGGCCGCGCCGCCTCGGCCTCGCCCGCCACGGGCCTCGCAAGCCGCCACAAGGCCGAGCAGGCGGCACTCGTGGCCGAGGCGCTCGGCCGCGCGCCGGGCTGAGGGGCAGGGTGGCCCGCCTCCGCACCCCGCTCGGTCCCGCCCTCTCCGGGGCGGGTCGGGCCGATCCACAATCGCGCGGCAATCGCGCCGCAATCCAGACCGCGCAAGGGCCGATGCGCCAGCGCAGAAGAGGGCAGAATGGTTGACGTGATGGTGCCCGCCCTGGGCGAAAGCGTGTCCGAGGCAACGGTCGCGACCTGGTTCAAGAAGCCGGGCGACGCGGTCCGCCAGGACGAGATGCTGTGCGAGCTCGAGACCGACAAGGTCTCGGTCGAGGTGCCGAGCCCCGCGACCGGCACGCTTTCCGAGATCCTCGTGCCCGCCGGCGCGACGGTCGCCGCCGGCGCCCGCCTCGGCATCGTCGCCCAAGGCGCAGCCGCCGTCGCCGAGGCACCCGCCCCGGCCGCACCTACCCCCGCACCCGCCCCCGCCCCCGCAAGGGCGGTCGAGGATGCCCCCTCCGCGCGCAAGCTCATGGCCGAAACCGGCACCGCGCGCGAGGCCGTCACCCCCACCGGCCGCGACGGCCGCGTGATGAAGGAGGACGTCCAGCGCGCCCTCGCCGCCCCCACCCCTGCGCCCGCGGCCGAGCCCGCCCCCGCGGCGATCCCCCGCGCCCCGGTCCCGGCCGAGGACGCCTCCCGCGAAGAGCGCGTGCGCATGACGCGCCTGCGCGCCACCATCGCGCGCCGCCTCAAGGACGCCCAGAACACCGCCGCCATGCTCACGACCTACAACGAGGTCGACATGTCCGCGGTGATGGAGCTGCGCAACAGCTACAAGGACAGCTTCGAGAAGAAGCACGGCGTCAAGATGGGCTTCATGTCCTTCTTCGTGCGCGCCTGCTGCCAGGCGCTGAAGGAGGTGCCCGAGGTCAACGCCGAGATCGACGGCCAGGACATCGTCTACAAGAACTATGTCCACATGGGCGTCGCCGTCGGCACGCCCTCGGGCCTCGTCGTGCCGGTGGTGCGCGACGCCGACCGCATGTCCTTCGCCCAGATCGAGAAGAAGATCGCCGAGCTCGGCCTGCGCGCCCGCGACGGCAAGCTCGCCATGGCCGACATGCAGGGCGGCTCCTTCACCATCTCGAACGGCGGCGTCTACGGCAGCCTGATGTCCTCGCCGATCCTGAACCCGCCCCAGTCGGGCATCCTCGGCATGCACAAGATCCAGGACCGCCCCGTCGTCGTCGCCGGCCAGATCGTCATCCGGCCGATGATGTATCTCGCGCTCAGCTACGACCACCGCATCGTCGACGGCAAGGGCGCGGTCACCTTCCTCGTGCGCGTCAAGGACACGCTCGAGGATCCGCGCCGGCTGCTCATGGATCTCTGAACGCGCGACGCGCGGCCAAACGACAGGATCCGACGCCATGCCCCCCGAACTCACCGCGCTCGCCCTCGCCGGCCTCCTCCAGATGGGGCAGATCTTGCTCATGGCGGTCCCCGCCAACCGCGACCTCGGCCCGGACTGGACGGCGGGCCCCCGCGACACCCCGCCCTCCCGGCCGCTCTCGCCGCTCGCGGGCCGGCTCCAGCGCGCGGTCGCGAACCATTTCGAAGGCCTCGCCCTCTTCACCCTTGCCGTGCTCGTCGTCACGTTCAGCGGCAAGGGCTCGACCTTCACCGCCGCCTGCGCCTGGGTCTACCTCGGCGCCCGCATCCTCTATGTGCCCGCCTATGCGCTCGGCCTCAGCCCCTGGCGCACGATCGTCTGGGCGGCGGGCTTCTTCGCCACCGCGGCCATGCTCCTCGCCGCCCTCCTCGGATGATTCCCGCTCCTCATCTTGGCTCAAATACCCTCGGGGGGAGCGCACGCCGACCCCATCGAGGGGTCGGCGTGCGCCGGGGGGCCGAGGCCCCCCGCCCCCGTCCCCGCCCCTGACACCGCCCGCAGCAAAGGACCCTGCCATGCCCAGCTTCGACCTGATCGTCATCGGCGCCGGCCCCGGCGGCTATGTCTGCGCCATCCGCGCCGCCCAGCTCGGCCTCAGGGTCGCGGTCGCCGAAGGGCGCGCGACGCTGGGCGGCACCTGCCTCAACGTCGGCTGCATCCCCTCGAAGGCGCTCCTGCACGCCACCCACATGCTGCACGAGGCCGAAGAGAACTTCGCCCGCATGGGCCTCGTCGGCGCCGCGCCCGCGGTCGACTGGCCAAGGATGCGCGCCTACAAGGACGAGGTCATCGGCCAGAACACCAAGGGCATCGAGTTCCTCTTCAAGAAGAACGGGATCGAATGGCTCAAGGGCTGGGCCTCGATCCCCGCCCCGGGCCGCGTGCAGCTGGGCGAGACGGTGCATGAGGCGCGCGCCATCGTGATCGCGACGGGCTCCGAGGCGAGCCCGCTCAAGGGCGTCACGATCGACGAGGAGGTGATCGTCACCTCGACCGGCGCGCTCGAGCTCGGGCAGATCCCGAAGACGCTCGCGGTCATCGGGGGTGGCGTCATCGGGCTCGAGATGGGGTCGGTCTATGCCCGCCTCGGCGCCGAGGTGCATGTCTTCGAATATCTCGACGCGATCCTGCCCGGCATGGACGCCGAGGTGCAGAAGGCCTTCCAGCGCATCCTGACGCGCCAGGGCCTCAAGTTCCACACGGGTGTCGCGGTCGGCACGGCAGAGCGCACGGGCGCGCGCGCGCGCGTCGAATGGACCGCGCGCAAGGACGGCAAGCCCGGCTCGCTCGAGGCCGACGCCGTCCTCGTCGCGACCGGGCGGCGCCCCTTCACCGCCGGGCTCGGGCTCGAGGCGCTGGGGGTCGCGCTGACGGCGCGCGGCCAGATCGTCGTCGACAGCCGGTTCGAGACGAGCGTCCGGGGCATCCATGCGATCGGCGATGCGGTGCCGGGCCCGATGCTTGCCCACAAGGCCGAGGATGAGGGGATCGCGCTGGCCGAGATCCTCGCGGGACAGGCGGGGCATGTGAACCACGCCCTTGTCCCCGGCGTCGTCTATACCCACCCCGAGGTCGCAACCGTCGGCGCGACCGAAGAGGCGCTGAAGGAAGCGGGCCGTCCCTATCGCGCCGGGCGCTTCACGCTCATGGGCAATGCGCGCGCCAAGGCGGCCTTTGCGGCCGAGGGCTTCGTCAAGATCCTCGCCGACGCCGAGACCGACCGCATCCTCGGCGCCCACATCATCGGCCCTTCGGCGGGCGAGCTGATCCACGAGGTCTGCGTCGCGATGGAATTCGGCGCCGCCGCCGAGGATCTCGCGCGCACCTGCCACGCGCACCCCACCCTCTCGGAAGCGGTGCGCGAGGCGGCGCTGGCCTGCGGCGCAGGCCCGATCCACGCCTGAGGCGCCCTGGCCGACCGCGCAAGGCGCGGCGCGCGCGCCCCGTCTGGGATCGCGCCACCCCGGCCCGGATCAGGACCCGAAGCCCTCGGACTGGTGCGCGCCAAGCTGCGGCGGCGGCCCCGCGGGGGCGGGCGGCGCGCCATCGACCAGAAACCCGCCCCGCAGCACCGTGAGCGGCCGGTCGATCCCGGGCACCGCGTCGAAGCGGTGCGTCATGCCCCGCGCCGCGACCTGCGCCGAGGCGAGCGCTTCGGGCACGCTCAGCACACGCCCCGCCGGCACGCCGGCCGCGTTGAGGCGCCCCTCCCATGCCTCGGCCGTGTCGGTGCCGAGCGCGTCTTCGATCGCGGCCGTCAGCGCGGCGCGGTGGCGCTTGCGGGCCTCGCGCCCGGCAAAGCGCGGATCGCGGCAAAGATCGGCAAGGCCGAGCAGATCCATGAGCCGCAGGAACTGCGCCTCGGTATTCGCCGCGATGTTGAGGAGCCCCGCGCCGGTCCGGAACGCCCCCGAGGGCGCGGCCGTCATGTTGTCGTTGCCCATCGGGCGCGGCTCTACCCCGGCGATGAGCCAGTTCGACACCGGCCACCCCATCGCCGAGAGCATCGCATCGAGCATCGAGACATCGAGCGTCGCGCCCTGCCCCGTCTGTCGCGCCCGCAGGAGGGCCGCGGCCATCGCGAAGGCCCCGGCCATCCCCCCGAGCGTGTCGGCGACCGGATAGCCCACGCGCAGGGGTGCGGCCTCGGGGGTGCCGGTGATCGACATCACCCCGCTCAGCCCCTGCACGATCTGGTCATAGGCGGGGTTGGCGGACATCGGGCCGGTCTGGCCGAAGCCCGAGATCGCGCAATAGACGAGGGCGGGCTTGCGCGCGCGCAGCACATCCGCGCCGAGGCCGAGGCGCTCCATCACGCCGGGGCGGAAGTTCTCGACCAGCGCATCGGCCTCATCGACGAGCGCGAGGAACCGCGCGCGATCCGCCGGAACCTTGAGGTCGAGCACGACCGACCGCTTGCCCGCGTTCTGGGCGAGGAAACTCGCGCCCATGCCAAGGCGGTTGAGGTCCGGGTCCGCCCCGAGGCCGCGCGCCAGATCGCCTTCGGGCGCCTCGATCTTCAGCACATCGGCCCCGAGCAGCGCGAACTGATAGGCGCAATAGGGCCCGGCGAGGACATTCGTCAGATCGAGCAGCCGTATCCCGGCCAGCAGCCCTTCAGCCATCGCGCGACGTGCCCGCCACCTTGCGTCGGCGCCACATCCCGATCAGGGTCGGCGCCACGAAGGCGACAAGCGCAAGCATGAGAAAGAGCGCCGACGCCCCGCTGGTGACGAACACCGTCCAATCGCCGTTCGAGATCATCAGCGCGCGGCGGAACTGCACCTCGGCGATCGGCCCGAGGATCGCGCCGATGATGACGGGCGCGGTCGGAAAATCGAACCGCCGCATCAGGAGGCCGATCACCCCCATCGCATAAAGGAGCACGAGATCGAGCGGCGAGCGCGAGATGCCATAGGTCCCGACCGTGGCAAAGACGAGGATCCCGCCATAGAGGAGCGGCGCCGGAACCCGCAAGAGCCGCACCCACAGCCCGATCATCGGCAGGTTGAGGAACACGAGCGCGACATTGGCGATCAGCAGCGACGCGATGAGGCCCCAGACCAGATCCGGCTCTGTCTGCATGAGGAGCGGGCCGGGGTTCAGCCCATAGCTCTGGAACGCCGAGAGCAGGATCGCCGCCGTCGCCGAGGTCGGCAGCCCCAGCGTCAGGAGCGGCACCATCACCCCTGCGGCCGAGGCGTTGTTCGCAGCTTCCGGGCCCGCGACCCCCTCGATCGCGCCGGTGGTGCCGAACTCTTCGGGGTGGCGCGAGAGCCGCCGCTCGGTCGCATAGGACAGGAAGGTCGGGATCTCGGCGCCGCCCGCTGGCATCGCGCCGATGGGAAAGCCGATCGCGGTGCCGCGCAGCCAGGGCTTCCACGACCTGCGCCACTCTGCCCGCGTCATGTAGAGAGAGCCCGACAGCGGCAGCACCTCATCGCGCCCCGCATACCGCCGCGCCGCCATATGGAGCGTCTCGCCCACCGCAAAGAGCCCGACCGCCACGATCAGGACGTCGATCCCGTCGAGCAGCGCGACCTCGCCGAAGGTAAAGCGCGGCTGGCCGGTCTGCACGTCGATCCCGACCATCCCGATCATGAGGCCGAGTGCCAGCGATGTCAGCCCCCGCGTCGCCGAGGATCCGAGCACGGCCGAGACCATCACGAAGCACAGCACCATGAGCGCGAAATACCCCGCCGCATCGACCCGGAGCGCGACCGCCACCACATAGGGCGCGACGAAGGCGACGCCGAGCGTGCCGATCGTGCCCGCGATGAACGACCCGATCGCCGAGGTCGCCAGCGCCGCCCCCGCCCGCCCCGAGCGCGCCATGCGGTTGCCTTCGAGCGCGGTGACGACCGTCGCGCTCTCGCCCGGGGTGTTGAGGAGGATCGAGGTGGTCGAGCCGCCATACATCGCGCCGTAATAGATCCCGGCAAAGAGGATGAACGAGGCCTCGGGCGGCACCTGGAAGGTGATCGGCAGCAAAAGCGCGATGGTCAGCGCAGGCCCGATGCCAGGCAGGACCCCGATCATGGTGCCGAGCGTGCAGCCGAGCAGGCACCACATCAGGTTCGCGGGCGTCAGCGCGACCGAGAAGCCGTGCGCGAGAAGGGCGAGCGCATCCATCCTGCGCCCCTAGATCCCGAGCGCCGCGATCAGCGCGCGCTCGAACGGGCCCATGCCGATGTTGACGCCAAGCGCGCGCGCAAAGCCGAAGAACGTCCCGAGCGCGAGGGCAAATCCGATCGGGGCGTCGCGCCAGGGGCGGCGGCTCCCGAAGCCGGCCGCGATCAGCGTGAACATGACGGTCGAGGCCAGCGTGAAGCCGAGCGGCCCGATCAGCGCGACATTCGCCCCGAGCCCTGCGCCCACCAGCCCGAGCGCGCGCCAGTCGAGCGCGACCTCGGCCTCGGCCGGGTCCTGCCAGCCGCCACGCATCCCCTGCACCATCAGCAAGAGTCCGAGCAGACCGAGCAGCGCCGCCCCGATCATCGGAAAGACGGTCGGGCCGATCCGGGCATAGAGCGGCGAGACCGGGATCGCGGCCGCCTGCCAACCCGCCACGCAGGCCGCCAGCACGACCGCGAGCCCGAGCGCGGTCTCGGGCAGGGCCATACCTCTGACAGGGTCGCGCGCAGGCTCGCCGGTCATCGCTTCGTCCCATCGGTTCGGGGGGGCGGGTCGGGCGGCACAGAACGCGCCGCCCGACCCGCCGCATCGGCGGCGTGCGCCCTCAGGTCGCGAGGCCGAGGTCGCGCAGGATGTCGGTGATGCGCGCGATGTCCTCGGCGATGAACGCCTCGAACTCGTCCCCGGTCATGAGGATGCGCGTCCAGTTGCGCGCGGCGCACTCCTGCGCCCAGGCGTCGCTCGTGGCCATCGCCTCGACCATCGCGACCAGCCCGGCCTTGGCCTCGGGCGTCAGGTTCGGCGGCCCGAAGCAGGCGCGCCAGTTGAAGAGTTCGACATCGACCCCGCTCTCGCGCAGGGTGGGGCCGTCGATGCCCTCCTGCCGCTCGCCGGCCGAGGTCGCGAGCAGGCGCAGCGTTCCGGCGGCGACCTGGTCGGCAAACTCGCCATAGCCAGAGATCCCGGCCGCAACCTGATTGCCCAGAAGCGCCGCGAGCGCCTCGCCGCCGCCGGCATAGGGGATGTAGTTCATGCTCGTGGCCGGCACGCCGACCGTCTTGCCGATCAGGCCGAGCAGGATGTGATCCGACCCCCCGGCCGAGCCGCCCGCAACAGGCACCGCGCCCGCATCGGCCTTGAGCGCCGCGACGAAATCCGCGACAGTCTGGAAGGGCGAGGCCGCCGGCACCACGAGGGCGAGCGACTCACCCGTGAGCCGCGCGATCGGCGTGACATCGGCGAGCGACACGGGCGAATTGTTGGCGATGATGGCGCCAACCATGACCATGCCGCCGAGCATCAGCGCATTGCCGTTGCCCGAGAACTGGCCGGCGAATTGCGGCAGCCCGACGGTGCCGCCAGCGCCGCCGACATTCGTGACCGTCGCGCCCGAGATCAGCCCCTCGGAGAGCAGCACCTTCTCCATCAACCGCCCGGTCTGGTCCCAGCCGCCGCCCGGATTGGCGGGGATGAAGATGTCGACCGCCGGGGCCGACTGCGCCGCAACCGGCAGCGCCGCGAGTGTCGCAAGCGCGGTGGTGCGCATCAGGAAATGACGTCTGTTCAGCATTGTTTCCTCCCGATCCTGTCGTGCCAAGTTTTTTCTTCGTCAAATGCCCAGATGCCGGCGCGAGCCTAGAGGACGCTAACCGTTGCGGCAAGCGTCGATGCGCACGCCCTCAGGCGGCGCGGTCGCCGCCGCCCTTGCGGCCCATCCGGTCGCCGCTGCTGCCCGGCCAGGGCCAGAGGGGATGGGCCACAGGGTCCTTGGCGCGCAGCAGGAAGCTGCGGAACACCTCCGTATAGGAGGCAAAGAGATAGCCGTCATTGCGGCGCAGATAATGCGCGCGGTTGGCGCGATAGACCGCCGGCAGCCGATACCACGGCACGGCGGGATGCATGTGGTGGACCGCGTGGAAGTTGTTGTTCAGAAACAGAACCGAGAGCGGCCCGCGATCCTCGATTATGACGGTGCGGGCGCGCGCGGCCTCATGCGCGCGATGCTCGAGAAAGGTGCGGATGCGCAAAAGGCCATGCCCGACCCACGCCGCCAGCAGATAGCCCCACCAGGGCATCGCGGCCCACCAGAGCCACGCCACCACCGGCACGAGGCCCACAAGCTGCAACCCCCAGTCGCGCAGCACCGCCCGGTCGCCGGCGCGCGCGAGCCGCCACTCGGACGCAAGCCAGAGCGCATTGCCGAGGACCGCGCCGATCACCATCCGCCCCAGAAGCGTGTTGTTGACGCGAAACACCGCCCGCGCCCAGCCCGGCAGCCGCGCCCAGGCCGCGGGGTCGAGATAGTTCGACTCCGGGTCGTCATAGGGGTCGGTCAGCGCCGGGTCGTGGTGATGGGCAAGATGGGTATCGCGGAACCGCCCGAATGGCACGGTGAGCGTCAGCGCCGGCCAGACGAGCGCCTCGTTGAGCCAGCGCGTGCGAAAGGGATGGCCGTGCAGCACCTCGTGCTGGCACGAGGAAAACTGCGCGATGGCGATCCCCGTCAGCACGATGCCGAGGATCGGCGCGACCCCGTAGGCCAGCGTCGTGCCAAGCGCCCAGAGGCCATAGGTCGCGGCGAGGATGCCGAGGGTGGGCCATTCGATGCGCGGCAGATCGGCATGGGGCAGGGCACCGGGCGGGCGGGCGTCGGTCATTCCTCAAGGGCCTCGGGTGTGGGCGGAAGGGGCAGGGCGAGGTAGGCATCGCGCGCGATCGGGACCACGCCGCGCAGTCCGAGCACGGCGCGGGCGCTGCGGTCAAGCCCCTCGACCGCGCGCCCGAGTGCCGCAGCCACCGCCGGCGCATTGTCGGCGCGCGCGGTGATGCAGGGCAGGCCCGGCGTCGGCGTCGTCCGGCCAAGGACGCGCAGCCCCGCCGCCGCCGGATCGCGATCGCGCAGGAGGCGCCAGGTCACCGCATCGATCGCGGCCAGATCGGCCTCGCCCGCGGCAACCGCGCGGATCGCGGCCCGCTGCGCGCCCGTCCGCGGCCCGGCCCGAAAGGCGCTGCCGGCCGCCGCCGCATGCGCGAGCGGCGCCGCCCAGCCCGATTGCGAGTCCGGGCTGTTGTAGGCAAGCCGCGCCCCGTCGAAGTCCCGCAGCCCTTCGCGCGCGTCATCCCCCCGCATCACGAGGACCGAGTGGTAATACCCCGGTGGGCAATCCTCGAGCCCGAAATCGGGCGTGCCGACCAGCGCGACCTCGGCGTGCAGCGCGCTGCGATAGGGCAGCCCGCAGGTCTGCGACAAGAGAAGGTCGGGCCGGCGCCAATGCGCCATCAGATCGCCCTCGGGGCGCGCGCGATCGGCCGGGGCCGGCAGGCCCTCGGCCAGAAGCGCGCCGCGGATCGCGCGCCACCACGCCTCGGTCGCCTCGGCGACCTCGGGCAGGTCATACATCGGCAGCGAGACGATCATGCCCTGCCCCGTGGCGCGGCGCGCCTCAGGCCTCGATCCAGACCCGCTCGAGGAACTGATAGAACGCCTGATGCGCCCCGAGCCCCTTCACCTTCGGCTGGTAGGACCGATAGACCGACCGCCAGTAGGGCTGCACGATCACGCCCTCGTCGCGCAGGATCTGCTGGAGCTTTGCCATGACCTCGCGCCGCTTGACCGGATCGGCCGTCGCCGTCGCGACGGTCAGAAGCTCGTCGAACTCGGCATTGCTGAAGGCCGTTTCGGTCCAGATCGCGCCCGTCTTGTAGGCGAGCATGTAGACCTGCACCCCGAGCGCGCGCCCCGCCCATTGCGAGGCCGAGAACGGATACTTGTCCCAGTCGTTCCAGAAGGTCGCGCCGGGGATCGTGGTGCGCTTCACCTTGAAGCCCGCATCGCGCATCTGCGCGGCGACGACGTTGCAACTGTCGGCCTGCCACTCCTCCTCCTGCGAGATGAGGTCGAATTCGTGATCTTCCTGACCGGCCTCGCGCAAAAGCGCAAGGGCCGCCGCGGGGTCGTGCACCGAAGGCCCGATGTCGGCGTAATCGGCATGCATCGGGCCGACATGGTGGTTCTCGGCGACGATGCCCGCGTTGTTGTAGCCCAGTTCGAGCACATCGGCGTTGTTGATCGCGAGTTGCAGCGCGCGGCGCACCCGCACGTCGTCATAGGGCTTGTTGAGCTGGTTGAGCCGCAAGACCAGCGTCTGCGCCGTCGCGATCCCCTCGGTCACGACGCCCGACGCATCAAGGAGCGGGATGAAGGCGGGCGCGGTCTGATAATTGGCGTCGATCTCGCCGCCATCGAAGGCCGCGACCATCGCGGTCGCGTCGTTGCCCGTGTCGATCCACTCGACCCCGTCGAGCCAGACCTCGCCGCCCCACCAGCCGCTCTCCTTGCGGCGGACCTCGGCGCCGACGCCGGTTTCATAGCGCACGATCTCGAACGGGCCTGTCCCGATCGCGAGCGCCTTCATCGGATCGTCCGACCCGTCATAGGAGGGATGCATCACGATCGAGGGGTAATCGCCGAGGTTGGCGATGAGCGCGATGTCGGCCTGGCGCAGGTTCAGCCGCACGGTGTAATCGTCCACCCGCTCGATCGCGCCGGGCATAAGTTGCTTGGTGTCGGGATCGGCGAGCGAGGCGAGGCGCGCGACCATCGAATTGCCCTCGACGCTCGCATCCGCCCAGCGGTTGAGGTTGAAGATCACGTCATCGGCGGTGAAGTCGTCGCCGTTCGACCATTTGATCCCCTTGCGCACGTTGAAGACATAGGTGCGGGCGTCGTCGCTCGCCTCCCAGCTCTCGAGCAGATGGGGCTTGTAGGTGAAATCGCTGTCCCAGCGCACGAGGTATTCGCAGCAGCAGTTCGTCACCACCGCCGGCTCGGTCCATTCGAAGAGCCGCGGGTCGCGGAACGCCTTGACGAGCATCTGCACGCGCAGCTTGCCGCCCCTGACGGGGGTGCCCGTCTGGGCCGCGGCGGGCGAGATGCCGCCCAGCGCATAGGCGCCGGCGGCGCTGACGCCCCAGGCGGCCATGACCGCGAAGAACTCGCGGCGATCCATCTTGCCCTCTCGGAAGGCCTTGGCTGTCTCTTCGGCAAAGGGATGCAGCGCGCGCTGCGTGAGCATATGTCCGGCCATCAAACCTCTCCATCGCTTGCGACCGGCTCCTGGCGCATGAGACGCGTGAAAGGCGCGCTGGCCCGATCTTTTCTTGTCTGCGATCGAGTTGGCGCACGAAGGATCGACGGAGCAACTGCATAAATCCTGCACCAGCCCTCAGGTTTTCTATGCCTTTCGGGGGTGGTGCGCCGACCTCAGCCGAAGGCGCCCGATGCGATTGCGCGGTCGATCCGGTCGATGTCGTCGCCAAGCGGGCGGTCGTCCGCGAGCGGCTCCGAGAGGGTGCGCAGATGCGCGGCGCGGCCCCGCAGAAAGGGCGCCGCCGTCCCGAGCGTGCCGCGCATCTCGCACGCCTGCACCCCGACCATCAGTTCGAGCGCGACGAGCGTGCGAAACGCCGCCACCGCCCGCCGCAGCGCGCGCGCCGCGATAGGGCCGGTCGAAAGCGTGTCCTCGACCCCGTTGGCGTTGACGCTCGGCCAGATCGCGGGCGGCTGCGCGGCATGCGCGATCTCGGCCACCAGCGCCTCGGCCGTCTTCATCAGCGGCGCAAAGCCGTTCGAGCCGCTCTCGGGCAGGGCGAGGAAAATCGGCAGGTCGCTGAAGCGCGGATCGAGCATCTTCGCCATCCGCGCGATCTGCGCCATCGCCACGCCCACAAGCGCGCGCGTCAGCGTCTCGCACACGAGGCCGAGTTCGGCGGTGTAGAAGGCGCCGCAGGACATTACCTCGCCCGTGTCGGGCAGCACGATGGGGCTGTCGCTCGCGCCGTTGAGCTCAATCTCGACGATCTCGCGCGCCTGCCCGAGCGCGAGGTTGAGCGCGCCGTTGATCTGCACGAGGTTGCGGATCGAGAGCGGATCCTGCAACCGCCGCGCCTGCCCGGCCTGCCAGAGCGCGCTGCCCTCGAGCCGCTGCGCAAGATCGCGCGCCGCCCCCGCCTGCCCGGGCAGCGGCTTGACCGCGAGCGCGCGCGGATCGATGGGCGAGAGATTGGCGCGGAACGCCTCGAGCGTCAGCGCCGCGGCCGTCTGGGCGGCGGCATGGGCCGTCTCGGCCTCGGCGAGGCCGAGCGCTGCGGTCGCGACCGTCAGCCCGCAATGCCCCGCGAGCGCGAGCCCGTCGCGCGGGCCCGGCACGAGCGGCGCGATCCCATGCGCGCGCATCATTTCGGCGGCGTCGCCCGTCCCCCCGGGCCCCTCCATCCGCCCCTCGCCGGTCAGCGCGAGGCCGAGGGATGCGTTCTGCACGAGGTCCGAGGGCCCGATCGACCCGATCCGCCGCACCACCGGCACGAGGCCCGCGTTGAGGCAGGCGAGCAGATGGTCCGCCACCGCGACCGACGCCCCCGCATGTCCGGGCAGGAGCGTGTTGAGCCGCACGACCATCGCCGCGCGCACGACCTCGGTCTCTTCCGCCGGGCCCACCGCCTGCGCGCGGCCCCTGAGCGTGCGGAGCGAAAAGGCCGCGAGCGTCGGCGCATCGAGCGTTTCCGAGGCCCGCGCGCCGAGGCCGGTCGTGACGCCATAGACGGGGATGCGCGCGGCGATGGCGTGGTCGATCGCAGCGCGCGCCGCCGCCATCCTCTCGCGCGCGCCGGGCGCGATCGCGACCGGGGCGCCCGATGCCGCGCGCCGCAGCGCCTCGACCCCGAGCGAGGCGCCGTCAAGCGTGATCATCGTCGCCGTCCTCGCGATAGGGCAGGCGCAGGACCAGCCCCATCGCGCGCGCCTTTTCGAGGATCGCGGCGCCAAGCGCGATGTCGCTCGTCGACATGCCGCGGTGCCAGAACAGGATCGTCTCGTCGGGCCGCTCGCGCCCCGGGCGCAGCCCCGCTGCGATCTGCCCGATCTCGGCGTGAAAGCTCGCCTCGGTGATCCGGCCCGCGTTGATATGCGGCCGCAGCGCCCCCAGATGGCCCGCCCGCATCTGGCCGAGATCGTCCATCACGAATTTGTCGATCCCGTCGGTGAAGTCGATGGGCAGCGTGCTCATGGTGCCATAGGGGATCACCAGCGCGCCCTTGCGCACCCATTCGCGCCGAAAGAGCGGCTCGGGCGCGCGCAGGCGCGAGGCCTCGACCAGGATGTCGGCCCCTGCGAGGCAGCTTTCCCAGTCATCCGTCACGATCACCTTCTTGCCCAGATCGCGCGAGAGGCGCGCGCCAAAGGCCGCGCGGCTCTCGGGGCGGCGGGAATGGACGCGGATTTCCTCGAAGTCGAAGAGATGGTCGAGCAGCCGGACATTCCAGTAGGAGGTCCCGCGCGCCCCGATATGGCCGAGCACGCGCGGTTTCGGGGGCGCAAGCCATTTCGCCCCGAGCGCGGTAAGCGCGCCGGTGCGCATGTCGGTGATGCCCGAGGCGTCGATCACCGCGCGCGGCGCGCCCGTGCGCGGACAGAAGAGGTTGAGGAGCGCAAGTTCGGACGGCAGCCCGGATTTGTAGTTGTCGACGAAATCGCCGACCACCTTGACGCCCGCATAGCCGAGCGGCGCCACATAGCCCCGCAGCACGTTGAAATGCCCGTCCACCGCCGGATCGGGCACGAGATGCAGGCGCGGCTCGATCACCGTCTGGCCGCGCCCGGCGGCGACCAGCCCGGCCTCGACCGCGGCAAGGATTTCGTCATTGGTCAGCGCAAGCCGGTCGATCTGCGGCTTGCCGAGGTATTCGATCTCGAGGCGCGGCATGGTTTCTCCTCAGGGTCTGCGGGGCAGGGTGCGCGCCTTGGGGCGGCGGGGTCAAGCCCCGAGCCCGGGGGCGCGGCCAGGGCGATCAGATGTCCTTGCAAAGCCGCAGCGCATCGAGAAGGCCCGCGTGGATGTCGCGCCCCGCCACCGCGTCGCCGACCTTGTAGAGCCGCATGCCGCCCCCCTCGGCCGGTTGCGGCCCGGCCGCGAGCAGCGCCGCGAGGTCGGTGACGCCGCGGTTGGCGGCAAGGGGCTTCAGCGCGGCGAAAAGGTCGGTGACGGGTTCGGTGCCGCATTCGGCGACGACCAGATCGACCCGCCGCACCAGCTCGGGCCCGCCGTATTCATGCGCGAGCACCGCCTCGAAGCCGTTGCCCGACCGGCGCACCGCGGCAAGGCGGCGGTCGGGGCTGAGCGTGACGCCCGCCCGCGCGAGGTTGCCCAGATAGACCGGATAGCTCGACCCGCCCAGATCGCGGCCGATCTGGCGGTCGGGGGTCGCGAGTTCCACCGCAAGGCCCCGACGCGCGAGGAACTCGGCGAGCGAGACCGCCTGATGGCCGCCCGCCTCGTCATGGATCAGCACCGAACGGCCGGCCTCAGGCGGGGCGGCGAGGATGTCCCACGACGACGCCACATGCTCGGCGCCCTCTATCTCGGGCGGCTTCGGCACGCCGCCGGTCGCGTCGATGACGATGTCGGGCGCCTCGGCCAGCACCGTCGCGGCGTCGGCGAGGCAATCGAGCCGGATGTCGACGCCGAGATGGCCGATCTCGGCC
This sequence comes from Gemmobacter sp., assembly GCA_030834485.1. Taxonomy (GTDB): domain Bacteria; phylum Pseudomonadota; class Alphaproteobacteria; order Rhodobacterales; family Rhodobacteraceae; genus JAUREX01. The sequence goes on from JAUREX010000018.1 coordinate 22,644, forward strand.
GCGAGCCAGTCGACGATCCCGATCAGGTCGCGCCGCCAGGCCGCGCGCTGTGCAATCAGCACCTGCCCGCCGAGGCGCGTGCCGGCCTCGAACAGCACGACCGCATGGCCGCGCAGCGCGAGCACGCGCGCGGCCTCCATCCCCGCCGGCCCGCCGCCGACGACGACGGCGCGGAGCGCGCGCGGCGCCGGCGCCACCGCATGCGGCAGCCATGTCTCGCGCCCCGTCGCGGGGTTGTGCAGGCAGACGGCGTCCTTGCCGGCATAGACGCGGTCGATGCAATAGGCCGCGCCGACGCAGGGGCGGATGCGCGCCTCCTGCCCGGCAAGCAGCTTGGCCACGATATGCGGGTCGGCGATATGGCCGCGCGTCAGCCCGACCAGATCGACCGCGTTGCTCTCGATCGCATGGGCGGCGGTGCCCAT
>JAUREX010000190.1 GCA_030834485.1 Gemmobacter sp.
TGATGCCCGCACCGAGGCGCAGGCGGTCGTTCAGGCCGCACTCGGCGCCGACAAGGCGCTGATCGAGGGGGTGCGGGTCTTTGACGAATTCGCAGGCCCCGCGGCCGAGGCGCAGCTTGGCGCCGGGCGCAAGTCGCTCGCGATCAGCGTGCGGTTGCAGCCGACAGGGGCGACGCTGACCGAGGCCGACATCGAGGCGGTCGGGCGGCGGATCGTCGAGAAGGTCGGCAAGGCCACGGGCGGCGTGCTGCGCGGCTGATCAGGCGTCGAGCCCCGGCTCATCGAGGAGCGTGCGCCCGGCGCGGTCCTCGATCTCGATCAGCCACAGGTCGGGGTCGCGGGCACGCGCGCGCGCCAGCACCGCATCGACCTCGGCCTCCGCCCCCTCGGCAAGGGTGGTCCAGCGGCGCGCCCCGCTCGCGGGGTCGGTCGTGCGCTGCAGGGCCTGCGCCCGGCCATCGAGCGTCGCGATCCGGACGATGACGGCGCCCGCACCAGGGTCGCCGCGCGCCGTCACATAGGCCGGGATCGCCGCCTGCCCGAGGCGCGCGAGATAGGCCGCGACCCACAGCCCCGAGGCAAGGCGCGCCATCGCCCCCTCAGTCCCCGTCGCGGAAATCTAGGCCCATCTCGCGAAAGCGCTCGGCCTCATCGAGCCAGCCGGGGCGGACCTTGACCTGAAGGAAGAGGTGAACGGGGCGGCCGAGGAATTCGGCGATCTCGGCGCGCGCGGCCATCGAGACGGCCTTGATCGTGGTGCCGCCGGCGCCGAGCACGATGCCCTTGTGGCCGTCGCGGGCGACATAGATCAGCTGGTCGATGCGCACCGAGCCGTCGGGGCGTTCCTCCCATTTCTCGGTCTCGACGGTCAGCTCATAGGGCAGTTCCTGATGCAGCCGGAGCGTTAGCTTCTCGCGCGTCGTCTCGGCCGCGAGCATCCTCAGCGGCAGGTCGGCGATCTGGTCCTCGGGATAGAGCCAGGGGCCCGCGGGCATCTGCCCGGCGATCCAGTCGCGCAGCGCCTCGACCCCGTGGCCCTTCTCGGCCGAGATCATGAAGGTCGCAACGAAGGGAAAGGACGCGTTCATCCGCTCGGCCAGAGGCAGCAGCGCCTCGGCCTTGACGCGGTCGATCTTGTTGATCGCCAGCGCCACGGGGATGTTGCGCGGCAGTTTCGCGGCAAGATCGGCAAGGATCGCGCCGACGCCCTCGGTCAGGCCGCGGTGCGCCTCGATCAGCAGGACGACCGCATCGGCATCCGCCGCGCCGCCCCAGGCGGCGGCGACCATCGCGCGATCAAGCCGCCGGCGCGGACGAAAGAGGCCGGGGGTGTCGACGAAGACGATCTGCGCCGCGCCGGCCATGGCGATGCCGCGGATGCGGGTCCGCGTCGTCTGCACCTTGTGCGTGACGATCGAGACCTTGGCGCCGACCATGCGATTGAGCAGCGTCGACTTGCCCGCGTTCGGCTCGCCGATCAGGGCGGCGAAGCCCGCGCGCGTGGGGGCATCGGTCATGTGTGCTCTCCGATCCGGGCAAGCAGGCGCTGCGCGGCATCCTGTTCGGCCTGACGCTTGGTCCGGCCCGCGGCGGTTTCGCGCGCGCCATCGGCAAGGCGCACCTCGACGGTGAAGACGGGTTCGTGCGGGGGCCCCTCGCGGCCCGTTTCGGCGTATTCGGGCGGGGGCAGGCCGCGCGCCTGCGCCCAGGCCTGAAGGGTCGATTTGGCGTCGCGCGCATCGTCCCCCGCCACCGCCGCGATCCGCCCGCCCCAGAGCCGCAGCACCAGATCGCGCGCCGCCTCGAAGCCCGCATCGACATAGACCGCCGCGATTACCGCCTCGAGCGCATCGGCCAGCAGCGCCTCCTTGCGCCGCCCGCCGGTGATCATCTCGGAGCGTCCGAGGCGCAGCGCCTCGCCAAGGCCGATCTCGCGCGCGATCTCGGCGCAGGTCTCGCGCCGCACGAGCGCGTTGAACCGCGGCGCGAGGTCGCCCTCGCGCGCGGCCGGGTCGGCCCCGAGCAGCGCCTCGGAGATCGCGAGGCCGAGCACCCGGTCGCCGAGGAATTCAAGGCGCTGGTTGTCGGGCCGCGTGGGCGAGACGATCGAGGCATGCGTCAGCGCCTCGATCAGGATCTGCGCGTCTGCGAAGTCGTGGCCAATGCGCCGGGCAAAGGCGGCGATGTCGCGCGCAGGCTTCACTTGACCGCCGCGAAGAAGCGGTCCGACCGCCACGTCCAGAAATAGAGCATCGACGAGCCGGCCGAGGAGAACATGATCCGGTCGGCCCGGCCGATCAGGTTCTCGGCCGGCACGAAGCCCACCCCGCCCACGGCGCGCGCATAGCGGCTGTCCTGGCTATTGTCGCGGTTGTCGCCGACGAAGAAGTAATGCCCCTCGGGAACCACGAATTCGGGCGTGTCGTCGCCGAACCCGTTGGGGTCGATGTTGAGGACCGAGTGGCTCCGCCCGTCGGGCAGGATCTCGGTAAAGCGCGACTTGGTGCACTCACCCCCCCGGCCGACGGGCGCGTTCTCGCAGCGCGGCATGTGGCCCATCGGGCCCTGCGGCGCGAAGACCTCGGTGAATGTCCCGGCGGGTTCGAGCGGCAGCGGGCTGCCGTTGAGGATGATCTGGCCGCCCACGAACTGCACCCGGTCGCCCGGCAGGCCGATCAGCCGCTTGATGAAGTCAGACCCGTTCACCGGGTGGCGAAAGACCACGACATCGCCCCGCTCGGGCTCCGAAAAGAGGAGCCGCCCCGAGAAGGGGCAGAGCGAGAAGGGGCAGGAATGGCGCGAATAGCCATAGGCCATCTTGTTGACGAAGAGGAAATCGCCGATGAGCAGCGTGTCCTTCATCGACCCCGAGGGGATCCAGAAGGGCTGGAAGAAGAGGGTGCGGAACACCCCCGCGATCAGGAGCGCATAGACGATCGTCTTGATCGTCTCGCCCAGACCGCCCGAGGGTTTCGCATCCGTGCTCATGCTGACTGCCGCCCCCTTGTGACGGCCGCCTTGTGCGCGCCGCGGCGCTGGCTGTCAAGCGCGCGCCGGGCGGGCCTCGATCACGACGAAGGCCTGCGCCCAGGGGTGGTCGTCGGTCAGCGAGACATGCACGATCGCCTCGTGCCCCGGCGGCGTCATCGCGGCAAGGCGGCGCGCCGCCCAGCCGGTCAGATGCATGACGGGCTGGCCTGTGGCGAGGTTCGCAACCCCCATGTCGCGCCAGGCGATCCCCATCCGCAGCCCGGTGCCGAGGGCCTTGGAGCACGCCTCCTTGGCGGCCCAGCGCTTGGCATAGGTGCCGGCGCGGTCGGCGCGCGCCTCGGCCTTGCGCCGTTCCTCGGGGGTAAAGACGCGGGCGAGGAAACGCTCGCCAAAGCGCGCGAGCGTTCCCTCGATGCGGGTGATGTTGGCAAGGTCTGTGCCGATGCCGAGGATGATGTAGATGACCATGGCCTGCATGAATGTGAAGGTCTCGTTTCCCAGCAGTCCACGTCGACAGCGTCAGCGCAAAGCTCATCACAACGCGGAACATCCTGCCACCCTCCGAGGCATCG
>JAUREX010000191.1 GCA_030834485.1 Gemmobacter sp.
GAGACGTCATCGCGCGCATGGAGGCGCGGCATCCCGCGCTCGTGGCGCAGTACGTGATGTGGATGAAAGACGCCGCGTTGGAGGCGAGCGCGCGCGCGGCTTCGATCAGCCGCAGCACCTCGCCCTCGCTCAGCGTGCGGGGCAGGTGGCGCGCGCGCCCCGGTCCGCCGAGCCGCAGCGCGGGGTCGTCGTCACGCCAGCCCTCGGCATGGGCAAAGCAAAAGAGCGCGCGGATCGACGCGAGCCGCCGCGCCCGCGTCGCCGGGGCGAGGCCGCGCGCGTCGCAGGCGACGAGGTAATCCTCGATCCCGGCCTGCGCGACGGTCGCGAAATCCGCCCCGCGCGCCCCGAGAAAAGCCGCGAAATCAAGCAGGTCGCGGCCATAGGCAAGGCGCGTGTTGCGCGCCGCGTCGCGCTCGGCCGCGCCTGCCTCGAGCAGCGTCGAGATCCATTGCGCCATCGCGCCGGGGGCGGAGCCGCGCATCCCTCAGCCCCGCCGCTCGAGCAGGAGCAATTCGAGCGCGGCCGAGCGCGCGATCCGGTCGAGGCCGACCGCGCGCAGAAAGGCGAGCGCGCCCGCAAGCCCCGAGGCATCGCCCCGCGCGGCGGCGTCGATGCCATCGAGCGCGCGCATCAGCGCCAGCGCCGACCGCCCGCGAGTGATCGCCTCGGCCATGTCGGGGGGCACAAAGGCCGAGGGCATCGGCGCGGTCAGCGCCAGCACGACATCGCGCGCGACCGGATCCTCGGGCAGTTCCGCATCGATCCCGAGTGCCAGCGCGCGCAAGAGTCGATCCTCGGGCGAGGCCGGGCGCGCCTCGGCGGCGATGCGGCGGGCGGCCTCGGACAAAAGGCCAATGCGAAACGCGAGCGCGCCCGCCTGCCCCTCGGGCGCCAGCGCCGCAAGCTCGGGGCCATACTGGCGCGCGAAGGGCACCTGCAGCTCGGCCTCGGTCATCGCGGCCCAGGCCTCGGGCAGGGCGCGCCCGAGCGCGTCGCCATCCCCCGATGCGAGTGCGGCCTCGATCGCGGCCGAGGCGGCGACGCGCCGCCAGATGCCGCCCGACGCCGAGGGGCGGCCCTGCGCGTAGATGCTGAAGAGAAGCCCGTGCCCGATGGCGCCCGCGCGTGCGAGGCGCTCGGCCGCCTCGATCTGCGCCTTCCACCCCGCGCCCCCGCCAAGGTCGGCGCGCGCGAAGGGCAGGGGGAGGGTCTGGGTCGGGACCGCTTCGCCCACCGCCTCGAGCAGGCGGAAGTCGAGCGGCGTGAAGGGCTCGGGCAGGGTCAGGAGCGCATCGCCATCCTCGATCAGCGCGGGATCGAGGAAACGCGCCAGCAGTTCGGCACGCGCGGGCGGGATACGGCCGAGCGTGCGCGACAGCTCGAGCGTCAGCACCGCCATGCGCCAGTCGCCGCGGCGCATGAGGCAGAAGACCCGGAACGCGGGATCGCGCGCGATGCCGGGGGCGGCGGCGGCCTCGGCGCAGATCGCCTCTTCCTCGCCGAGCAGGAGCGCCGCGTCGAACGCATGCGGCATGAGGGCGGGCGGTATCGTCCCGCCCACCCTGGCCTGCGCGACGAGGGCCGCCGCCTGATCGATCGCGCCCGTCGCGATCAGCGCCTCGATGCGCGCCAGGAGCAGATCGCCGCGCGCATCCGACCCCGCGGGGGGCGCGAATTCGGCCGTCAGGATCCGCCGGTAGAGATCGCGCAGCGACGGCAGCGCATAGGCCCGTGGCGGCAGGATGGCCGCGATCGCCTCGGCCCGCGTTGCCTCGCCCCAGAACCCGGGCAAAAGGCCCGCATCGCCTGCGGGAAAGAGGCCGACCGCATCGGGGCTGGCCGCGCCCAGCACGGTCTTGCTGATGGTCGCGGGGGCGGGGTCGGCCGGCGGTGCTTCGGGCAGGAGGGCGCCGGGTGAGGGGGCCTCGGGGAAGGTTTCGAGTATCCCCGCCCCGGGCGTCGCACCGGGCAGCGTGCCGAAGGCGGGCGCGCCCTCTGCCGCCGGGTCGGCGGGCGGGGCCTGCGCCTCGCCACGCAGCCGCTCGGTCAGCCAGTCGATCGCCGAGATCGGCTCTTGCGCCACGCCGTCGCGCACGCAGAGCACGAGGCCCAGCGCCGCCGCCAGCGCGGCGCGCGGCAATCGGCCGGCCGTTTCAGCGCCCATCGACGACCCCGGAGGGCAGCGGCGTCACGATCTCGCGCCGCTCGGGCGCGAGGTCGCCGAGATAGGCGAACGCCACGAGGCCGATGAAACCGACCAGCCCCAGAAGGACGATAGCCTTCACGATTCGCATTCCTGCCCCCGGTTTCCGGTTCGGCCCCTGCCTCTGGCCTGCGAATATATATGGTCTTTGGCGAGAGTTCACGCCATTCAGCGCATGTTTGACAAGAAAGGCGTGGCGCGATGGCGTGGCGGCTCAATCGGACGGTCGTGCTGGTGGGCATGATGGGGTCGGGCAAGACCGCCGTCGGCACCCAGCTTGCCCGCATCTGCGCCGCCCCCTTCCTCGATTCGGACGCCGAGATCGAACGTGCCGCGACCATGACGATCGCCGAGATCTTTGCCCGCGACGGCGAGAGCTTCTTTCGCCTCAAGGAATCGCAGGTGATCGCGCGGCTGCTGGCCGGGCCGCCCGGGGTGCTCTCGACCGGGGGCGGGGCGTGGTTGCAGCCGCGCAACCGCGAAGAGATCGCGGCCGCCGGCGTGTCGGTCTGGCTGCGCGCCGATGAGGGGCTGCTGTGGCAGCGCGTGCGGCACAAGACGACGCGCCCGCTCTTGCAGACCGAGAACCCGCGCGCGACGCTCGCGGCGCTCTGCGCGGCGCGCGATCCCGTCTATGCGCTGGCCGAGGTCGCGGTCGATGCCGAGGCGGGCCTCAGTGTCGAGGCGATGGCCGAGCGTGTCGCCGAGGCGATCGCGGCGCGCCGTCCCGATGTGCTCGAAAGGATAGCCGATGCCGCCGATTGACCCCGCAACCGACCGGATGGTCGATACGGTGCGCGTGGCGCTCGGCGCGCGCAGCTATGACGTGAGGATCGGCGCGGGCCTCGTGGCCGATGCGGGCCGATGGCTCGGCCCCATGCTCGCGCGACCGCGCGTCGCGATCCTGACCGACGAGACGGTGGCGGGGCTGCATCTGGGGGCTCTGCAGGGCGCGCTCGAACGAGCGGGGATCGCGCATGCGACCCTCGTGCTCGCGCCGGGCGAGGGGACCAAGGGCTGGGAGGGGCTGCGCCGCAGCGTCGAATGGCTCCTCGATCAGCGGGTGGAGCGGCGCGACCTCGTGATCGCCTTCGGGGGTGGGGTGATCGGCGATCTGGGCGGCTTCGCGAGCGCAATCCTGCGCCGGGGCGTGCGCTATGCGCAGATCCCCACGACGCTGCTCGCGCAGGTCGACTCTTCGGTCGGCGGCAAGACTGGCATCAATCATCCGCTTGGCAAGAACATGGTCGGCGCGTTCCATCAGCCAAGGCTGGTGCTGGCCGATGTCGGCTGCCTGCAGACTCTGCCGCC
>JAUREX010000192.1 GCA_030834485.1 Gemmobacter sp.
GAACGCCGAGGGCGCGGCCGAAGTCTTCGCCTCGGAAGGTTCGGGCCGGATCAGCGGCCTTTCCTGGGCGGGGGGCCTTGTCGAATTGCCCGACGGAGAGGTCGAGATCGCGCCGGGCGATCCGGTGCGCTTCCTGCCCTATGCGGGCTTCGGGATCACCTGATCAGGCGCGACGGATCAGATAAACCCGCGCGCCCTCGCCCGCCTCGGTCGCGAGCAGCTCATGCCCGGCCTCGCGGCAGAAATGCGGCACATCGACGACGGCGGCCGGGTCGGTCGCGATCAGCCGCAAGACGCTGCCCGGCGCCATCCCCTTGAGGCGCTTGCGCGCCTTGAGGACCGGCAGCGGGCACAGAAGGCCCGAGGCGTCGAGGGTATCATCCCAGTGCATGACGGAAGCGCTAGGCGAAACGCCGCCTTTTGTCCATCGCCTCACGCTGGGGCGTGAAAGGATGATCGAAACATCGGGCGCAAGATTGATAGGATATGCCTATCAACCGACGGATCACCGCGATTGACCGCGCCGCCCCCCCGGGCGCAAAGCGGGTGCAGAAGGGCAGACGGAGGCGGCAATGGCACTCGATCAGCGGCAGGGCGCATGGAAATCCGGGCGCGGCAAGGGCCGCCCGACGACGAAGGGGCGCCAGCTCGATGATGCCGCCCTTGCCGAGGTGCGCGCGCTTCTGGGCGACCAGCCGCGCCGGCACGACCTTCTGATCGAGTTCCTGCACCTCATCCAGGACGCCCACGGCCATCTCGCCGCCCGCCACCTGCGCGCGCTCGCCGAAGAGATGCGCCTCTCGCAGGCCGAGGTGTGGGAGGTCGCGACCTTCTACGCCCATTTCGACCCCGTGCGCGAGGATGACGCCCCGCCGCCCGCCCTGACGATCCGGGTGTGCGATTCGCTCTCCTGCGAACTGGCGGGCGCCGATGCGCTGGCGCGCGCGCTGGCGCAGGGGATGGACCCGGCCGAGGTGCGCATCCTGCGCGCGCCCTGCATGGGCCGCTGCGACACCGCCCCCGTCGCCGAGGTGGGCCACCGCCATGTCGACCATGCCACGCCCGAGCGTGTCGCCGCCGTGCGTGCCACGGGCGATTTCCACCCCGAGATGCCGCCCTATCAGGACCTCGCGGCCTATCGCGCCGCGGGCGGCTATGCGACGCTCGCGGACCTCCGCGACGGCGGCAACTGGCAGGAGGTGCAGGAGCGCGTGCTGGCCTCGGGGCTGCGCGGCCTCGGCGGGGCGGGCTTTCCCTCGGGGCGCAAATGGTCCTTCGTGCGCGCCAACCCCGGGCCGCGCTATCTGGCCGTCAACGGCGACGAGGGCGAGCCCGGGACCTTCAAGGACCGCTTCTATCTCGAACGCACGCCGCACCTCATGCTCGAGGGGATGCTGATCGCGGCCTGGGCGGTCGAGGCCGAGCGCTGCTTTGTCTACATGCGCGACGAATACCCCGCCGTGCTCGCGATCCTGCGCGCCGAGATCGCGGCGCTCGAGGCCGCGGGCCTCGTTGCGCCCGGATATATCGAGCTGCGCCGCGGGGCGGGGGCCTACATCTGCGGCGAGGAATCCGCGATGATCGAATCGATCGAGGGCAAGCGCGGCATCCCGCGGCTGCGGCCGCCCTATGTCGCGCAGGTCGGCATCTTCGGCCGCCCGACGCTTGTCCACAATGTCGAGACGCTGCACTGGATCGCGCGCATCTGCCGCGAGGGGCCCGAGATCCTCTCGAGCGTCGAGAAGAACGGCCGCAAGGGCCTGCGGTCCTATTCCGTGTCGGGGCGGGTCGTGCGGCCGGGGGTGCATCTGCTGCCCGCGGGCTCGACCATCCGCGACGTGATCGCGGCGGCGGGCGGCATGCTGCCCGGCCACCGCTTCAAGGCCTATCAGCCCGGCGGGCCGTCCTCGGGGCTGCTGCCGGCCGCGCTCGACGACATCCCGCTCGATTTCGACACGCTCCAGCCGCATGGCAGCTTCATCGGCTCGGCCGCGGTCGTGGTGCTGTCGGATCACGACAGCGCGCGCGACGCCGCCCGCAACATGCTCGCCTTCTTCGAGAAGGAAAGCTGCGGCCAGTGCACGCCCTGCCGCGTCGGCTGCGAAAAGGCGGTCAAGCTCATGGCGGCCCCGAAATGGGACAGGGCCCTGCTCGAGGATCTCTGCCAAGTGATGGCGGATGCCTCGATCTGCGGCCTCGGGCAGGCTGCGCCGAACCCGATCCGCCTCACCCTCAAGCACTTCGCCGACGAGGTCTGACATGCTCGACACCAAGGGCCCGGAGCCGATCATCTTCACCCTCGACGGCGAGGCGGTCGCCGCCCGGCCCGACCAGACGATCTGGGAGGTGGCGCAGGGCCGCGGCCTCGTCATCCCGCATCTGTGCCACCAGCCCGAACCGGGCTATCGCCCCGACGGCAACTGCCGCGCCTGCGTGGTCGAGGTCAAGGGCGAGCGCACGCTCGCGCCGAGCTGCTGCCGCGTGCCCACCCCCGGCATGGTCGTCCATACCCAGAGCGCGCGCGCGCAAGCCGCGCGCAAGATGGTCGTCGAGCTTCTGGTGGCCGACCAGCCCCCCCGGCCCGAGGCGCATGACCGATCATCCCATCTGTGGCAGATGGCCGACGCCGTCGGCGTGGCCGAGAGCCGCTTTCCCGCGATCGAACCCGCGCGCATCCCGCTCCTCGATGACAGCCATGTCGCGATGCAGGTCAACCTCGATGCCTGCATCCAGTGCGGCCTGTGCGTGCGCGCCTGTCGCGAGGTGCAGGTCAACGACGTGATCGGCATGGCCGGGCGCGGCCACGACAGCCACCCGACCTTCGACCTCGCCGACCCGATGGGCGAGAGCACCTGCGTCGCCTGCGGCGAATGCGTGCAGGCCTGCCCGACCGGGGCCTTGATGCCGGCCAACATGCTGGACGCCGAGCAGCGTTATGCCGGCGGCAAGCCGGACAAGACGGTGGACAGCCTTTGCCCCTATTGCGGCGTCGGCTGCCAGGTGACGTTCCACGTCAAGGACGACGCCATCGTGCGGGTCGAGGGCCGCGACGGTCCGGCCAACGAGAACCGGCTTTGCGTCAAGGGCCGCTTCGGCTTCGACTACGCGCGCCATGCGCACCGGCTGACCAAGCCGTTGATCCGCAAGGCGGACGCGCCGAAGGACGGCCATGCGCGCCTGGACCCGGGCAATCCGTTCACCCACTTCCGCGAGGCGACGTGGGAGGAAGCCTTGGACAAGGCGGCGGGCGGCATCAAGACCATTCTGGATCGCGACGGCAGCGCCGCACTGGCCGGCTTCGGCTCGGCCAAGGGGTCGAACGAGGAGGCGTTCCTGGTGCAGAAGCTGGTGCGCCAGGGCTTCGGCACCAACA
>JAUREX010000193.1 GCA_030834485.1 Gemmobacter sp.
AAACCATGCCGCGGTCGTGCTCGGGGTCGATGCCCTCGATGCCGAGGTCCGCGAAGACCTTGCCGCTGGTCAGGTTGTCGGTGATGCGCCCCATGGTCGGGCTGTCTTCGCGGGTGGTCGTGGGGTAATAGACCAGCTTTTCGTGGAAACCCTCGCCCATCAATTCCGCCAGCATCTCGTCGGCGCGGATGCTGTCGATCAACTGGCGGCCGTATTCCAGTTCGGCGACATCCCGGCAGGTGTGCATCATGATGACCTGCCCGAAACGCTCATAGGTCTCGGGGTCGCGCATCAGCGAGGCGAAGGGCGCGATCCCCGTCCCCGTCGCGAGGAACCAAAGCCGCCCCCCGGGCTTGAGCGCATCGAGCACGAGGGTTCCCACCGGCTTGGGGCGCAGGATGATCTGGTCACCCGGCCGGATATGCTGGAGCCGCGAGGTCAGCGGCCCGTCGGGCACCTTGATCGAATAGAACTCGAGCTCCTCGTCCCAGGCGGGCGAGGCGATCGAATAGGCGCGCAGGATCGGCCTTCCGTCATCGCCCGGCAGCCCGATCATCACGAACTCGCCCGAGCGAAAGCGCAGCGACCTCGGCCGCGTCACGCGAAAGGAAAAGAGCCGGTCGGTCCAGTGGTGCACGGCCGTCACGGTCTGGGCGTCGGGCAGCGCGAGGGTGCGCGGGGTGTCGGGCGGGGTATCGGGCACGGCTCGGGCCTGTCGCTGCGGTCTGTCAAGTAGAGTTTACACCGCCCGCGCGCGAACCGGAACCCGCATTCGGCCTGCGCACGCGACCCACCACATGCGCCCCTCCGCGCCCGCCGCGCGGCGGACGGATTTCCCGCAATGGCGCAGGTTTGCGCTTGCAATCGCCGGAAAATGCGCCAGATCTCGGCGCACCAAGAAAGATTTTCCGCCATGGCCCAGACCCTCGATCCGCTCGACCGCCGCATCCTCGCCGAATTGCAGGCCGACAGCGCCCAGTCGCTCGACGATATCGCGCGCAAGGTCGGGTCGTCCAAGACCCCGGTCTGGAACCGGATCCGGCGCATGCGCGAGGCCGGCATCATCCTGCGCGAAAGCGCGATCCTCGACGCCGAGGCGCTCGGCCTCGAGGCGTGCTTCTTCGTGCTCGTGCGCACCTCCGAGCACGAGGCCGAATGGCAGCGCCGCTTTCTCGACGCCGTCCGCGCCCGCCCCGAGGTGCTCGAGGCGCACCGCCTCGCGGGTGATATCGACTATATCCTGAAGATCCGGGTCAGGAACGCGCGCGCCTATGACGCCTTCTATCAGGCCCTGATCGCGCAGGTGAAGATCCACAACGTCACCGCGCTCCTCTCGATGGAGGAGATCAAGGCCACGACCGCGCTCCCCATCCCCGAGGATTGATCAGCCGCCCGCCAGCGCGGCCGCCCGCGCTATCCCCTCCGAAAGGCGGAACCGCGCGGCCACCTCGTCGCGAAAGGCGGCGAACACGGCCGCGCGCGTGGCCGCATCCGCATCCGCCTCGGGCCCGAGATAATGCCTGCCCGGCACGAGCGGCGGGGCGAGCGGCTCGGAATAGACCGGCTTGCCGGCCATCAGCGCGGTCAGGAGGCGCGGGGCCTCGGTATATTCGCCCTCGGCGAAATGCAGGTTGAGGATCCCCGCCGCCGGCGCCAGTGCTGCCATCAGCGCAGGACCGAAGGTGCCGGGCGGCAGCACGCGCACCGGCCGGCGCGCCGAAATCCGCGCCAGCGCCGCCGCGCGCCGGGGGTTGAGCGCGCCGAAGAACACAAGCTCCGGCCCGCTTCCCGGCACGAAGTCGGGGATGCGGTCGGGAAAGATGTAGGGCCCGAAGAGGACCCGCGCGCGATCCGCGGGCGGCAGGCGCGCATAGGCGTTCGCATTGAAGGGCGACAGGTCGATCAGCGCATCGCACCGCCCGAGCATGCCGCCGAGTTCGCGCCCGAGGCGCGCCGCCCAGAGCGGCCGCCCCTGCGCATCGGCAAGCTGCTCGGTCTGGAGCGCGATCCTGAGCCGTCCGGGCGGGCGGCGGCGCGCGAAGTCGTGCACCCCGACGAGAAGCTCGATCGCGCGGCCGCGGGGCAGCGCGAACGCCGGCCCCGCGAGCGTCGCGGCGAGGTCGCGCAGGATCGGATGATGCGCGCAGAGCACGACGTCGTCCTGCGCGACCTCGGCCGGCGCCCCCTCACGCAGCGCCCGCATCGCGCGCGGCCAGCGCATCAGCCGCGCACACCCGCGAGGCGCGCCCGCATCCGCCGCAGCCGCCGTCGCAGCGACAGCCACAGCCGCTCGACCTCGGCCAGCGGACGCAGCCAGCCGCGCGACTGATAGTCCTGATAGACGAAGGGCCGGCGCACCGTGGGATCGGTCGGGCGCAGCAGATCCTCGGCAAAGGGGAACTCTCCGACCGGCCGCGCCCGCAGCGCCGCGGCCTCGGATGCGGTCATCGCGTGATAGCCCTTGACCCCGTCATCCGCCATCGCACCCGCGATCCGCCCCGAGAGCGGGCGCGCGCGGTTGCGGTAACAAGGCACCTCGGGGCAGTAGAAGCCGAAGGGATCGGCGAGGAAAGGCATCCCGGAAAAGAGGCCGCGCGCGGTCTGCATGTTCTGCCCCTCATGCCCCTCAAACCGCCAGCCCGCGGCGCGCAACCGCCCGACATGGGCGATCGAGACGTCGGAATAGGGATAGCGCGCCGCGTCCCGCCCGATGCCCTCGGCCCGCCCATAGGCCCGCCGCCCGGCGATGGGGCGCAACTCGCGCGCGAACTTCGCCGCGAGGGCCTCCTTCATGAACAGCGGGTGGATGAAGGCGCAAGCCGGATCGTCGGCATAAAGCCGCGCGATCTCGGCCACGTCGGCCTCGGTCACGTCGCGCACGATCTGCATGTCGTCCTGAAAGAAGAGGATCCATTCGGACGTCGCGGCATCGAGGGCCGCCTGCATGTTCGAATAAAGCCCGCCGAGCAGCGCGTTTTCGGTCCGCGCGGGCCTGATCACCGGCACATCGAGGCGCGCGAGCAGCGCGCAGGTCTCGGGGTCGGTGCTGTTGTCGTCATGCACACTGGCCGCGACGCCCGGCATGTGGCGCGCGATCGAGGCGAGGCATTGTGCAAGATAGGGGCCGCGGTTGAAGGAAAAGACGGCGACGCTCAGCCGCTCCGATCCTGCCGCCGTCATCGTCGCCTCCAGCGTGTACCTGCTGCGGGTCGAGGGAAAATCGAAGCCGGACTGACATTGACGATCCGGGGAACC
>JAUREX010000194.1 GCA_030834485.1 Gemmobacter sp.
GGGCGATCAGCGCGCGGATCGTCTGGGCCGGCAAGACGCCCTCGGCCATCGCACCCCCCCCCGTAATGGAACGCCCGCCGCCCATGGGGCAGGCGGGCGGTTCTCAGATGGTCGGGCTGGCGAGATTCGAACTCACGACCTTCCGCCCCCCAGACGGACGCGCTAACCAGACTGCGCCACAGCCCGACGCGCGTCCTCTAGCCAGCTTCGCCGCCGAGGGCAAGCGCCGAAAGAAGCGCCCCCACGCGCGCCGCCCCCGCCGGGGCGCCGCAGGCGGCCCCGGGCGGTCGCGGGCCCCTCGCATGGGGCCCGCGACCGCACCCCCGGAAGCCCCGCGAAAAGCGCCTCAGAACGGCAGATCCGCCGCCCGCTCGGCCGCGACCAGATAGCTCGCGAGGACATGCTTCTCGCCCGCCTTCTCGAAGCTTACCTGCATCTTGTCGCCATCGGCCGCCATCACCCGCCCATAGCCGAATTTCGCGTGAAAGACCCGCGCCCCGGGCGCAAAGGCCGCCTCTGCATCCGCCCGCACGGTCAGCGTGCGCGCCTCCTCGGGGCGGGCGATGCCGCGCGGGGCGCTCGTGCGCGCCGCCATCCGCGCCCAGCCGGGCGAGGCATAGGCATCCGCCCGCGCGACCCGCTCGGCCATGCCGCCCGCCGCCGCGCCGAAGCCCCCGCCATAAAGCCCGGGCGGGGTCAGCACCTCGACATCCGCGGGCGGCAGCTCATCGACGAAGCGCGAGGGGAGCTGGCTCTGCCACTGGCCATAGACGCGGCGGTTGGCGGCAAAAGAGACGGTCGCGAGCCGCTCGGCCCGCGTCAGCCCGACATGGGCAAGCCTGCGCTCTTCCTCGAGGCCGCGCAGCCCGGTCTCGTCCATCGCGCGCTGGCTCGGGAAAAGCCCCTCCTCCCAGCCGGGCAGGAAGATGACCGGAAACTCGAGCCCCTTGGCCGCATGCAGCGTCATGACCGAAACCTTCTCGGCCGCGTCCTCGGCGGCATTGTCCATGATGAGGGCGACATGGTCGAGAAAGCCCTGCAGGTTCTCGAACCCCTCTAGCGCCTTCACCAGCTCCTTGAGGTTCTCGAGCCGCCCGGGCCCCTCGGGCGTCTTGTCGGCCTGCCACATCGCCGTGTAGCCGCTCTCATCGAGGATCGTCTCGGCGAGTGCGACATGATCGTAGCCGGGCGCAAGCGCGACCGCGTGCCAGCGCCCGATCGCCTCGGTCAGGCGCCTGAGTTCCGCCCCCGCCCGCCCGCCTATCGCGCCCTCGCGCGCAAGCCGCGCCGCGGCACTCGCCAGCCCCGTGCCGCCTGCGCGCGCGGCCTGCGCGATCGTGGCCTGCGCGCGCTCGCCAAGGCCCCGCTTGGGCGTGTTCACCACCCGCTCGAACGCGAGATCGTCGGCCGGGCTGACCGCGAGGCGCAGATAGGCCATGGCGTCGCGGATCTCCTGCCGCTCATAAAATCGCGGGCCGCCGATGACGCGATAGGGAAGGCCGATGGTCAGGAAGCGGTCCTCGAAGGCGCGCATCTGGTGGGAGGCGCGCACGAGGATCGCGACCCCGTCGAGCCCCGCCACCACCGCCCGCCGGCCGGCCGCGATCGCCTCGATCTCCTCGCCGATCCAGCGCGCCTCCTCCTCGCCGTCCCAGTGGCCGATGAGGCGCACCTTCTCGCCCCCCCCGGCCTCGGTCCAGAGCGTCTTGCCCAGACGGTCGCGGTTCCCCGCGATCAGCCCCGAGGCGGCCGACAGGATATGGCCGGTAGAGCGGTAGTTCTGTTCGAGCCGGATCACCTGCGCGCCGGGGAAATCCTTCTCGAAGCGCAGGATGTTGCCGACCTCGGCGCCGCGCCAGCCATAGATCGACTGGTCGTCGTCGCCCACGCAGCACAGGTTGCGGTGCCCCTGCGCGATCAGTCGCAGCCACAGATACTGCGCGACATTCGTGTCCTGATATTCGTCTACATGGATATAGCGCAGCCAGCGCTGGTATTGCCCGAGCACATCGGGGTGGGTTTGCAGGATCGTCAGGCAATGGAGCACGAGATCGCCGAAATCGACGGCGTTGAGGGTACGCAGGCGGTCCTGATAGGCGGCATAGAGCGCAGGCCCCTGCCCGCCGAAGGCCTCCGCCTCGGCCGCGGGCACGCGGTCGGGGACGATGGCGCGGTTCTTCCAGCCGTCGATGACCGATGCAAGCAGCCGCGCCGGCCAGCGCTTTTCATCGATGTCGGCGGCCGCGATCAGCTGCTTCAGCAGCCGCAACTGGTCGTCGGTGTCGAGGATGGTGAAGCCCGGCGTCAGCCCCACGAGTTCGGCGTGCCGGCGCAGCATCCTGACCCCGATCGCGTGAAAGGTGCCGACCCAGGGCATGCCCTCGGCGGCCTCGCCGATCAGCGCGCCGATGCGGTTCTTCATCTCGCGCGCGGCCTTGTTGGTGAAGGTGACGGCGAGGATCTCGTTGGGGCGCGCGCGGCCCGTGCGCAGCAGATGCGCGATCCGCGCCGTCAGCGCCTTGGTCTTGCCCGTCCCCGCGCCCGCGAGCACGAGGACCGGCCCCTCGGTCGCCTCGACCGCCGCGCGCTGGGCGGGGTTGAGGCCCTCGAGCCAGGGTGCGCCCTGCGCCATGGCGCGGGCGCTCAGCGGCATCGGGGCGGGGGGCGCGGGATCGGGCGGGCTGATCATGACGCAACTATAGGGGCGCCGCGGCCGAAGGGGAAGCCTGTTCGCGCAATGTTCGTGGCTGTCCTAGACCTCGACCGGCCGCGCGGTCTGCGCGCCGACGCCAAAGACGCGGCGATAGCGCGCCACCTCGGCCGTGGGCCCTACGGCCTTGAGCGGGTTGTCCGACAGCTTGACCGTCGGCCGCCCGTCCGCCGCCACCGCCTTGCACACGAGGCTGAAGGGCGCGAGGCGGTCGCCCGCCACCAACCCGCGGAAATCGTTGGTCAGCAGCGTCCCCCAGCCGAACGACACCTTGACCCGCCCGGCAAAGCGCGCCTGCAGCGCCTCGATGAGGTCGACATCGAGCCCGTCGGAAAAGATCACGAGCTTGCCGCGCGGATCCTCGCCGCGCGCCTGCCACCAGCGGATCGCGGCCTCGGCGCCCGCCACCGGGTCGCCCGAATCGATGCGGATGCCGGTCCAGCCCGCCAGCCAGTCCGGCGCGCGCGCCAGAAACCCCTCGGTGCCGTAGGTGTCGGGCAGGATGATGCGCAGATTGCCGTCATGCTCCTCCTGCCAGTC
>JAUREX010000195.1 GCA_030834485.1 Gemmobacter sp.
CCGGCCGATCTCGCGCCGTCGCTCGCGCGCCACGGGATCGACGCGACGGTGCTGGTGCAGGCCGCACCGACCATCGCCGAGAGCGAATACATGCTCGGGATCGCGGATGCGGCCCCCTTCGTCGCGGGCGTGGTGGGCTGGGTCGATTTCGAGAAGCCGGGCGACATCGCCGAATTGCGCCGCCTTGCGGGGCATCCGAAGTTCAAGGGCGTGCGGCCGATGATCCAGGACATCCCCGATGATGGCTGGATGCTGCGCGAGGATGTCCAATGGGGCTATCGCGCGCTCTGCGATCTCGACCTCAGCTTCGATGCGCTGGGCTTTCCGCGCCATCTGGGCCATTTCCTGACGCTCCTGCGGCGCTATCCCACGATGCGCGTCGTCATCGACCATTTCATGAAGCCACAGATCCGCGACCGCTCTCCGGCCGCTTTCGCGCATTGGGCCGACGGCATCGCGCGCATCGCGGGCGAGACGGGCGCCTATTGCAAGTTCTCGGCGCTGGTGACCGAGGCCGAGCCGGGCTGGACGGTCGAGGATCTGGCCCCTTATGTCGAGCATGTGCTGCGCGTCTTCGGGCCCGAGCGGGTGATGTGGGGCTCGGACTGGCCGGTGTGCCGGCTGCGCGCGGAATATGATGACTGGCGCCGCGCGGCCGAGACGCTTGTCGCCCATCTCGCGCCCGCCGATCAGGCGCGCATCTGGGGCGGCACGGCGGCGGCGTTCTATCGCCTCTAGGGGGCCGCGCGGCGCATCAGCGCGCGCACCGCCTCGGGCGTGATCGCACCGCGCGCGCCCTCGGGCGCCGCGACATAAAGCGCCGCCGCCGCCTGCCCTAAGGCCGCCGCCGCGCCCAGCCCCTCGCCCGCATCGAGTGCGGCCGCCAGCGCGCCCGCAAACGCATCCCCCGCCCCATGGGTCGAGACGACCGCCACCCGATGCGCCGCCATCGCCTGCGCCTTGCCATCCTCCCAAACGACGAGGCCACCCGCCCCAAGCGTCACGATCACCGCGCGCGGCCCGAGTGCGCCAAGCCGCGCCGCCGCCTCGGCCGGATCGCCGATCTCGGGCAGGCCCAGCATATCGGCGGCCTCGATGCGGTTGACGATCAGCACATCGATCAGCGCCATCAGCTCCGCCGTCACCGCCCGCGCCGGCGCGGCGTTGAGGATCGCGCACGCCCCCGCCGCGCGCGCCCCCCGCGCGGCCGCGAGGTTCACCGCCTCGGGCACCTCATTCTGCAGCAGGACCACGCGCGCATCCGCGGGCGGCACCACCGCGCCGGGGTCGATCGCGAGGTTCGCGGCCGAGACGATGACCGCGCCATAGCTGCCGTCCGCATCGACGATCGCGACGCTCATCCCCGAGGGGCCGGGGTCGCGCGCGACGCCCGCACAATCGACGCCCGCGGCGCGCAGATGCGCCATCAGCCGCTCGCCAAAGCCATCCGTGCCGACGCGCCCCGCCATCGCGACGCGCGCGCCCATCCGCGCCGCCGCCACCGCCTGATTGCCGCCCTTGCCACCCGCGACATAGGCGACCCCCTCGCCCCGCACCGTCTCGTCGGCGCGTGGCAGATGCGGCGCGCGCACGATAACATCGAGGTGCAGCGATCCCGCGACAAAGACGCTCATCGCACACCATAGAGGGCATCGGCCACGATCCGCAGCCCCGCCGGCGCATCCTGCGCCGCGATCGCGGCCGCAAGCGCCGGATCCCCCACCAGCCGCGCCGCCACCGCGCGCAGCCGCTCGGCCATGACGATGTTGGCGGCAGCCTCGGCGCAGGGGTCGGCGCCGCCATGATCGGGGAAGGTGTCGAAATAAAGGACCCCGTCATAGCCCATCCGCTCGAGCGCGACGAACAGCTCGACCGTCTGCACCGGATGGACCGAGCCGACCATCAGCCCGTCGTCGCGCTTGCCGTAGCCGTCGTTGAGGTGCACGCCAAGAAGCCGCGAGCGGCGCGCGACCAGCGCGGCCGCATGGGCCGGCAATTCGTCGGCATAGAGGACATGGGCGAAATCGAGCGTGACGCCGAGGTTCGCCCGCCCCGCCTCGGCGATCGCGAGCAGCGTCGAGCCGATATCGGGCATCAGCGCATAGGCGCGCGGCTCGTTGGGCTTGTATTCGAGCGCGATATCGACGCCCGGGGCGTGGTCCGCGACCTCGGCGATGGCGGCAATGGTGTCGTCCCACATCCGACCGTAATCGCCCTGAAAGGAATAATCGACCCCGTCCTGCCCGAGCCAGAGCGTCATCAGCCGCCCGCCCATCGCCAAGAGCGCGTCGATCCCCCGCTTCGTCTCGTCGATGGCGGCGCGGCGGGTGGAGGGGTCGGGGTTGGTGAAGGCCCCGAGCCGATAGCCGGGGTGCGTGTAATAGCGCATCGCGAGGCCATTGAGCGCCATGCCATGCCGCGCAAGCAGCGCGCGCGCCGCATCCGGCGCGTGGTCGGCGAAATGGTCGGGATAGTTCAGATCCGCCGCGTCGAGCCCAGCGACCGTCGCCGCCCGCCCGACCATGTCGGCGAGTGTCGGCCGGCCGGGCAGCCCGACCTTGAAGGCATTGAGCCGCGCGGCATAGCGCGGCCGGTTCGGCAGATCGGGCATCGGGAACCTTCCGGATCAGGGGCGGGCAAAGAGCCCGGGATGGGTTTCGGTCAGCGGCTCGAGGATCGGGACGAGGCGCCCGAGATGGGCGCGCATCGCCTCGGCCGCGCGCGCCCCGTCGCGGGCCTCGAGGGCGGCAAGGATCGCGCGGTGTTCGTCCAGCGTCTCGGCGACCCGACCGGGGCGCGGCAGCACGAGGCGCCGCGCGCGGTTGACATGCACCCACGCCGTTTCGGAAAGCGCGGCGATCCGCCGAAAGCCCGAGGCCGCGAGGATCATCGCGTGCATCTGCGCGTCCTGTTCGTAAAAGCCCGCGATGTCGCCATCCGCGACCAGCACCTCTTGCAACCTCAGGTTGCGCCGCAAGAGCACGAGCGTTTCCTCGGCGATCGCGGGGGCGAGATGGGCGATGGTCGCGACCTCGAGCGCCTCGCGCAAAAAGGCACCCTCGCGGATCTCCTCCATCGAGAATCGGGCGACGAAACTGCCCGCCTGCGGCACCACATCGACGAGCCCCTCGGCCGCGAGCCGCGCCACCGCCTCGGCCACGGGGCTGCGCGAGATGCCGAGCCCCGCGCAGATCTCGGGCTTGCGCAGCATCTCGCCCGGGCGCAACGCCAGCGTCA
>JAUREX010000196.1 GCA_030834485.1 Gemmobacter sp.
CACGGTGATGCCGCACGCACGGAAGACCGCGTTGCCGAGTTGCTCGGGAAGATGACCCTCGCGGAAAAGATCGGCCAGATGAATCAGATCCATGCAGGCGACATGGATCCGGTGGAGATGCTCGGCGATGCGCTGCGCGCAGGCCGTCACCAAGGAGGTGCCGGGCGAGTATGACCCCGGCATGAAGCTTGGCGCGCTCTGAGGGGCGCGGGGGCTGTCTGCGACGGATGGCCACACTGCGCCGCATCTGCAGCGGCGGTGGCGCTGCACTGCCGCATCGGCTATCCTTCGCCGCGTGACAAGGCCGCGAATCCTGCTAGAGGAAACGGGTGGCGGTCAGGAACGGAGCCGATCCATGCCAGAGGCACGACGCGCGGGGCGACCCCTCTCACCCCATCTGCAGATCTACCGGCTGCCGATCACGGCGATCGTGTCGATCCTGACGCGGATCACCGGCAACGGGCTGATCGTGGGCGTGGTGCTGGTGGTGTGGTGGCTGCTCGCGGCGGCGACGGGTCCGGGGTATTTCGCGCTCGCGGATGGGGTGCTGCGCTCGTGGCTCGGTGATCTCGTGCTCGCGGCCTCGGCCTGGGCGCTCTGGTATCATCTGCTCGCGGGGCTGCGGCACATGTGGTTCGATGCGGGCCACGGGCTCGACCTCGCGACGGCCGAGCGGCTGGGGATCGGCTGCCTCGTCGGGGCCTTCGTGCTGACGGGCCTGACGATCGTGCTGGTCTGAGGGGGCGGGAATGGCGTTTCTGACCGATCGCAAGCGGGCAGGCGGGCAGGGTTCGGCGCGCGCTGGGACCGCGCATCACATCTTCATGCAGCTGAGCGGGGCGGGCCTCGCGCTCGGGCTGCCGGTCTTTGTGTTCGTCTTCGGCCGGGCGCTGGGGGGCACGCATGAAGAGGTGCTCGCGACCTTCGCGAACCCCTTCGTCGCGATCCTCTCGGCGCTCGTGCTGGTCGCGACGATGGCGCATTTCCGCAAGGGCGCGCAGATGATGTTCGAGGATTACGCCCGTGGCGGGGCGCGGCACGCGCTGATCGCGGCGACGACGATCCTGTCGCATGTGATCACTGCGACGGGGCTTTTCGCGCTTGCGCGGATGGCGCTCTGACGGCGGCAGGAGAGACGGCAGATGGCGGCTTACCCTTACGAGACGCATGACTATGACGTGGTGGTGGTCGGTGCCGGCGGATCGGGGCTGCGCGCGACCCTCGGCATGGCCGAGCAGGGGCTGCGCACGGCCTGCGTGACCAAGGTCTTTCCGACCCGCAGCCATACGGTCGCCGCACAGGGCGGCATCGCGGCGAGCCTTGGCAACATGGGGCCCGACCACTGGCACTGGCACATGTACGACACCGTCAAGGGCTCGGACTGGCTGGGCGACACCGACGCGATGGAATATCTCGCGCGCGAGGCGCCGAAGGCGGTCTATGAGCTCGAGCATTACGGCGTGCCCTTTTCGCGCACCGAGGACGGGCGCATCTATCAGCGCCCCTTCGGCGGCCACACGACCGAATTCGGCGAGGGTCCGCCCGTGCAGCGTACCTGCGCGGCGGCCGACCGCACGGGGCATGCGATCCTGCACACGCTCTATGGCCAGAGCCTGCGCCACAACGCCGAGTTCTACATCGAGCATTTCGCGCTCGACCTCATCATCACCGACGGACGCTGCACCGGCGTCGTGGCCTGGCGGCTCGAGGATGGCACGATCCATGTCTTCAACGCCAAGCTCGTCGTGCTCGCGACCGGGGGTTACGGGCGGGCCTATTTCAGCGCGACCTCGGCGCATACCTGCACCGGCGACGGCGGCGGGATGGCGGCGCGCGCAGGCCTGCCCCTGCAGGACATGGAGTTCGTGCAGTTCCACCCGACCGGCATCTATGGCTCGGGCTGCCTCATCACCGAAGGGGCGCGGGGCGAGGGCGGATACCTCACGAACGCCAATGGCGAGCGTTTCATGGAGCGCTATGCGCCGACCTACAAGGATCTCGCGAGCCGCGATGTCGTCTCGCGCTGCATGACGATCGAGATCCGCGAGGGGCGCGGCCAAGGGCCCAAGGGCGACCACATCCACCTTCACCTCAACCACCTGCCGCCCGAGACGCTGCACGAGCGGTTGCCGGGCATCTCGGAATCGGCGCGCATCTTCGCGGGCGTCGATGTCACGCGCGAGCCGATCCCGGTGCTGCCGACGGTGCACTACAACATGGGCGGCATCCCCACGAACTATTGGGGCGAGGTGCTCGCGCCCACGCCCGACCACCCCGACCGGGTGTTCCCGGGGCTGATGGCGGTGGGCGAGGCGGGCTGCGCGAGCGTGCATGGCGCGAACCGGCTCGGGTCGAACAGCCTCATCGACCTCGTGGTGTTCGGCCGCGCGGCGGCGATCCGGGCGGCCGAGGTGGTCGATCCCAAGGAACGCGCCCGCAGCGTCGACCGCGGCGCGGTCGACGCGATCCTTGGGCGTTTCGACGCGCTGCGCCACGCGAGCGGCGCCGTGCCGACGGCCGATCTGCGCCTCGAGATGCAGACGACGATGCAATCGGATGCGGCCGTCTTCCGCACCGACCGCACGCTCGCCGAGGGGGTCGAGAAGATGACCGCGATCGCGGCGCGGATGGACGACATCCGGGTGAGCGACCGCTCGCTCATCTGGAACTCGGACCTGATGGAGACGCTTGAACTCGCGAACCTCATGCCCAACGCGCTCGCGACCATCGTCGCGGCCGAGGCGCGCAAGGAGAGCCGGGGCGCGCACGCCCATGAGGATCACCCCAGCCGCGACGATCAGAACTGGCGCAAGCATTCGCTGGCCTGGGTCGATGGCGGCGCGGTCACGCTCGGCTTCCGCCCCGTGCGCCTCGAGCCGCTGACGCCCGAGGCCGACGGCGGCATCAGCCTCAAGCGGATCGCCCCCAAGGCGCGGGTTTACTGATCCGGCGCGACGTCGGGCAGGGCCGCGAGTTCATCGAGCACGGCGCGCGTCACCTCGATCAGCCGCGCGCCGCGATCGAGGTCGGGTTCGAGATAGGCACCCTCTGCCCATTCGTTCCACGCGAAGA
>JAUREX010000197.1 GCA_030834485.1 Gemmobacter sp.
TCGTCAGCCTCGGCAACAATGAATTCCCCGGCGCCCAGGCGGGCGTGGGCACCGGCACTTTCCAGGCGCCCCCCGATCACGAACGTGGGATCAAGTCCGCCCTCGGCCAGCACACTGGCGGCCAGGCTGGTCGTCGTGGTTTTGCCATGGGTGCCCGCCACCGCGATGCCCTGTTTCAGCCGCATCAGTTCGGCCAGCATCTCGGCCCGGCGCACCACCGGCAGCTTGCGCCGGCGCGCTTCCTCAAGCTCGGGGTTGCCGGGCTTGATCGCGGATGAGACGACGACGACCGCCACATCCTCGCCGATGTTGGCGGCGCGCTGCCCCTCGAAGATGCGCGCCCCGAGCGATGCGAGGCGGTCGGTGATCTTCGAGGCCTTGAGGTCCGAGCCCTGCACCCTGTAGCCGAGCGTCATCAGCACCTCGGCGATGCCGGACATGCCGATGCCGCCGATCCCGACGAAATGGATGGGGCCAAGTTCGTGCGGCAGCTTGGTGGCGGGGCTCATGCGGGGGCTCCGGCGAGGTCCTGGACAAGATCGGCGAGGGTCTCTGCCGCATCCGGGCGGCCGAGCGCAAGGGCCGCAGCCGCCATCCGCGCGGCCGCGGCCGGATCGCCGAGGATGGCGCCAAGGGCGGCCGCGACGCGCTCGGGGCGCGCCGCCTCGGCCTCGGGGATGACGACGGCGGCGCCGGCCTCGGCCAGCGGCCGGGCGTTCGCGCTCTGATGATCGCCCGCCGCTGCGGCATAGGGCACGAGGATCGCGGGCCGCCCGACGGCCGCGATCTCTGCGACCGTGCTCGCGCCCGCGCGCGAGACGATGACCTGCGCCTCGGACAGGCGGCGGGCGACATCGGCGAAGAAGGGCGCGACCGGCCCGGATCCCCGCGCCCTCATAGGCGGCAACGACGCGCGCGAGATCCTCGGGGCGGGCCTGATGGGCGACGCGCAGCCGCGCGCGCAGCGCCTCGGGCAGGGCCGCGACCGCCCCCGGCACCACCTCCGAGAGGATGCGCGCCCCCTGGCTGCCGCCCAGCACCAGCAGCGAAAGCGGATAGTCGCCCGGCGCGATATAGGGCGCGCCCGCACGCTCGCGCACCTCGGCGCGCACGGGGTTGCCGGTCGGGGCGCCCGCGACGCCCGCAGGCAGCGCCATCGGCCAGATCCCGCAGGCGACCCGCTGCACCCGGGGCGCAAACACCGCGTTGACGCGCCCGAGCACGCCGTTCTGTTCGTGGATCATCCGCGGGATGCCCAAAAGCCACGCCGCCCCCAGCGCCGGGATCGAGGGATAGCCGCCGAACCCCACCACCACCGCGGGCCGGTCGCGGCGCATCGCGCGCCAGGCCGCCGCGACCCCGGCCGCGATCCTCAGGGGCACGAGCGCGCGCGCCACCACCCCGCCGCGGGCAAAGGTCGCCGAGGGCGCGACCTCGACCGCGACCTCTGGCGGAAAGCCCCCGGCAAAGCGCGCGCCTCGCGCATCGGTCGACAGCCCGACCCGCCAGCCGCGCACGATCAGCACTTCGGCCAGCGCCTGGGCGGGGAACATGTGCCCGCCCGTTCCCCCCGCGGCGATGACGATGCGCCCGCGCGGCCCCACCTCAGCGCCCCTGACGGCGCAGGATATCGCCCATCTCGCCCTGCGGCCGATAGCGCGTCAGCGCCAGGAGCGCCCCCACCGTCAACCCCGCCGCGATCAGCGAGGATCCGCCATAGCTCACGAACGGCAGCGTCATGCCCTTGGCGGGCAGCAGCCGCACCGCGACGCCCACGTTGATCATCGCCTGCGCCCCGAACATGCACGCGAGCCCCGCACCCGCAAGGCGCGTGAAGCCGTCACGCTCGCGCGTCAGCCGATGGAGCGAGCGCAGCACGATCAGCCCATAGAGCGCGACGATCGCAAGCACGAGGACAAGCCCGTATTCCTCGGCCGCGACCGCGATGATGAAATCGGTGTGCGCGTCGGGCAATTGCCACTTGACCTGCCCCTCGCCCACGCCGGTGCCGAAAAAGCCGCCCTGCTGGATGGCGTTCGTCGCATAGCCGATCTGGGTGCGCGGATCGATGTCGGTCGAGAGGAAGCCGTCGATCCGTCGCGCGAAATGCTCGGAGGAATGATAGGCGAGCGTCCCCGCCCCGAACACCGCCCCGATCACGCCCGCCACGAGCAGGATCGGCGCGCCGGCCACGAAATAGACCACCCCCCAGCCAAAGAGCACCAGCGCCGCCTGCCCGAAATCGGGCTGCATCGCCAGAAGACCCACCACCAGCACCGCCAACAGCGCCGACACCCGCTTGCCCGGCGGGCCGTTGATGTCCTGCGAGGCCGCCATCATCCAGGCGCAGAAGACGACGAAACCGGGCTTGAGGAACTCTGACGGCTGCACCGAGGCGAAACCGAAAGAGAACCAGCGCACCGCCCCCTTGCCGAAATCCGTGCCGAAGAATGGCAGCAGCATCAGCGCGCCGAGTGCGGCACCGAACCCCAGCACGCCGACCCGCCGGATCGCGCGGGGCGAGAACATCGACACGATGATCATCACGACGATGCCGGCGAGGCCAAAGGCCGCCTGACGCTCGACATAATGGAACTCGGGCAGGTTGTTGCGGGTCGCGAGCGGGACCGACGCCGCCAGCCCCAGCAGCAGCCCCACCGCAAAGAGCGCGAGCACCGCGCCGAGCGAGATCTTGTCGATCGTGCGCCACCAGCGGGGCAGAATCGCCTCGCCCGCCCCCGAGGGCACGGCGCCATGGACCATGTCGGTCATTGCTGTCGCCTGTCTGTCTGCCTGCTCTGCCGTCGCGCCCGCTTGGCGGGTCTTGCGATCAGACTAGACGGTTCGCGCGCATCTTTCCAGTCCCGCGTTGGCCCCTCAGCCGTTTTCGGCGCCTTTTGCGTGGCGCGCGGCGGCGGCGCGCGCGAGGCGGGCAAAGGCCTCGCCGCGATCCTCATAGTCGCGGAACTGATCGAAGCTCGCCGCCGCGGGCGACAGCAGCACGACCTCGCCCGGCTCGGCCTCGGCGCCCGCAGCCTCGAC
>JAUREX010000198.1 GCA_030834485.1 Gemmobacter sp.
GACCTGCCGCCGCTCGCGCCCGAGTTGCGCGGCTTTCTCGACCGCGCGGCGGCCTATACCCTCTCGGCCCCGGGCGCGATGCTGCGGCTGGCAACACGGGTGCCGGGTCTGGGTGAGCCGCCGCCCGACCGGCGCATCCTGCGCGCGGCCCTGTCCGCGCCGCCCGAGGGGCTGACGGCGGCGCGCGCGCGCGTCCTCGCGGCGCTCGCGCGCTTCGGGGGTGCGGGGCTCGGGCCGGCCGAGCTTGCGCGCGAGGCGGGCACCGGCACCGGCACGCTGGCCGCGATGCTCAAGGCCGGGCTTCTGACCGAGGGGCGCGCGCCGCGCGATGCGCCCCTGCCCCGTCTCGATCCCGACCGCCCGGCCGCGTCCCCCTCGGCCGCGCAGGCCGAGGCGATCGCGGCGCTGCGCGCAGCGGTCGCTGGGGGCGGATATGGCACGACGCTTTTGCAGGGCGTGACGGGGTCGGGCAAGACCGAGGTCTATCTCGAGGCAGTCGCCGAGGCGCTGCGGCGGGGGCGGCAGGCGCTCGTGCTCCTGCCCGAGATCGCGCTCACGGCCGATTTCATCGCCCGCGTCACGGCGCGTTTTGGCACGCCGCCGGCCGAGTGGCATTCGGGCGTGCCGGCGGCCGCGCGCCGTCTGGTCTGGCACGGCGCCGCGCGGGGTGAGGCGGACCTTGTGGTCGGTGCGCGCTCGGCGCTGTTCCTGCCCTTCCGCGACCTCGCCCTCATCGTCATCGACGAGGAGCACGACCCCTCCTACAAGCAGGAGGACGGGGTGATCTATCACGCCCGCGACATGGGCGTGCTGCGCGCCTCGGGGGCGGGCGCGCAGGTGGTGCTGGCCTCGGCCACCCCCTCGCTCGAGAGTTGGGCCAATGCCGAGGCCGGGCGCTATCGGCGCCTGTCGCTGCCGGCGCGCTTCGGGCTGGCGCGCCTGCCCGAGGTCGCGCTCATCGATCTGCGGGTGCAGGCCCCGCCGGCGGGGCGCTGGATCTCGCCCCCGCTCGAGGCCGCCCTCGGCGCGCGCCTCGGGGCGGGCGAGCAGAGCCTTCTCTTCCTCAACCGCCGCGGCTATGCGCCCGTCACGGTCTGCCGCGCCTGCGGCCAGCAGATCGGCTGCCACGACTGCGACGCGCGCATGGTCGAGCATCGCTTTACCCGCCGCCTCGTCTGCCACCAGTGCGGCGCGAGCCGCCCCATCCCCACCGCCTGCCCCGCCTGCGGCACCGAGGGGCGGCTTGCGGCACTCGGCCCCGGGGTCGAGCGGCTGGCCGAAGAGGCGGGCGCGCTGTTCCCGGATGCGCGCGTGCGCGTCCTGGCCTCGGACCTTTTCGCGACGGCGCGCGCCCTCAAGGCCGAGGTGGCCGAGATCGCGGCGGGCGGGGCGGATATCGTGATCGGCACGCAGATCGTCGCCAAGGGGCATGATTTTCCGCTCCTCACCCTCGTCGGCGTGATCGACGCCGACCTCGGGCTGCAGGGGTCGGACCTGCGCGCGGCCGAGCGCAGCTTTCAGCTGATCCGGCAGGTCTCGGGGCGGGCGGGGCGGCGCGAGGCGGCCGGTGCCGCGCTGATCCAGACGCTGCAACCCGACCATCCGGTGATGCGCGCGATCGCGGCGGGCGACGACGAGGCGTTCCGGCGCGCCGAGGCAGCCGCGCGCGCATCGGCCGGGATGCCGCCCTATGGGCGCCTCGCCGCCGTCATCCTCTCGGGGCCCGATGCCGAGGCCCTCCATGCCCATGCCGAGGCGCTGGCGGGGGGCGCGCGCGCGCTCGAGGCCGCGGGCGCCGAGGTCTGGGGCCCGGCGCCGGCCCCGATCGCGCGCATCCGCGGCCGGCACCGGCTGCGCTTTCTGATCCGCGCGGCGAAGGGGGTCGCGCTGCAGGGGCCGCTCGCGCGCTGGGTCGCCTCGGTGCCCGAACGCGGCGCCATCCGCGCCCAGATCGACATCGACCCCCAGAGCTTTCTCTGAGGGCGGCTTTCGCTGCCGGCGCGAAACTTCCCTTTGCCGCACGCGCACTGCTGGAGTATCATCCGCCCATTGGCGCCAGCGACCGGCCGGCGCATCGAACATTTTGCCCGGGGGGTCCGATGCCGCGCCCTTTCCTTGTCCTCGGCCTGATCGCGCTTGTCCTTGCCGCCGTTTCTGGCACCCCGCGGAGCGCGGCCGCGCAGACCCCGATCACCACGATCCTTGCGGTGGGCGCGCAGGATGTCGAATTTGACTATTTCAACGCCTGCAAGCGGCTCACCAACAATTACGACACGCCGGTGATGGTGCCGACGCTGACCGAGCCCGAATGGCGGTCGTTCTACGAGTATCCGCCGCCCGGGGTCGCGCTGCGCGACTGCCCGGCGCTCACGCTCGTCTTTACCTTCGCACTCACCCAGTCGGGCCAGCCGCGCGCGTCCGAAGAGATCGACCTCTCGAAGGTCGTCCACCCGGCGCCCGGGGAACAGCTGCGCATCGACTGGGGCGACGGCACGACGGCCGACCGGCTGAGGCTCAAGCACACCTATGTGCGGCCGGCGGGGTCCTATGTGGTGCGGGTGCTGGGCGAGATCGAGCAGTTCGGCGAGAAGATGACGGTCCTGCGCGACAGCGGGGGCAACATCCTGCGCGACGATACGGGCGACCCGATCGAGCTGTGCAAGATCGACAACACCGGGAGCAATCGCACCGCGACCGAATGGGGCGAGGATGTATTTTTCCTGACCGAAATCCGCAGCTTCGGCGAGGAGCTGTCGCGCATCAGCTGCGTCTTCGGCAGCCTTTGGTACAAGTTCTCCTATCTCGGCCAGACACCCGTGCCGGTCGAGGTGACGTCGATCCTGCCGCCCTCGGTCACCAACCTCGATTTCGCCTTCGCCGATTATTCGATCGGGGTGCGCACCTATCAAAAGGACGGCGTCACCAAGCGGCTCTTTCAGGACATCGAGAACTGGGACACCTCGAACGTGACGAGCATGGAGGGGCTTTTCCGCTTCGAGGTTGTGCAGCC
>JAUREX010000199.1 GCA_030834485.1 Gemmobacter sp.
CGGCGGTGTTGCGGCATTCGGCGGCGACGTTGTCAAACCAGCTGGGCCTGCCATAGGAATATTCGATCTTCGGCGTCTCGCTGGGCGCGGCGAAGAAACCGGGCCGTTCCCACCCCGCCGCCTCGGCCATCCACGCGCCCGCGGCGATAAGGCGGTCGTGGAACGGGCTGCGGCGCACGCCGCGCGCGGTGGTGAACTGGCGGCTCGGCCAGTGGTCGGCATAAAGGAGGCCGAGCGTCTCGCTCACCCGTTCCTTCAGATAGCGGCGGTTGCGCTGAAAGGGGCGGGCGCGGCGGATGTCGACGTCCCAGAGGTCGAAGGGGGGCGCGCCTTCGGTGATCCAGTGCGCGACCGCCATGCCGGCGCCGCCCGCGCTCTGGATCCCGACCGAATTGTAGCCCGCCGCGACCCAGTAGCCGCCGACCTCGGGCGCCTCGCCGAGGTAATAGCGGTTGTCGGGGGTGAAGCTCTCGGGGCCGTTGAGCAGCATCTTCACCGGCGCCGTCTCGAGGCAGGGCGTGCGGTGGATGGCGTTGCGCATCAGGATCTCGAACTGGTCCCAGTCCTCGGGCAGCGTGTCGAACTCGAAATCCTCGCGGATGCCGGCCATGCCCCAGGGCTTGGCGCGCGGCTCGAAGGCGCCGAGCATCATCTTGCCGGCGTCGGATTTGTAATAGGCGCATTCGTCGGGCACGCGCAGCACGGGCAGATGGCCAAGCCCCTCGATCGGTTCGGTGACGAGGTAGAAGTGCTCGGCCGCGTGCAGCGGCAGGCTCACGCCCGAGGCGGCGGCGAGGTCGCGCCCCCACATGCCGGCGCAGTTGACGACGACATCGGTCGCGATCTCGCCCTCGCCCTCGGCCGATTGCCAGCGCACGCCCGCGACGCGGCCATCCTTCAGCGTCACGCCCGTGACCTTGACGCCCTCGAAGACGCCCGCGCCGCCCATCCGCGCCCCGCGCGCAAGCGCCATCGCGATGTTGGCCGGGTCAGCCTGACCGTCGAGCGGCAGATGCACCGCGCCCGTCACGTCGCCGACCTCGAGATGGGGATACATCGCCTTGACCTCGGCGGGCGAGATCTCGTGCACCTCGACATCGAAGGCCCGCGCGAGCGTGGCCGAGCGCAGGAGTTCCTCGTGCCGGTCCGCGGTCAGCGCGACCGAGATCGAGCCGACCTGGCGAAAGCCCGTGGCGATGCCGGTCTCGGCCTCGAGGCTTGTATAGAGCCCGGCCGAATAGCGCGCGAGGCGCGTCATGTTGGCGTTGCCGCGCAACTGCCCGATGAGGCCCGCGGCATGCCATGTCGTCCCGCTCGTGAGCTTGCGCCGCTCGAGCAGCACGACATCGCGCCAGCCGGCCTTGACGAGGTGATAGGCGACCGAACAGCCCGAGACGCCGCCCCCGATGATGACAGCGCGGGCCTGAGAGGGGGGATGCGTCATGGAGCACCTTCGGTGATCTGATGGCCCGCGGCGGCAAGTCGGCGGGCAAGTTCGGCGATATGGGCGGGCGTCGTCTCGCAGCAGCCGCCGACGATCGTTGCCCCTTGCGCGACCCAGCGCAGGGCGAAATCGGCGTAAACCTCGGGCGTGAGATCGCTGCGCGCCGTCAGCGCCGCGACGGTGGGGCTGTCCTTGAGGAAGGCGGGCGCGATATGGGTGAAGCCGTTGGCATAGGCGCCGAAGGGGCGGCCGAGTGTTGCGAGGATCGGGATCGCGGCATCGATCGCCTCGGGCGGGGCGCAGTTCACGAGCACCGCATCGGGCAGATCGAGGGTCGCGAGATCGGCGAGCGCCTCGCCCGAGCGCAGCCGCGTGCCGTCCTCGTCCATCACCGTGACGGCAAGCCAGAGCGCCCGGCCATGGGCGCGCGCGGCCCCCGCGGCGCCCTCGATCACGGCGCGGGCATGGGCGAGCGAGGCGACCGTCTCGGCCAAGAGCACGGCGCAGCGCGGCGCGAGGATCGCGGCGACCTCGGCATAGCGGGCGACGGCCTCGGCGTGGGGCGGCAGCGTCTCGGGCCGGTAGGAGGCGACGAGCGGGCCGAGCGACCCCGCGACCGCCCCGCGCCCATGGGCCGCGCAGGCGCCGCAGGCCTCGTCCAGCGCCTGCGCAAAGAGGCCGTCGAAGTGCTCATCGATCCCGGCGCGGATCAGCCGGTCGTGGTGGAGCGCATAGGTATTCGTGGTGGCAAGGCTCGCGCCGGCCGCGAAATAATCGGCATGCAGCCCCTGCGTGAGGCCGGGGTGGTCGATCATCACCTGCGTCGACCACAGGGGCGTCGGCGCATCGCCCGAGCGCGCGACAAGCTCCTGCCCGAGCCCGCCGTCCAGAAGCGTGATCATGCCCTGATCCTCTCGTTCGCGGGATCCCAGGCGGGGCCGTCGCCGAGCACGACCGCCTTGCGCCTTTCGCCATAGATCTCGACCTCGACGCCCGTGCCGGGGCGGGCGAGATCGGCCCGCAGCATCCCGAGCGCGAGCGAGGCGCCCACCCGATAGCCCCAGCCGCCCGATGTCGTCTCGCCCGCGACGGCGCCCTCGTGCCAGATCGTCGACATGTAGGGCGCGTCGGCCGCCCCGGCATCGACCTTGAGCGCGACGAAGCGCTTGCGCGGCCCGCGGTCGCGCTCGGCCATGAGCGCGGCCTTGCCGGGGAAGTCCTTCGACCAGTCGATGAAGCGCTCGAGCCCGCCCTCGAGAAGCGTGTAGTCGGTCGAGAGGTCGCCCTTCCAGGCGCGATAGGCCTTTTCGATGCGCAGGCTGTCGAGCGCCCACATCCCGAAGGGGCGCGCCCCGCGTGCGGTCAGCGCATCCCAGACGGCCGGCGCATCGGCGGGGCGGCAATGCACCTCCCAGCCCAGTTCGCCCGCGAAAGAGACGCGCATCAGCTGGCAGGGCACGCCGCACACCAGCGCAGATTGCATGGTCAGCCACTGCAGCGCCAAATCGCCATCGGTGAGCG
>JAUREX010000019.1 GCA_030834485.1 Gemmobacter sp.
AAATCATCAAACACTACATCTTGTGTTTGTGGCGTTGGCGAAAACGGGCCTGGCAAGGGCCCGGGGAAGGGGGATCAGGGGGTGTTGCCGACGAACCGGGCGACAAAGTCATTGGCGGGATGATTCTGCAGGGCATCGGCGCTGCCCCATTGCTGGAGCTCGCCCGCCAGCATGATGCCGGTGACATCGGCCACGGTGAAGGCCTCGTCCTGGTCATGGGTCACCAGGATGGCGCTGGTCTGGCGCGCCCTGAGGATGTCCCGGACCTCCCGGCTGAGGCTGCGGCGCATTTCCGTGTCCAGGTTGGAGAACGGCTCGTCCATCAGCAGAATGCGCGGATTGGGGGCCAGTGCACGGGCCAGCGCCACGCGCTGCTGCTGGCCGCCCGAGAGCTGGGCGGGGCGCCGGTCGGCCATGCCCTCGAGCCGCACGAGTTCCACCATGCGCGCCACCCGCGCCGCAATCTCGGCCCTCGGACGCCCGAGCATCTCGAGCGCGAAGGCGATGTTGCCAGCGACGCTCAGATGCGGAAACAGCGCATAGCTCTGAAAGACGGTGTTGACGGGCCGCCGGTTCGGCGCAAGGTCGGTGATGTCCTGCCCGCCGAGCAGGATCTGCCCCGCGTCCGGCACCTCGAAGCCCGCGATCAGGCGGAGAAGCGTCGTCTTGCCGCAGCCCGAGGGGCCGAGGAGGGTAAAGAATTCGCCCTCGCGGATCTCGACCGACACACCGTCGAGCGCGCGCACCGCCGATGCGCCCACGCCGAAGGCCTTCCCGACATGGCGCGCCTCGATCGCGACCGGTCGCTCCATCGCTGCCTCGTCCACCCCCCGCACCGCGAACCTAGGGATCATGCTGCGCTCGATTGGCCTTTCTTGGCAAGCGCAGATGTTGAGAGCGCGGGGCGCCTGCCTGCCCAGGGGGCAGCGGCCTCGATTTCCGCACAAAGCGCGATCAGTTCCTCATCGGCGCCGAAGCGGGCGGCGAGGTGGACACCGACCGGCAGCCCGTCGGCCGTCATGTGCAGCGGCAGCGAGGCGGCGGGCTGGCCCGAGGCGTTGAAGGCCGCGCAGAAGGGCGAATAGTCGAACACCATCCCCGCGCCCATGCGGTAATGGACATAATCCTCTTCCACATGCGCGAAACGGCCGACCAGCGCCGGCGGCTCGGCAAGCGTCGGCGTCAGGAGCATGTCCCAGCCTTCGAAAAAGCCCGCCATCTCGCGCCCATAGGCGTGGATCTGCCCGACCGCCTCGAGATAGTCCGCCCCCGAGAGCGTCGCGCCATAGCGCACCGCGCCGAGGCTGAGGTTCTCGACCTCGCCGGGGCGCGGATCGCGTCCGAGCGCGCGCGTGACCGACAGCGCCGTGCCGCAGCCGACGATCTTGGTCCAGGCGCGCATCATGGCGCCGGTGTCGGCATCGGGGCGCGCCGGCGCGACATGATGGCCGAGCGATTCGAGAAGCCGCGCCGCCGCATGGACGGCCGCGCGGCATTCGGCATGGACGGGCGCGCCCGTCAGCGTCGTGTCGCAAAGCGCGATCCGCAGCCGTCGCGGCGGCGGGCGCGCGATCGCGGCCATGTGCCCCGCGCCGAGCGGCGGCGCCCAATAGGGCGCGCCCAGATCGGCGCCCGCGCAGGCATCGAGCATCGCGGCACTGTCGCGCACGCTCCAGCTCAGGAACCCGTCGATCGCCATGCCCGCCCAGCCCTCGCCCGCATAGGGGCCGTCGGGCAGCCGCGCGCGGGTCGACTTCATCCCGAAAAGCCCGCAGGACGAGGCCGGGATGCGCACCGACCCGCCCCCGTCCGAGCCATGCGCGAGCGGCACGATCCCCGCAGCCACCGCCGCCCCCGCCCCTCCCGAAGAGCCCCCCGGGGTATGGGCAAGGTTCCAGGGGTTGCGCGTCGGCCCGCCATAGACCGCGGCCTCGGTCGCGGGGCCGATCCCGCCCTCGGGCGAGGTCGTGCGCCCGAAGGTCACCGCCCCCGTGGCGCGGATGCGCGCGAAGATCGCCGAATCGCGCCCGTAGCGCGTATCGGCAAAGAGCCGCGATCCCATGTGCGAGGGGAAGTCGACCGCCTCGGCGCCCAGATCCTTGAGCAGGAAGGGCACGCCCCTGAACGGCCCCTCGGGCAGGCCGCGCGCGATGGCCGCGCGCGCCGCTTCCTCCTGCATCAGGACGACCGCATTGAGCGCGGGGTTCAGCGCCGCGACGCTGGCAAGCGCGGCATCAAGCAGTTCCCCCGCCGAGGTTTCCCGCCTGGCGACGAGCGCGGCGAGCGCCGTCGCATCCAATCCCTCGAACCCCTTCATCGCATCCCCCGCGCCCGTTTCGGCGCGAGGCTAGCCGCCCCGGCCCGGCGCGCGCAATGCGAAACGCGCGCTCAGACCGGGGGATGAAGGCGGGAGCGGGGCGGCCCGCCCCTCAGGCGTTCGCTTCGCGGATCTTCTCGGCAGCTTCCTTGCTGTAGGAGACGCCCTTGGCATCGAAGAGCGCGTCAAGCTCGCCCGAGAGCATCATCTCGGTGACGATGTCGCAGCCGCCGACGAACTCGCCCTTGACGTAAAGCTGCGGGATCGTGGGCCAGTCCGAGAAATCCTTGATCCCCTGCCGGATGTCGGCGTCGGCGAGGACGTTGACGTCCACGTACTCGACCCCCATGAAGTTCAGGACCCCCGCGACGCGGCTCGAGAAGCCGCACTGGGGCATCATCTTGTTGCCCTTCATGTAGAGGACGACATCGTTTTTCTCGATCGTCTCGCGGATCTGGTCAGTTGCGGTCGCCATCTCGGGCCCTCGGTGTTCGGGTTGCAATCAGTCGGGTGCGCGTGTCGTGAGCGCGAGCGCATGCAGCGCGCCCGCCGGGCCATCCATGCGGCCCTTGAGCGCGGCATAGACCGCGCGCTGCTGCTGGACGCGGTTGAGGCCGCGAAAGCTCTCGTCCACGACCTCGGCGGCGTAGTGGTTGCCATCGCCCGCGAGGTCGGTGATCGTGATGCGCGCGTGCGGAAAGCTTTCGCGCAAAAGGGTCTCGATGTCCTGGGCGGCCATCGTCATGTGCAGTCTCCCTCACGTCTCTCCCCAATCTAGGACGCGCCCGACGCACCTGCAAGCCGTCGCAGGACCGCGCGGCCGCGGACATGGCATGTCTGATCCAAGGTCTGCGCATGCAGGGTCGCTGTGACGGCCCCTGATGCCAGGTCGGGTGGGCGCGTGAGGGCACTTGTGCGGCGCTGCTCCGGTCACGAAAGGGCGGATCCGGCAATGAGGGGCGCATCGATCAGCGGCGTCGACCAAGCCGCGCCGTTATTTCAGATGCACGGAGCGGCATCCGGGGATTGCGAGATGATGCGCACGGGAAAGCCGCAAGAGAACCTTCTCGCCGGGATGCGGTGTGGCGTGACGATTGAGCACGGCCCCACACGTTCAGGACCAGGCGGATCGATGCCGTCGGGGAGCGTTCACATCATGAGTGCCAGCCTAGACCAAGCGACACCAAACCAGCTAACTCTCTCCTCGCATCACAGCAAACGCCTCGGCCGCGATCTGTGCCTCTTCGGCGGCGGGCACCACCCAATGCGGCACGTCGCCAGCAAAGCGCAGGCCCGCGAGGATGCGCGCGCGCAGTTCGGCGTCGTTCTCGCCGATGCCGCCCGTGAAGGCGATGGCGTCGAGCCCGCCCATCGCGGCGATCAGGCTGCCGGCGTGGCGGACGGCCCAATAGGCGAAATGCGCGATGGCAAAGCGCGCGGCGGGCGTGTCGGCGGCATGGAGCGCGCGCATGTCGCTCGCGCCGCCAAGCGCGAGCAGACCGCTCTCGCGGTTGAGGATGCGACCCGCGCCTGCGATCCCGTGCACCTCGGCGAGGGCCAGCACCGCGGCCGGGTCGATCGCGCCCGAGCGCGTGCCCATCGTCAGCCCGTCGAGCGGCGAATAGCCCATGGTCGTGGCGACCGACCGCCCGTCCTCGATCGCGCAGATCGAGGCACCGTTGCCCAGATGCAGCGCCAGCAGCCGGCGCGGCAGGGGCGCCCCCGACTGGGCCGGCAGGCGCGCGACCAGTGCCGCGTACGAGATCCCGTGAAAGCCATAGCGGCGGATCCCGCGGGCGGCCTCGGCCTCGGGGATGGCGTAGCGGGTCGCGACCTCGGGGTTCGTCGCGTGAAAGGCGGTATCGAAGCTTGCGAATTGCGGCAGATCCGGCGCAAGCGCGGCGACGGCGCGGATCGCGGTCAGGTTCGCAGGGTTATGGAGCGGCGCGAGCGGCACGCAGGCCTCGATCTCGGCCAGCGTCGCGGCGTCGAGCCGGCAGGGCGCGACAAGGCGCGCGCCCCCGTGCACGACGCGGTGCGCCGCGGCGTCGAGCGCGCCAAGCCCGAGCCCCTGCTGCCCGAGGGCGCCCAGCACCGCGCGCATCGCGCCCGCATGGTCGGGTGCCGCGCAGGGGGCGCCGGCGCCTGCGACCTCGATCCGGGCGCTCGCGCCGATCTCGGTCACGCGGCCCGCGGATATCTCTTTCCTGCCCGCATCATGCACCGCGAACTTCAATGAGCTTGAGCCGGCGTTCAGCACCAGGATGCGCATCTCAGCCACCCCCCCGCCAGAGACCGATGAGGGCGAGCACCGCCAGAACCCCGATCGCGAAGCGCCGGAATCCCTGCGGATTGCCGCGCCGGAATGCCTTCCCCCCCGCCCAGATCCCGGCCGCGAGGAAGGGCGCGCCGAGGGCGGTCGCCAGCAGCGTCTCGGCCGTCACGAACCCCGCCAGCGCGAGGGCGGGGACGGTCAGGAAATCAAGCAGCGTGAAATAGGCGATCAGCGTCGCGCGAAAGACCGCGGGCGCGATCGGCTGGGCGGCGAAGAAGACCGCGACCGGCAGCCCCCCGACCGCCGCCCCGTTGGCGATGCCCGATATGACGCCGACGCCCCCATGCGCCGCCATCCCCGCCGGGCGCGGCAGCGCGAGGCCCGCAAGCAGGAGCGCGCACATCGCGAGGATGAAGAGCGACAGGAACAGCCGCACCTGATCGACGCCCACCGAACTCAGCACCCAGACGCCGAGGGGTACGCCCGCCACCGCGCCGGCGCCGAGCGCGCCCACGCGGCGCCAGTCGATGTCGGGGCGGATGTCGCGCGCCTGCTGGGCCGTCATCGCGAAATCGGCGACGAGGACGACCGGCACGAAATGAAGCGGGTTCGTGACCAGTGCCGCGGAAGAGACCGCGAGCGCGGCAAAGCCGAAGCCCGAATAGCCCCGCACGAAGGCCGCCGCAAAGAGCGCCGCGGCCATGAAGGCGGCCTCCCAGGGGGCGAGGCCGAAGGGCATGGCCCTCAGGCGACCCGCTGGGGGCGCATATCGGCCGGGTCGATCCCCGCCACCGCAACGGGCTTCTTCATCGCGTCGCGGCGGAAGGGCTCGCCGAGTTCCTGATTGATGAGGGCCTCGATCAGCGTCGTCTTGCGGTGCTTCATCTGGTCCTCGACGGCCTTGGCGAGGGCGTCGCGCAACTCATCCATCGTGCGCGCGACAATGCCCTGAAGGCCGCAGGCGCGCGCGATGCCCGCATAGCTCACCTGCGTGTCGAGCTCGGTGCCGACGAAATTGTCGTCATACCAGAGCGTCGAATTGCGCTTTTCCGCGCCCCACTGATAGTTGCGGAACACGATCATCGTGATCGCGGGCCATTCGGGCCGGCCGATCGCGGTCAGTTCGGTCACCGCGATCCCGAAGGCGCCATCGCCCGCAAAGCCCACCACCGGCGTGTCGGGGCAGCCGATCTTGGCGCCGACGATCGAGGGCAGGCCGTAGCCGCAGGGGCCGAAGAGGCCGGGCGCGAGGTATTTGCGCCCCGCCTCGAAGCTCGGATAGGCGTTGCCGATGGCGCAGTTGTTGCCGATGTCCGAAGAGATGATCGCATCCTTGGGCAGCGCCGACTGGATCGCGCGCCAGGCCATGCGGGGGCTCATCCATTCGGGCTTTGCCGCGCGCGCGCGCTGGTTCCAGGTCGTGCCCGGATCGTCATCCTCGTGGTCCATGCTCGAGAGTTGCTGCGCCCAGGCGGATTTCTTCTGCGCGATCTCGGCGCGGCGCGCGGCGCGGCCCTGATCGCCCGCATCGGGCGCGAGCCGCGCGAGGATGGCGCGCGCGACCTTGCCCGCATCGCCCACGATCCCGACCGAGACCTTCTTGGTCAGGCCGATGCGGTCGGGGTTGATGTCGACCTGGATGATCTTCGCCCCCTTCGGCCAGTAGTCGAGCCCGTAGCCCGGCAGCGTCGAGAAGGGGTTGAGGCGGGTGCCGAGCGCGAGCACCACATCGGCCTTCGCGATCAGCTCCATCCCTGCGCGCGAGCCGTTGTAGCCGAGCGGCCCGGCAAAGAGCGGGTGCGAGCCCGGGAAGGCGTCGTTGTGCTGATAGCCCACGCAGACCGGCGCATCGAGCCGCTCGGCAAGGCGCACCGTGTCGGGGATCGCCCCCGCAAGGACGACGCCCGCGCCGTTGAGGAGGACGGGGAAGGACGCGCCCGAAAGGAGTGCCGCCGCCTCGTCAAGCGCGGCCTCGCCGCCCGCGGGGCGCTCGAAGGTCACGATGGCGGGCAGGTCGATGTCGATGACCTGCGTCCAGAAATCGCGCGGCATGTTGATCTGCGCCGGCGCCGAAGCGCGCCGGGCGTTGAGGATCACGCGGTTGAGCACCTCGGCGACGCGCGCAGGATCGCGCACCTCTTCCTGATAGGCGACCATGTCCTCGAAGAGCTTCATCTGCTCGACTTCCTGAAAACCGCCCTGCCCGATCGTGCGGTTGGCGGCCTGCGGCGTCACGAGCAGCAGCGGCGTGTGGTTCCAGTAGGCGGTCTTGACCGCGGTCACGAAGTTCGTGATGCCGGGGCCGTTCTGGGCGATCATCATCGCCATCTTGCCCGAGGCGCGCGCATAGCCGTCGGCCATCATCCCGCCCGACCCTTCATGCGCGCAATCCCAGAAGGTGATGCCCGCCTTGGGGAAGAGGTCCGAGATCGGCATGAAGGCCGATCCGATGATGCCGAAGGCATGCTCGATGCCGTGCATCTGCAGAACCTTGACGAAGGCTTCCTCGGTCGTCATGCGCATGTCTCATCCTCCAGCTTCGGGCAACGCCGCTGAGGCTTCCTAGCCTGCCTGAGGGCGCGGGTTTATGTCCAGAGTTTCGGCCTAGCTAGGTCCAGATTTCAGCGCCTCGGCGATCCGCGCGATGCCCTCGGGGATGCGCGCGGGCTGGATCGAGGAATAGGCGAGGCGATAGAAGCGGCGCGGCGCGTCGGGCCCGGCGAAAAAGACCCGCCCCGGCTCGATCAGCACGCCCCGCGCGCGCAGCCCGAGGCCGAGCGCGTCGGTGTCGGTGCCCTCGGGCGCCTCCATCCAGAAGCTCGACCCGCCGAACCCGCCCTGCCCCGCGATTCGCAGCCCCTGCCCCGCGATCGCCTCGGCCATCGCCTGCCGGCGGCGGCGAAAGGCCTGGCGCATCCGGTTCACGAGGGCGTCGTAATGCCCGAGGGCGAGGAAATGCGCCGTGGTGCGCTGGATCAGGCCCGGCGGGTGGCGCAGCATGAGGGCGCGCAGCGCGCGCGCCTCGGCGATGAAGTCGCGCGGACCGACCAGATAGCCGAGCCTCAGCCCCGGAAACACCGATTTCGAGAAGGAGCCGACGTGAATGACCCGCCCCTCGGCATCGAGCGATTTGAGCGCCGGCGCCACGGGGCCGAGAAAGGACATCTCGAATTCGTAGTCATCCTCGATCACCACCGCCCCCGAACGCGCCGCCCCCTCAAGGAGCGCGAGGCGCCGGGCGATGGGCATGGTCGCATTCGTCGGGCACTGGTGCGAGGCGGTGGTGAAGATCGCATCCGCCCCGGCCGCGGCCTCGGGCGGCAGCCCCTCGGCATCGACCGCGACGGGGCGGATCGCCGCCCCGGTCTGCGCCACGATCCCGGCAAGGCCCGGATAGCCCGGCGTCTCGATCACCGCCGTGCGGCCCGGACGCAAAAGCAGCGCCGCCGCGATCCAGAGCGCGTTCTGCGCCCCAAGCGTCAGGAGCACCTCATCCTCGGCCGCCGCGATCCCGCGGCGGGGCAGGATCATGCCGCGCAGCATGTCGATCAGCATCGGGTCGTCGCGCTCGAACTGGTCCGAGGTCAGCGCCGAGAACTCGCGCCGGCCAAGCGCGCGCAGGGCGCACTGGCGCCAGTTGTGATGATCGAAGAGCGCAGGGTCCGCCTGTCCGTAGATGAAGGGATAGGGATAACGCTCCCAATCCTCGGGCTTTTCGGGCCGCTCGATGGCGGAAAAGCGCCGGCCCGTCAGCGCCGCGTAATCGACCGCGACGGCGCGCGGCCCCTCGGGCGCGAAATCGGGGCCGCCGGGTGCTGTCTCCGAGACGAAATAGCCCGACCGGCCCCGCGCCACGAGATAGTCCGAGGCCACCAGATCGGCATAGGCGAGCGTCACGGTGATGCGGCTGACCCCGAGATGGAGCGCGAGCGCGCGGCTCGAGGGCAGCCGCGCCCCCGCCCGGAACCGCCCCGCGAGGATGCCGCGCGCGACCATCGCGCGGATGCGGCTCTGGAGGCTGCCGCCCTCGCCCGGGATGAGGTGAAAGGCTTCGACGGGAACGGCCATCACGCCTCGGGGATTGTTGCTAGCCTCCGAGCGGGCGCAGCAGTTCGCGGCTGATGATGTGGCGCTGGATCTCGCTCGTGCCTTCCCAGATACGCTCGACGCGGGCATCGCGCCAGATGCGTTCGAGGGGCAGCTCCTCCATCAGGCCCATGCCGCCGTGGATCTGGATCGCCTCGTCGGCGATCATGGCGAGCGCCTCGGTCGCCTTGAGCTTGGCCATCGCCATCTCGGCCTCGGTGACGCTGCCCTGATCGAACTTCCAGCCCGCCGACCAGGTGAGGAGTTCGGCCGCGCGCAACTCCATCGCCATGTCGGCGAGCTTGAACGACACGCCCTGGAACTTGCCGATCTGCTGGCCGAACTGGCGCCGGTCGGCGGCATGGGCGAGCGCGAGGCCAAGCGCGCGGTCGGCGCGCCCGAGGCAGGTCGCCGCGACCTGCAGCCGCGTCGCGCCGAGCCAGGTGTTGGCGACCTCGAAGCCCTTGTGCACCTCGCCGAGGATGTTTTCCGCCGGGACGCGGCAATCGTCGAACTCGAGGACCGCGTTCGTATAGCCGCGGTGGCTGACGTTGCGATAGCCCTCGCGGACGGTGAAGCCCTTGGTGCCCTTGTCGACGAAGAAGGCGGTGATGCGCTTCTTGGGGCCGCGCGGTGTGGCCTCCTCGCCGGTCGCCATGAAGGCGATGGTGAAGCCCGCGATGTCGGCGTGGCTGATGAAATGCTTGGTGCCGTTCAGGATCCAGTCGCTGCCGTCGGGGCGGGCCGAGGCCTTCATGCCGCGCAGATCCGACCCCGCCCCCGGTTCGGTCATCGCGAGGCAATCCCAGGTCTCGCCGCGGATGCAGGGCAGAAGATAGCGTTCGCGCTGTTCGGGCGTGCCGGCTAGCAGGATGTTCGAGGGGCGCGCGACACAGGTCCAGTGCAGCGCGTAATTCGCCCGGCCAAGCTCGCGTTCGTAAAGAAGCCAGCTCAGCGTATCGAGGCCCGCGCCCCCGACCTCGGCGGGCATGTTGGCGGCATAGAGGCCCGCGGCCATCGCCTTGGCCTGGATCTCGCGGATGAGGTCGGGGCGCAGATGGCCCGTGCGCTCGACCTCGGCCTCATGCGGATAGAGTTCGGTTTCCACGAAGGCGCGGGTCGTCTCCACGATCATGCGCTGTTCGTCGGTCAGAGCGAAGTCCATCATGCCCTCATGGGTCGACGTTGTAGGTCATGCCATCGACGGCGAGCGCCTGGCCCGAGATCATCCGCGCGCCGCCCGAGGCGAGAAAGACCGCCATGTCGGCGACATCCTGCGGGTCCGAGAGCCGCTTGAGCGCGGTGCCGGCGGCGTAGCCCGTGCGGATCGCCTCGGGGGTCACGCCCTTGGCGGCGGCCTCGGCCTCGATCACGCGGTCGATGCGGGGGCCGTTGACGCTGCCGGGGCAGATCGCATTGGCGCGGATGCCATGGGGGCCAAGCTCCATCGCCACCGTCTTCATGAGCCCGATCACCCCCCATTTGGCCGCGACATAGGGCGCGCGGAAGGGCGTACCATAGAGGCCCGAGGTCGAGGAGATGAAGGTGATGACCCCCTGCCCCTGCGGGATCATCAGCCGCGCCGCACCGCGCGCGAGCAGCATCGCGCCGTCGAGGTTGACGCCGAGGCACTCGCGCCAGCCCTCGAGCGGCATGTCGGCGATCCCGGCGGTCGGGCCCTTGATGCCGGCGTTGGCGATCGCAATGTCGAGCCCGCCCCATTCGGCCGCGATCGCCTCGAACAGGGCATCCATCGCGGGCGCCGAGGCCGCATCGCAGGATGTGCCGGCGATCCCCTCGGGCAAGGCGGCAAGGGCGGCCGCGTCGACATCGCACACCCGCACGCGGTCGCCGAGCGCCGCGAAGGCGCGCGCCATCACGAGGCCGATGCCGTTCGCCCCGGCGGTGATGAGGACGCGCCGGCTCACCTCCCCTGCCCCACGTGGCGCCCGGCGCCCTCGGGCAGCGGCAGCGCTGCATGGGCGGCGACGATGGGGTCGAGCCGCGCGCGGATCGCGGCCGGGGCCGGGCAGGTGCGGCCTGCCTTCATGTCGACATGCAGCATCATCTGCTCGATCGTCGCGACGATGTCCGCGCCGCGGCGGAGCGTGATGAAGATGCGCACGCGCTTTTCATCGGCCGAGAGTACCTGCAGCGACCCCGTCAGCCGGTCGCCGAGCTTCGCCTCGCCCTTGTGCAGGATATGCGTCTCGGCGGTGTAATAGCTGAAGCCCGAGGCGACATAGGCCATGTCGGCGCCGATGAGGCGCAGGAAGGCGTCGCAGGTCTCGGAGGCCGCGAAGAGATAGCGGCTCTCGGTCATGTGGCCGTTGTAGTCGATCCAGCCCGGCAGCACCTGCATCCGCGCAAGTTCGAGCGGGCCCTCGGGCGGGGCCGCGACAAGCGCCGCGCGGCGGTTCGCGTCATGGGCGTTGAGCACCCGCCCCGCGCCCCAGTCGCGGTCCTTGAGGGCGCGCAGAAAACCGATGAGGTTCGAATCGCGGATCCGCTCGAGCTCGCGGATGGTGTACTTCCCCGACTGCGCATCCGACTGCCCGGCGATGAGGTCGACGAGCGCGTCGTTGAACTCGGGCACATCGGTGAGCTTCGTCCAGGGCCAACTCAGGCAGGGGCCGAACTGGGCCATGAAATGCTTCATCCCCGCCTCGCCGCCCGCGACGCGATAGGTCTCGAACAGGCCCATCTGCCCCCAGCGCAGGCCGAAGCCCATGCGGATCGCCTCGTCGATCTCCTCGGTGGTGGCGATGCCGTCCTTCACGAGCCAGAGCGCCTCGCGCCAGACGGCCTCGAGAAAGCGGTCCGCGATATGGGCGTCGATCTCCTTGCGGACATGGAGCGGGAACATCCCGATCTCGCGCAGGATGGTCTTGGCGCGCTCGATGAGCGCCGCGTCCGAGGCGGGCGAGGGCACGACCTCGGCGAGCGGGAGCAGATAGACAGGGTTGAAGGGGTGTGCCACGAAGATGACCGAGGGGTCGGCCGCGCCCTGCTGCAACTCCGAGGGTTTGAAGCCGCTGGTCGAGGAGCCGATCGGCACGCCATGCGCGGCCTGCTGGATCTGCGCGAACACCCGATGCTTGAGGTCGAGCCGCTCCGAGACCGATTCCTGAATGTAATCCGCCCCCTCGACCGCCTCGGTGATGGTCGCGGCGAAATGCACGCGCCCCTCGGCCGGCATCGGC
This sequence comes from Gemmobacter sp., assembly GCA_030834485.1. GTDB lineage: Bacteria > Pseudomonadota > Alphaproteobacteria > Rhodobacterales > Rhodobacteraceae > JAUREX01. Next base: position 11,882 of record JAUREX010000019.1, read on the forward strand.
GCATCCGAGAGTGCAGGCAGTGCGGCGCGCGCGTTGGCGATGACCTCGCCGACCTTGCGCGGGGCCTCGGGGTCGGGGTCGAACACCGCGACATCCCAGCCGTTGAGGGCAAAGCGCGCGGCCCAGCCGCCGCCGATGACGCCGCCGCCGATGATTGCCGCCTTCCTCATGCCGGTGCCCTCTTGGTCAGGCCGAAGCGCGCGCGCACCTCGGCCGGGGTGATGACGCGCGCGCCCATCCCCTCGATGATGCCGCGCGCGCGTTCGACGAGTTGCGCGTTCGTCGCGAGCACGCCGCGGTCGAGCCAGAGATTGTCCTCGAGCCCGACACGGACATTCCCGCCCGCGAGCACGGCGGCCGCGACATAGGGCATCTGGTGGCGCCCGAGCGCAAAGGCCGACCAGTGCCAGCCGGCGGGCACGTTGTTGACCATCGCCATGAAGGTGTTGAGGTCATCGGGCGCCCCCCAGGGCACGCCCATGCAGAGCTGCACGAGCACCGGGTCGCGGATGATCCCCTCGGCCACGAGCTGGCGGGCGAACCACAGATGGCCCGTGTCGAAGGCCTCGATCTCGATCTGCACGCCCGCAGCCGTCATCCGCGCGGCCATGTCGCGCAAGAGCCCCGGCGTGTTGACCATGACGTAATCGGCCTCGGCGAAGTTCATCGTGCCGCAGTCGAGCGTGCAGATCTCGGGCCGGCAGTCGACGACATGGGCGACGCGCTCGGCCGCGCCCGCCATGTCCGAGCGCTGCGACATCCGGTTCATCGCCTCGGTCCCGTCAAAGAGCAGATCGCCCCCCATCCCGGCGGTGAGGTTCAAGACGACATCCGTCGCGCTGTCGCGGATGCGCTCGGTCAGCTCGCGATAGAGCGCGGGGTCGCGGGCGGGCGCGCCCGTCTCGGGGTCGCGCACATGGCAATGCACGACCGCCGCGCCGGCCTGCGCCGCGGCGATCGCGCTCTCGGCGATCTGGGCGGGGCTGCGGGGCACATGGGGGCTGCGGTCCTGCGTGCCGCCCGCGCCCGTCACGGCGCAGGTGATGAAGACCTCTCGGTTCATGGCAAGCGGCATCCGGCATCCTCCTTCTTTGTCGCGCGCCATGATAGCGCCCTCGCGCGCGCCTTGCGTGATCCGTTTGCGAAGCGCGATGGCGCGAAAGCGAAGCGCACGCTCTGGCCTTAACGCTGCGGGCGGTCTGGACCTAATCGGGGCGGGGCCGATCGCGGATATTGCGCCGGCAAACGGATCGGAGGGCGGACGATGGATGATCTCGGCGGCGTGAACGATATCGGCGAGGTGGTCGCGGCCGACCGCGCCCATGTCTGGCACCATCTGATCCAGCACAAGATGTTCGAGACGGTCGATCCGCGCGTGATCGTCGAGGGGCGCGGCATGCGCGTCTGGGACGCCCGCGGCAAGGAGCATCTCGATGCGGTCTCGGGCGGGGTCTGGACGGTCAACGTCGGCTACGGGCGCGAGAGCATCGCCAACGCCGTGCGCGACCAGCTGATCCGCATGAACTATTTCGCGAATTCGGCGGGCTCGATTCCCGGCGCGCTCTTTGCCCGCCGCCTGATCGAGAAGATGCCCGGCATGTCGCGCGTCTATTATTCGAACTCGGGCTCGGAGGCCAACGAGAAGGTCTACAAGATGGTGCGCCAGATCTCGGCGCGCCACCACGGCGGGCGCAAGTCGAAGATCCTCTTCCGCGAGCGCGACTATCACGGCACGACCATCACCACGCTCGCCTCGGCCGGCCAGCCCCAGCGCGCGGCGCAATACGGGCCGCTGACGCCCGGCTTCGTGCAGGTGCCGCACTGCCTTGAATACCGCGCCCAGTGGGACTGCGAGAACTATGGCGAGCGGGCGGCGGATGCGATCGAGGAGGTCATCCTGCGCGAGGGGCCCGACACGATCGCGGCGATGATTGCAGAGCCGGTCAGCGGCGCGGGCGGCGTGATCGTGCCGCCGAGGGGCTATTGGGAGCGGGTGCAGGACATCTGCAAGCGCCACGAGATCCTTCTGCACATCGACGAGGTCGTCTGCGGCGTCGGCCGGACGGGGGCGTGGTTCGGCTATCAGCACTATGGCGTCAAACCCGATTTCGTGACGATGGCCAAGGGCGTCGCCTCGGGGTATGCCGCGATCTCCTGCACGGTCACGACCGAGGCCATCTTCGAGATGTTCAAGGACGATGCCGCCGATCCGATGAGCTATTTCCGCGACATCTCGACCTTCGGGGGCTGCGCCTCGGGGCCGGCGGCCGCGCTCGAGAACATGCGCATCATCGAGGACGAGAACCTCATCGACAACACCAACGCCATGGGCGCGCGGCTGATCGCGAACCTCCACGCCCTCGCCGAGCGCCATGCGGTGATCGGGGATGTGCGCGGCAAGGGCCTGTTCTGCGGCGCCGAACTCGTGGCCGACCGGGCGACGAAGGAGGCCGCGGAAGAGCGCAAGGTGCAGGCCGTCGTCGCCGACTGCATGCAGCAGGGCGTCATCATCGGGGCGACGAACCGCTCGCTGCCGGGCCTCAACAACACGCTCTGCCTCAGCCCCGCGCTGATCGCGACCGCCGACGACATCGACGCAATCACCGATGCGATCGACGGTGCGCTGACGCGCGTCTTCGGCTGAAGGGCGCGGCCCGGGCCGGCCCGGGGGCTACGGCGCGACCATTGCGGGCGGCGCGAAAGCTGCGATGATCGCGCCGGGGCGTTCGGCAGGCGGAGGCGAAGACAGCATGGGGCGCGATCTCGGGCGGCTTCTGAGGCCGCGCTCGATTGCCGTTCTGGGCGGCGGCTGGGCGGTCAATGTCATCGATCAATGCCGCAAGATGGGCTTTGCCGGCCCCGTCTGGCCGGTGCATCCCACGCGCGTCGAGGTGGGCGGGCTGCCTGCGGTGCCGGGTCTTGCCGACCTGCCCGCCCCGCCCGATGCGGTGTTCGTGGGCGTCAACCGCCACGCCACCATCGACCTGCTGGCCGAGTTGTCGGCGATGGGGGCGGGGGGCGCGATCGCCTTTGCCTCGGGCTGGTCCGAGACGGGCGATCATGACCTTCAGGCGCGCCTCGTGGCGGCGGCGGGCGAGATGCCGGTCCTCGGCCCCAACTGCTATGGCGTCATCAACTATCTCGATGGGGCCCTGCTCTGGCCCGACCAGCACGGCGGGATGCGCGTCGGGCGGGGGGTCGCGCTCGTCTCGCAATCCTCGAACATCGTCATCAACCTCACGATGCAGGCGCGCGGCCTGCCGGTCGCCTATGTCGCCTGTCTCGGCAATGCCGCGCAGACGGGGCTGGTCGAACTGGCGCAGGCGCTTCTGGACGATCCGCGCGTCACCGCGCTCGGGCTCTATCTCGAGGGGATCGCGGACGCACCGGGGTTTGCGCGTCTGGCCGCGGCCGCGCGCGCCGCGGGCGCGACCGCGCAGGTCGCGGGCGGGGTGCCAGCGATGTGCGACGGGGTCACGCAGGGCCGCGCGGGGATGGAGTTGTCGCTTTTCTCGCGCGATGTCATCGCGCTCGGCGCGGGCGTTGCGATGTCGCATGACTGCTTCGATGCCGCCCTCTGGCTCGGGGTATGCGACAAGATCGTGCCTGGCCTTGTGATCGCGGCGGCGACATTCGGCCATGTGCCGGCCGTCTTCGTGCCCGCCGGGCCGATGACGAGCGGCCTGCCCAACGACGAAAAGGCCAAGGTGCGCCAGAAATTCGCAACCGGCGAGGTCGACCGCACCGCCCTGATGGCCGCCGAGATGGCGAGCTATCATGGCGCGGGCACCTGCACCTTCTACGGCACCGCCAACACCAACCAGATGCTGATGGAGGTGATGGGGCTGCATCTGCCCGGCGCCTCATTCGTCAACCCCGGCACGCCCCTGCGCGAGGCGCTGACGCGGGCAGCGGTGGCGCGGGCGGCCGCGATCACGGCACTTGGCCCCGACTGGCGGCCGGTGGGGCGCATCCTTGATGAGCGCGCCTTCGTCAACGGCATGGTCGGGCTGATGGCGACGGGGGGGTCGACGAACCTCATCATTCATCTGCCGGCGATGGCGCGGGCGGCCGGCGTGATCCTCGAGCCGCAGGATTTCGCCGACATCTCGGCCGTGGTGCCGCTGATGGCGCGGGTCTATCCCAACGGGGTCGCGGATGTGAACCATTTCCACGCCGCCGGCGGGCTTGCCTTCATGATCGGCGAATTGCTGGCGGCGGGGCTCCTGCATGGCGATGTCGAGACGGTCGCGGGCACGGGGCTGCATCTTTACGCCGAGGAACCGAAGCTCCGCGACGGTGCGCTGGCCTGGGAGGCGGGACCGCGCGAGAGCCTCGATCCGCGCATCCTGCGCGGGGCGGCCGCGCCCTTCGCCGCGACGGGCGGGATCGCGCGGCTGACGGGCAACCTCGGGCAGGCCGTCATCAAGGCCTCGGCGGTGCCGGCGGACCGCCACCGCATCAGAGCGCCGGCGCGCGTCTTCGACGATCCGGCCGCGGTGACGCGCGCCTTCAAGGCGGGCGAGTTCACCTCGGATGTCGTGGTCGTCGTGCGGTTCCAGGGGCCGCGCGCGAACGGGATGCCCGAGCTTCATAGCCTCACGCCCGCGCTGAGCGTGCTGCAGGATCGCGGCCTGCGCGTCGCACTCGTGACCGACGGGCGCATGTCGGGCGCAAGCGGCAAGGTGCCCGCGGCGATCCACCTTGTCCCCGAGGCCGCCGACGGCGGCCCAATCGCGCGGCTCCGCGACGGGGATGTGATCACGCTCGATGCGGGTGCCGGAACGCTCGCGGTCGATGCGGATCTGGGCGGGCGCGTGGCGGCCGCGCCCGATCTGTCGGGCAATTCATGGGGGACGGGGCGCGAGATGTTCGGCATGTTCCGCGCCCATGCCACCACCGCCGCCGAGGGCGGCTCGGTCCTGTTCGGGGGGCGCTGATGTCCGAGATGCGCGCGATCTGCGGGCTCGCCCCCGTCATTCCGGTGCTGGTGGTCCATGATGTCGCGACCGCGCGGCCGCTCGCCGAGGCGCTGGTCGCAGGCGGGCTGCCGGTCCTCGAGGTCACGCTGCGCACGCCCGCGGCACTTGCGGCGCTGCGCGAAATGGCGGCGGTGCCGGGCGCGGTGGTCGGGGCAGGCACGGTGCTGACGCCCGCGGACCTTGCGGCGGCGCGCGCGGCCGGGGCGGCCGGCGTCGCGCCGGGGATGACGCCTGCACTTGGCGCCGCGGTGGCGGCTATGGGGCTGCCGTTCCTGCCCGGGGCGGCGACGGCCTCCGAGGTGATGGCGCTGGCCGAGGCGGGGTTCGACGCGGCAAAACTCTTTCCCGCCGAGGCGGTGGGGGGGATCGCGCTCTTGCGCGGGCTTGCCGGGCCGCTGCCGGCGATGGGCTTTTGCCCCACGGGCGGCATCACCGCCGAGACGGCGGGCCGCTATCTCGGGCTTGGCAATGTGCTCTGCGTGGGCGGCACCTGGATCGCGCCCGAGGCGCTGATCGCGGCGGGTGATTACGCCGGGATCGCGGCGCGCGCGGCCGCTGCGGCCGCCCTGCGCGGCTAGGGGCGGGGTCTACCGCCCGCCCGGCGGCCCGTGCTAGGAATCGCGCAGGGCAGGGCGGCGAGGGGGGCAGCGCATGTGGTCCGATGATGATGCGGGTGGGATCCTGCACGATCCCGTCCACCGCGATTTCCTGCGTGCCGAGGCGCTGCGCCAGCTTGCCTTCTTTCGCCCGAGCCTGCGCGCGGATGGCGGGTTCGACGTCCTCGAGGTCGATGGCCGCCCCATCGCCGGCGCCCCGCAGGAGTTGCACACGACCACGCGCCTTGTCCATTCCTACGCCCTCGCCCATTCCGCCGGCGCGCCCGATGCCGCACCCGTGGTCGATGCGGGCCTTGCGTTTCTGCGCGCCCGTCACCGCGACGCGGTGCATGGCGGCTATCTCTGGGCGGTCGGCCCGGATGGCGCGGTGCGCGACACGAAGCTTGCGTATGGCCATGTCTTCGTCGTGCTGGCGGGCGCGAGCGCGCATGTCGCGGGCCATCCGGACGCGCGCGCGCTGATCGACGACGCCGCCCGGGTGATCGAGCGGCATTTCTGGGACGAGGCGCGCGGCCTTCTGCGCGATGAGTTCACGCGCGACTGGCAGCCCTTTTCGGCCTATCGCGGCATGAACGCCAACATGCACGGGATCGAGGCGTTCCTCGCCGCGCATGAGGCGACGGGCGAGGCGGTCCATCTTGCGCGCGCCGGCCGGATGCTCGACTTCTTCGTCGGCCGGATCGCGCCCCGGCACGGCTGGCGCATCCCCGAGCATTACGACGCCGACTGGCAGGTCGATCCCGCCTATCGCGGCGATCAGATGTTCCGCCCCCCCGGCACGACGCCCGGCCATTCCTTTGAACTCGCGCGGCTTCTCTTGCAGCACTGGGACCTCTCGGGCCGGTCCGATCCGGGCACGCCCGCGATCGCGCGCCGTCTGGTCGAGCAGGCGCTGGCCGACGCCTGGTGCGCGGATGGCGGGTTCATCTATACGCTCGATCTCGACGGTCGGCCCGGTCTGACCGACCGGCTCTGGTGGCCGGTGACCGAGGCCATCGGCGCGCTGGCCGCGATGATGAAGATCGGGGCGCAACCGGCTGATGCCGAATGGTATCGCCGGCTGTGGGATTTTGCCGCCCGGCATTTCATCGATGCGCGCCGCGGCGGCTGGCTGCCCGAGGTCGGGGCCGATGGGCGGCCGTCGGCGCGCCTCTTTCGCGGCAAGCCCGACATCTATCATTCGCTTCAGGCCGCGCTCCTGCCGCTCGTGCCGGGGGTGTCGCGGCTGCAGGCGGGGCTCGGGGGCGCGCTCGCGCCCCGCTCGGACGGCTGAGCCGTCGGGCGCGCGGCGCGGCGACCCTCAGCCGCGCGGGGCGGGGCCCTTGCCGCGCGGCGGCTTGCCGCCCGGACCCTTGCCGCCGCCAAAGCCGCCCCCCGGCCCCTTGCGCGGTGCACCACCCCGACCTTCGAAACGGCCCTCGGGCCGGGTGCCCGTGCGCGCGCCGGCGCGCGGCTTGCGCAGGCTCTGCGAGGGGTCGGTCGGGTCGGCCGCGGGGCGCGGCGGGGCCTTGGGGCGGGCAGGGGCGGCGTTGTCGGCGCCCTTGCGCGCAAAGGGCGCCTTGGGCCGCGGCCCGCGCTCGAACGGCTCGGCGTGGCCGGCCTTCTCGGCGCGCGGCATGCGCGGCTTGCGCGGGGCGCGCGCCTCGTCGGACGCGTGCGGGCGGTCGGTCTGGGACCTGTCCGCCTGCGGTCTGTCCGTCTGGGGTCTGTCCCTCTGGGGGCGGTCGCTCTGCCGGCTTTCTGCCGGCCGGGCGGGGCCGGTATCGCGCGGGCGCGGCGCGGGCCGAGGGCGCGCGTCGTCGGCCCCGGACGCCTCGGGACGACCCTCCGGGCGGGCATATTTCGCGGCCGGCCGCGGGGATCTCGGGCGTTCGGGCCGGTCGCCTTCCTCGTGACGCCGCGGGGCGCCGTCGCGCTCGGCCCAGGCCGGACGCGGCCGCGGCCGGTCGGACGGGGCGGCGTCGCGCGGAGCCCTCTCGGCCCGCTCGCCCCATGCGGGGCGCGGCTTTGGCGCGCGATCCGGCGCCGCCCGCCCCTTGGGACGATGCGCGCCCGCATCCGGGCTGCGCGCCCCGAGGTCGGGCGCGCCCGCCATCCGTTCGAGGGTGAGGCCCTCGTCGATCTCGATGCGCGCGGCGAGGCGCCCGGCCTCGGCGGCCGAGATCTCGACAAAGGTCTCGTCCGTGCGGACCCGGATCGCCCCGATCGCCTCGCGCGTCAGATCGCAGGCCTTGCAGATCCGCGGCAAAAGCCAGCGCGCCTCGGCCCGGTCGGCGTGCCCGATGCCGAGGCGATACCACACCGACCCCGCGAAGGCCGGCCGCGGCGCGGGGGCGGCCGTGGCGGCGGTCGGCAGCGGGCGGTCGGGTTCGTCGATCAGCACCTCGGGCGCCGAGCGGCCGGCGCGCCAGAAGCGTACCAGCGCGGCCGCAAGCGCGCGCGGCCCGTGCGCGGCCGCAAGTTCGGCCACCAGCGCCTCTTCCTCGGGCGCGACCGGCAGGCGCAGCGCCTCATCGGCGCGCAGGCGCGCGTCATCGGCCGCCTGCACCGCATCGGCCGACGGCGCGCCGCCCCATTCGGCGGTGACCTTGGCCATGGCGAGCAGGCGCTGCGCCTTGCGGAATTCGGGGGGCGTGACGACGAGGACCGATGTCCCCTTCTGCCCGGCCCGCCCCGTCCGCCCCGAGCGGTGCAGGAGCGTGTCGGGGCTGCCCGGCAGATCGGCATGGATCACGAGGTCGAGCCCGGGCAGGTCGATCCCGCGCGCCGCGACATCGGTCGCGACGCAGACGCGCGCGCGCCCGTCGCGCAGCGCCTGCAGCGCGTGCAGACGCTCATTCTGGCCAAGCTCGCCCGAGAGGGCGACGACCTGAAGCCCGCGATTGCCGATCCGCGCCGCCAGATGCGCGACCGCGGCGCGCGTCTTGCAGAAGACGATCGCCACGCGCGCCTCATGCAGCCGCAAGAGGTTCAGGATCGCATGCTCGCGGTCGCGCACCCCGACCGAGATCGCGCGATAGGCGATGTCGCCGTGCTGGCGTTCCTCGCCCCGCGCGACAAGGCGCAGCGCGTCGCGCTGATACTGGCGCGCGAGATCCTCGATCGCCTTGGGCACTGTCGCCGAGAACATGAGCGTGCGCCGCTCGGCCGGGGCGGCGGCGAGGAGGAATTCGAGATCGTCGCGAAAGCCGAGGTCGAGCATCTCGTCGGCCTCGTCGAGCACGACGGCGCGCACGCCCTCGAGCTTGAGGGTGCCGCGTTCGACATGATCGCGCAAGCGGCCGGGCGTGCCGACAACAAGGCCCGCGCCGCGCTCGAGCGCGCGCCTTTCGGTGCGGAAATCCATCCCGCCGACGCAGGTCGCGATCGCGGCACCCGTCGCGGCATAGAGCCAGGCGAATTCGCGCGCGACCTGCAGCGCAAGTTCGCGCGTCGGCGCGACGATGAGGCCACGGGGCAGGGCCGAGAGGTCGGGGTCGAGCGCGCCCCCATCCCCGATGATCTCGGGCGCGACGGCAAGCCCGAAGGCCACCGTCTTGCCCGAGCCGGTCTGTGCCGACACGATCAGGTCGCGCCCGGCCGCCTCGGGGGTCAGCACGGCCTGCTGCACAGGCGTCAGCGCATCATAGCCGCGCGCGGCGAGTGCCTCGGCAAGCGGCTTGGGGGTTGTCTCGGTCATCTCGGGCCCTTGGCCGCGGCCTGCGGCAGACCCGCCAGATAGGCGCAAACCGCTCCGATGTATAGGGCGCCCGGCCGCCTCAGAGGCGGCGGATCTTCAGCCGTGTGATGCGGTTCTCGCGCCGGGTGGCGATCTCGAAGCGAAAGCCGTGAAAGCTAAAGACCTGGCCCTCGGCCGGGATCGTCTGCGCCTCGTGGATGACGAGGCCCGCGACCGTGTTCGCCTCCTCGTCGGGCAGGTTCCAGTCCATCGCCCGGTTGAGGTCGCGGATCGTCATGGCGCCGTCGATGAGATAGTCGCCCGCCTCGGAGGGTTGCGGGATGTGCACGGGGGTCACGTCGAATTCGTCCGAGATGTCGCCCACGATCTCTTCGAGGATGTCCTCGAGGGTGATGAGGCCGCGCAGCGCGCCGTATTCGTCGACGACCAGCGCGAAATGCGCCTTGCGCTTGAGGAACTGGCGCATCTGTTCATCGAGCGGGGTGGTCTCGGGCACGAAATAGGGCTTGCGCGCGACCTTGAGGATGTCGAGGCCCGCCTCGCGCTCGGTCCCCTCGGCCTGCGCGATACGGTTGACCTCGCGCAGGAGGTCCTTGGCGTGGATGACGCCGAGGATGTTCTCGACCTCGTCGCGATAGACCGGCAGGCGCGAATGCGACGAGGCGAGGACCTGGGTCACGATGTCGTCGGCGGGCAGGTCGGCGTCGATCATCTCGACCTGGCTGCGGTGGCGCATCACCTCCTCGACGGTGCGGTCCGAGAGATCGAGCGTGGCAAGGAGCCGGTCGCGGTCCTCCTTCTCGACCGCGCCCTCGGAATGGCCGAGCGCGATCGCCCCCGCGATCTCCTCGCGCAGCGCGAGGATATGGCTGTCGGGGTCGGTGCGCACGCCGAAGACCCGCAAGAGCCCCCGCACCAGCAGCCGCACGACCGACACGATGGGCGAGAGGATGCGGATCAGCAGCCCGATCGCGGGCGAGACGCGCATTGCGAAGGGTTCGGGGTTGGCGATGGCGAGCGTCTTGGGCAGCACCTCGCCGAACACCAGCACGAGCGCGGTCATCCCCAGCGTCGCGAGCGCCACGCCCGAGTCGCCGAACACCCGCGTCAGGAGCGCGGTCGCGAGCGAGGCGGCGAGGATGTTGACGACGTTGTTGCCCAGAAGGATCGCGCCGATCATCCGCTCGCTGTCGTCGGTCACCTCCATCGCGCGCGCGGCGGCGCGCGAGCCCTTGTCGGCCTGCGCCTTGAGCTTGCTGCGCGACGAGGCGGTCAGCGCGGTTTCGGAGCCCGAGAAGAAGGCGGACATGACCAGAAGCGCGAGGATCGCGGCGGCTGTCAGCCAGATTCCGGTGTCTGCGGCGGATGCGTCCATTTTCTTGTTCCTGATGGTCTGAGGTCTGGCGCGTCAGCCCCGCGCCAGCGGGTGATGCGTCGCGACGAGATCGCGCAAACGCTCGTCGAGGACATGGGTGTAGATCTCGGTGGTGGAAAGGTCGGCGTGCCCGAGCATGGTCTGGATCGAGCGCAGATCCGCCCCCCCCGCCAGAAGATGCGTCGCGAAGGCGTGGCGCAGCACATGGGGCGAGACGCGCGCGGGGTCGATCCCGGCCGCGGCCGCAAGCGCCTTGATCGCGAGGAAGAACCCCTCGCGCGAGAGGTGCCCGGCCTTGCCGCGGGCGGGAAAGAGAAAGCGCGCCGAGGCGGGGCTGTCGCGCAGTTTCGCCCGCGCGGCAAGCCAGAGCGCGATCGCGGCGCGCGCGGGATCCGACAGGGGCACCATCCGCTCGCGCCCGCCCTTGCCGCGCACGAGGATCGTCGCCGGATC
>JAUREX010000001.1 GCA_030834485.1 Gemmobacter sp.
TCATCGACCTCCTCTCGGATGTCGCACCCGGCCATGCCGAGCGGATGGTCGCCCTCGCCGAGCGGGGCGATTATGACGGCGTCGCCTTTCACCGCGTGATCGAGGGCTTCATGGCCCAGACGGGCGACGTCCAGTTCGGCAAGCCCGACAGCCCCGCCGGCATGGCCGGGCGCGGGGGCTCGGACCTGCCGGACCTGCGCGCCGAATTCTCGGCCGTTTCGTTCGAGCGCGGGATCGTCGGCATGGCGCGCGCCATGAACCCCGACAGCGCCAACAGCCAGTTCTTCATCATGTTCGCCCCCGCCCCGCACCTCAACGGCCAGTATACCGTGGTCGGGCGCGTGATCTCGGGGATGGAGGTCGTCGACGCGATCACCCGCGGCACCGGCCCGAACGGCGAGGTCGGCACCCCCGACCGCATGGCGACGGTGCGCGTCCTGCGCTAAAGCCTGCCGGGCGCGCGACCCTGCGCGCGCCCCGCTCAGTCTTTGTTTACGATTTGTGAAGAGATTTCCGACCGCGCCATTTGAGGGTTACCGCCGTGCAAACCATCGAGGACATCGCAAGGGAAATCGTCGCCCGCGAGGGCGGCTTCGTGAACGACCCCGACGATCCGGGGGGAATGACGAACCGGGGCGTCACCCTCGCGACGCTGCGCCGGCTCGGGGTCGACATCGACGGGGACGGGGACGCCGACGCCGACGACCTCAGGATGCTCAGCGTCGATGACGCCGCCGCGATCTTCGTGCGCCATTACTTCCATGAACCGCGGATCGACCGCCTGCCCCCCGCGCTTCAGGCGAGCGTCTTCGACATGTATGTGAACGCGGGCGCCAATGCGGTGAAGATCCTCCAGCGCCTTCTGACCGAGATGGGATTCCCCACGGGCGACGACGGCAAGATCGGGCCCATCACCGCCGCCAATGCCGCCGCCGCCGCCGCCGCCGCGCCCGACCACATCGCCGACGCCTATGGCATCGCGCGGCGCGATTACTACTACGCGATCGGCGAAACCCGAAAGGCGAGCCGCAAATACGTCCGCCGGCGCAATGGTGGCAAGGGCGGCTGGATCCTGCGCGCCGAGGAATTCATCTCGCCCCGCTTCCACCTCAGCGAGGCCGAGCACAGCGCACGGGTGTCGCAATGGGCCTGATCTCGCGCATCTTCGGCGCCCCGCAGGCGGTGGGCGCGCTGGCCGACGCCACCCGCGGCGTGGCCGAAGTCTTCATCCCCAACGCCACCCGCAGCCTCGAGCTTTCGGCCGAGGCGCAATCGGCCGCGCTTGCCCAGCACGCGGCCGAGTTCAGGAATGCGCCCGGCGGGTGGTTCGACGGGCTGGTGAACGGGCTCAACCGCCTGCCGCGCCCGACGCTCGCCTTCGGGTCGATCGGGCTCTTTGCCTATGCGATGGCCGACCCCCCGGGCTTTGCCGAGCGGATGGAGGCGCTTGAGCGCGTGCCCGAGCCGCTCTGGTGGCTGATGGGGGCGGTGGTGGCGTTCTATTTCGGCGCGCGCGAGACGCATCACTTCCGCGCCAGCCAGACCGCCACGCGGCCTGAGGCCCGGCCTGTCCCGCCTGCGCCGGCAGCACCCGAGGCAGCCGCGCCGCGACGCCCCACGGGCGGGAACCCCGCGCTCGAGGATTGGCGGCGGGGCGCGACCGCGGGTTGAAGACCCGCGGTCACGCCTGCGCGACCTGCGCGCGACGCATGGGCGCAGACCCTTCCTGCGGGACCCGGCGCGGCCTATAGTCGGGGCATGATCGTCGAACTCGGACACTTCGCCCTGATCCTCGCGCTTGTCGTCGCGCTTTTGCAGACGGCCGTGCCGCTGATCGGCGCGGCGCAGCGGCGGGCGGCGTGGATGGCGGCGGCAGAGCCGCTCGCGGTGGCGCAACTGCTGCTTCTGGGGTTTGCCTTCGCGGCACTCACCTGGGCCTTCGTCACCTCGGACTTTTCGGTCGCGCTCGTGGTGTCGAATTCGCACACGCTCAAACCCCTGCTCTACAAGATCTCGGGCGTGTGGGGCAATCACGAGGGGTCGCTTCTGCTCTGGACGCTGATCCTCGCGCTTTTCGGGGCGTCGGCGGCGTGGTTCGGAGGCAACCTGCCCGACACGCTGCGCGCGCGGGTCCTTGCGGTGCAGGGCTCGATCGGGGTTGCGTTCCTCCTCTTCATGCTGCTGACCTCGAACCCCTTCCTGCGGCTCGAGGTTGCGCCCTTCGACGGGCAGGATCTGAACCCGCTCCTGCAGGACCCGGGCCTCGCCTTTCATCCGCCGTTTCTCTACCTCGGCTATGTCGGCCTCTCGATGGCCTATTCCTTCGCGGTCGCGGCGCTGATCGAGGGGCGGGTCGATGCCGCCTGGGGGCGCTGGGTCAGGCCCTGGACGCTGGCGGCGTGGGTGTTCCTCACGATCGGGATCGCGCTCGGGTCGTGGTGGGCCTATTACGAACTGGGCTGGGGCGGGTTCTGGTTCTGGGATCCGGTCGAGAACGCCTCGTTCATGCCCTGGCTGATCGCGGCCGCACTCCTCCATTCCGCGATCGTCGTCGAAAAGCGCGAGGCGCTGAAATCCTGGACGATCCTGCTGGCGATCCTGGCCTTCGGCTTTTCGCTGATCGGCACCTTCATCGTGCGCTCGGGCATCATCACGAGCGTGCACGCCTTCGCCAACGACCCCGACCGGGGCGTGTTCATCCTCATGATCCTCGGCTTCTTCACCGGGGGGGCGCTTGTCCTTTATGCGCTGCGGGCGGGCGCGATGGAGGCGCGCGGCGTCTTTGGCGTGCTCAGCCGCGAATCGGGCATCGTCGCCAACAACGTGCTGTTGTCGGTGTCGTGCTTCGTCGTCTTTGTCGGCACGATCTGGCCGCTCGTGGCCGAGCTGCTGGCCGGGCGCAAGCTGTCGGTGGGGCCGCCCTTCTTCAACGCGGCCTTCACGCCCTTCATGGTCGCGATCGCGATCCTGCTGCCGTTCGGGGCGATGCTGGCGTGGAAGCGGGCCGATCCGGCGCGGGGGCTGCGCGCGCTGGGGGCGCCTGCGTTCCTTGCGCTGGCGGCGGGCGCGCTCGCCTTTGCGGTGCAGACGGGGCAGAGCGCGCTCGGCCCCATCGGGCTCGCGCTCGGGCTCTGGGTCGTGGGCGGGGCGGCGGTCGATATCTGGGCGCGCGGCGGGCGCGAGGGGCTCGGGCTGCGGCTGCGGCGCATCGCGCTCCTGCCGCGGGCGGATTGGGGCAAGGCGGTGGCGCATGGGGGCCTCGGCGTCACGATCTTTGCGGTCGCGGCGATGATGGCCTGGCAGCGCGAGGATATCCGCGTGCTGCAACCGGGCGAGGCGTTCGACCTTGCCGGGCGCGAGGTGCGGCTGCTCGAGGTGCGCGAGGTCGAGGGGCCGAACTACCTCGCCACGCAGGGCGTCTTCAGCGTGACCGAAGGGGCGCGCGTCTTTGAGCTTCGGCCCGAAAAGCGCATCTATCCCGCCGCCGGGATGCCCACGACCGAGGCGGGGATCGACTATGGTTTCTGGCGCGACGTCTATCTGGTGCTGGGGGATGCGCAGACGGGCGGGGGCTGGGCGGTGCGCAGCTATGTCAAGCCCTTCGCGAACTGGCTCTGGGCGGGCTGCGCGCTGATGGCGCTCGGGGGGCTTCTGAGCCTCTCGGACCGGCGCTATCGCATCGCGGCCGGGGCACGGCGGGCGGCGCCGGCGGCGGGGGTGGCGGCGGAATGATGCTGCGCGCCCTCTGCGTCGCGCTCGCGCTCTGGTCGGGCCCGGCGCTGGCGGTGCAACCCGATGAGGTGCTGCCCGACCCCGCGCTCGAGGAGCGCGCGCGCGACATATCGGCGGGGCTGCGCTGCCTGGTCTGCCGCAACGAATCGATCGACGAATCGAACGCGGGCCTCGCGCGCGATCTGCGCCTTCTGGTGCGCGAGCGGCTGGTGGCGGGCGACAGCGATGCAGAGGTCGTGGCCTTCGTCGTCGACCGCTACGGCGAATATGTGCTGCTGCGCCCGACCCTCGGGGGGGCGAACCTCCTGCTGTGGCTGGCGGGACCGGCGATGCTGATGCTGGCGGGGGCGATCGCGATCGGCTATCTGCGCGCACGGGCGCGCGCGACGCCGCCCGCGACCCTCAGCCCCGAGGAAGAGGCGCGGCTGCGCGACCTCCTGCGGGATTGAGGCCGGCTGACAGGAAGGCAGGCAGGCGATGGACTATCGGACGATCCTTTGCGATCTGAAGGACGGCGTTGCGGTCATCACCCTCAACCGCCCCGAGGTGATGAACGCCCTCAACGTGCAGATGCGCGCGGAACTCCTCCATGCGCTGCGCGCGCTGGCGCAGCCCGCGTCGGGGGCGCGCGTCGTGGTGCTGACCGGGGCGGGGCGGTCGTTCTGTTCGGGGCAGGACCTGGGGGATGCGCGCTCGCTCGCCACGATCGACCTCGAGGGGACGCTGCGCGACGAATACGAGCCGCTGCTGGCGGCCATGGGCGCCCTGACGGTGCCGGTGATCGCTGCGGTGAACGGGGCGGCGGCGGGGGCGGGCGCGAACCTCGCGCTTGCGGCCGATGTGGTGATCGCGGCCGAATCGGCCGTCTTCGTGCAGGCGTTCACGCGCATCGGCCTCATCCCCGACGCGGGCGGCACCTGGCGGCTGCCGCGCCAGCTCGGGATGGCGCGCGCGATGGGGCTTGCGCTTTTCGGCGAGCGGCTCGGCGCGCGCGAGGCCGCGGACTGGGGCCTGATCTGGGAGGCGCTGCCCGACTCGGCGTTCGAGGCGGGCTGGCGGGCGCGCGCCGAGACCCTCGCGCAGGGGCCGACGGTGGCCTATGGCGCGCTCAAGCAGGCGATGGCGGCCTCGGCGGACAATACGCTCGAGGCGCAGCTGCGCCTCGAGGCCGAATTGCAGGGCCGCTGCGGGCGCACGCATGATTTCCGCGAGGGGGTGCTCGCCTTCATCGACAAGCGCACGCCGCGCTTCGAGGGGCGCTGAGGCTCAGAACCGCGCGAGGCGGGCCTGAAGTGCCGCCAGCTGGGCGCGGATGTCGGCAATCTCGTCGCCCTGGGCGGGCGGGGCGCCGTCGCCCCTGGGGGCTGCCGCGTCCGGGGCGGGGCCTTCATGGCCCGTGGCGGCACCCGGCACGAAGGCCCCCATCATCGCCTTGAGGAATGCCTCCTGCTGGCGCTGCATCGCCTCGAAGCCGGGCACGCCCGTCATCGGGCCGCCGAAAGCCGAGAGGTTCTCGACCAGACGCTCCTGCTGGGCGCGCATGGTCTCGAACGCCTGGGCGAGGAACTGCGGCACCATGCTGTTCATCCCCGTGGCATAGCTGCGCACGAGGTCGGTCAGCACGTTGACGGGCAGCACGCTCTCGCCCTTGCTCTCGTGCTCGGCGATGATCTGGAGGAGGTATTGGCGCGTCAGATTCTCGCCCGACTTGAGGTCGATGATCTCGACATCGCGGCCGGCGCGGATGAAGCCCGCGATATCCTCGAGCGTGACGTAATCGCTCGTCTCGGTGTTGTAGAGCCGCCTGCTCGCGTAGCGCTTGATGAGCAGCGGTTTTACATCGGTCTCGGCCATGGCGCGGACTCCGTCGGCGAGGATCGAGCAGAGCCTAGACGAGCGCGCCGGGCGTGAAAACCGATTTCTGCATCCGCGCGGACGGGCGGGGCGCGACGCAAAAAGGGCGGATCCCGGGGGATCCGCCCTGATCGACGCGGCACGGACGACGGGGAGGTGCGCCGCGCGCCGCCTCAGATCACTTGCCGGCGGCCTTCTTGGCCACGCCGGTGACCTCGGCGGTCGCCTTCTTCATCGCGGCGGTGGCATCTTCCGAGATGTCCTTGCCGGCGGCGAGCATCAGTTCGACCGTCTCCATCTGCACCTTCTTCGCGATCTCGGCGAAGGCGGCCATGTTCTCGGCGGCGAGCTCGGCGGCCTGCGTCGCGAAATCGGTCGCGGCCTTCGAGTAATCCGCCGGATCGGCCTTGACGCGGGCCATCTCGCCCATACGCGCGATCGTCTCGCGGGTCCATTTGGCGGTGATGTCGGTCGACTTCTCGGCCGCGTCGAGCGCAACGCGGGTCATCTTCTCACCCAGCGCGGCCTGCGACTTCATCGCATCCTGCATGGCGGAATTGTCGAAGGGGAACACGTTCATCATGTCCTGCATCATCTTGGTCACGTCGGCCGGTTTGTTCATGGCTGTCTCTCCGATGGGGTGGGGCATCTGCCCGCTGCATTCATGAGAGAGACATACATGCTGCACCGCAGCATTTCAAGAGGGAATGCTGCGGTGCAGCAAAAAACTTTCACGCGTCGGGGTCGGCCGTCACATAGGTGCCGGGTGCGGGTGCGAGCGCCGGATAACCCTCGACCGTGCCGGGCACGCGCGCCGCGACCATCGGCCCCGAATGCTGCGCGAGCCAGGCGCCCCAATGGGGCCACCAGCTGCCGGCGCCAAAGCTCGCGTCGTGGCGGAACTCTTCGGGCGTCGTCATCGGGGCGGGGTTGGTGTAGTGGCCATATTTGCGCTTGGTGGGCGGGTTGACGATGCCCGCGATATGGCCCGACTCGGACAGAACGAAGGTCTTGTCCTCGGAGCCGAAGCGGCGCACGCCATTATACGAGGACCGCCAGGCGGCGATGTGGTCGGTCTCGCAGGCGACCGCGAAGAGGGGCTGGGTGATGTCCGACAGGCGCACCTTCTTGCCCAGCACCTTGAACGTGCCCTTCGCGAATTCGTCGCGTTGGCACAGGCCGCGCAGATATTCGACCGCCATGCGCCCGGGCAAGTTGGTGCCGTCGCCGTTCCAGAACAGCAGATCGAAGGCGGGCGGCCGCTCGCCCAGCATGTAGCTGCGGATCGCGGGCGCATAGATGAGGTCGTTGGCGCGCAGGAAGCTAAAGGTGCGCGACATGTATTTCTTGTGCAGGACCCCCGTGCGCTCGCATTCGCGCTCGATCCCGTCGACGAAATCATCGTCGAGGAACACCCCGACCTCGCCCTGATCCGAGAAATCGGTGAGCGTGGTGAAAAGCGTCACCGCCTTGACCGAGCGGTCCTTGACGCGCGCCATGTAGCCCAGCGTCAGCGACAGCGTGGTGCCCGCGATGCAATAGCCGACGGCGTTGATCTTCTTTTCGCCCGTGATGGCCTTCACCGCCGCGATCGCCGCGAGATAGCCCTCGGAGACATAGTCATCCATGCCGGTGTCGGCATAGCTCGCATCGGGGTTCGCCCAGCTCACGACGAAGAGGGTGAAGCCCTGATCGACGATCCACTTCACCAGGCTGTTCTCGGGCTTGAGGTCGAGGATGTAGAACTTGTTGATCCAGGGCGGAAAGATCAGGAGGGGGGTGCGGTGCACCTTGTCGGTCGTCGGCGCATACTGGATCAGCTCGAACATGCGGTTGCGAAAGACGACGCTGCCGGGGGTGGTGCCGATGTTGCCGCCGATCCTGAAGGCCTCGGCATCCGAGAGCGTCACCTGCAACTCGCCGCCATGCGCCTCGATGTCGTGCACGAGGTTCTCGAGGCCGCGCACGAGCGATTCGCCATCCGTCTCGACCGCGCGCTCGAGCGCGTCGGGGTTGGTCGCGAAGAAGTTCGAGGGCGACATCATGTCGACGATCTGGCGCGCGAAATACTCGACCCGCCAGCGGTCGCGCTGATCGAGATGCTCGAGGCTCGCGACCGCCTTGTTCACCGCCTCGGCATTCAGCAGGTATTGCTGCTTGAGATAGGCGAAATAGGGGTGCGTATCCCACAGCGGGTTGGCAAAGCGCCGGTCGCGCGGCCTGTCGGCGCCAGCATCCGCCTCGGGCAGGCTGATGCGCCCCTGCGCGAGGTGCTGCTGGGCCTCGAGGTAATGGGCGAAGGTGCGGCCCCAGTATTCGACCTGCTGCTCGACGATCTTGGCCGGATTGGTCATCATCTCGGCCATGTAGGCCGAGGCCGCCTTGGCGTAGAACTCGGGGCCCGGGGCGCTCAGCGCCGGGTTGGGCGGCCCGCCATGCGAGAGCGACGAGACGAGGCGCTGGGTCAGCGTCTCGATGCGCTCCATGTTCTGACGCAACTTTTCGGAGGCGGGGACAGGATCGGTCTGATCGGTTGCCATGCTGACCTTAACCCCCTATTCTCTGGCCTTGGCATAACGTCGCCGACGGGGAGGAAAGCGACGCAAGAGACGGGCCCCCGTAGAAGGAGACGATATGCGGTATCTGCCCACATACGACCTGATGGAAACGGCGCGCAACACGAATGAATGGCTCGGCGCTTCCGCGCGCGCATTTGCCTCATACCCGGTCTTCGGCATGTTCCCGAACCCTGCCTTCAAGCTCATGTCGGCCTGGGGGCGCGTGACCGAGCGCAGCTTTGCGCGGATGGTGATCAAGCCCGACTGGGGCATCCAGGCGGTCGTCGGCGACGACGGGCGCGACCATCTCGTGCATGTCGAGACGGTGCTCGACCGCCCCTTCGGCAACCTCATCCATTTCCACGTCACCAACCGCCCACCCAAGCCGCGCCGCGTGCTGCTCGTGGCGCCGATGTCGGGCCATTACGCGACTTTGCTGCGCTCGACCGTGATCAGCCTCCTGCCCGATTGCGATGTCTATGTGACCGACTGGAACAACGCGCGCGACATCCCCGTCTCGGTCGGCAAGTTCGATGTCGAGGACTACACGCTCTATCTGGTCGAGTTCATGCGCCACCTCGGGCCCGATCTGCATGTGATCTCGGTCTGCCAGCCGGTGCCCCTCACCCTTGCCGCGACGGCCTATCTGGCGGGCGAGGACCCCGACGCCCAGCCGCGCACCCTCACGCTGATCGGCGGGCCGGTCGATCCGGATGCAGCGGCGACCGAGGTCACCGACTTCGGCCGGCGGGTAACGATGGGGCAGCTTGAATATCTCGCGATCCAGCGCGTGGGCATGAAGCACGCGGGCGTGGGGCGGATGGTCTATCCGGGGCTCTTGCAGCTCGGCTCGTTCATCACCATGAACGCCGAGCGTCACGGCCGCGCCTTCGCCGAAAAGATCGTCGCCGCCGCACAGGGCAAGGACGGCGAGCGCGACGCCCACAACCGTTTCTACGACGAATACCTCGCGGTCATGGACATGACGGCGGAATTCTACCTCTCGACGGTCGAGCGCATCTTCAAGAACCGCGAGATCGCGCGCAACGTCTTCGAGGTGGCGGGGCGGCGCGTCGATATCGGCGCGATCAACCGCGTCGCGGTGATGACGGCCGAGGGCGCGAACGACGACATCTCGGCCCCCGGCCAATGCGTCGCGGCGCTCGAGCTGCTCACGGGGCTTGATGAGGGGATGAAGCGCCACCACCTCGAACCCGGCGCGGGGCATTACGGCATCTTTGCGGGCAAGTCCTGGCGCAGCAACATCCGACCGCTCGTGCTCAACTTCATCGACGCCCATTCGGGCGGCACGCAGGGGCGCAAGGGCCATCTGCAGGCGGTCTGAGCGCGCTCAGAGCCCCGCGGCGAAACGCGTGACCAGATCGGCGACGGGGCCGGTCTGGGCGGGCGAGAGGATGTCGCCCGCGATCACATGCGCCGCCGGATCGACCCCCGGCCCGGGCTGGATCACGACATCGGTGACGGGCCCGCCCCAGCCGCGCCCGAGCGCCTCGGCCGCGCGGGGCGAGACGACGCGATCGGCCGGCGAGCGCACGAGCAAAAGCGGCAGCCGCATCGCGCCCGGATCGACCGCCCGCGCCAGCGCCATCAGCTCGGCCATCGGCACGACCGCGCGCGTGGGATAGCGCGTCGTCCAGAAGCGCGCATGGGCCTCGTTCTCGGCGGCAAAGCTGCGCGTGCGCCCCACGATCAACGGCCCCCACCACCCGACCCCCGGTGCATCGAGAAGTGCCCCCGCCACCGGGTCCGCAAGCCGCAGATTGGGCGAGACGAAGACAAGCCCCGCGACCGACCCGGCGCCGGGCAGCGCGGCGGCAAGCTCGGGCGTCCCCAGCCCCGCAAGCGCAAGCGTCGCGCCCGTCGAGGTGCCGAAGACGACCACCCGCTCGCCGATGCGCGCCCCGATCGCCAGCGCCTCGGCCAGATCGGTCAGCCAGTCCGCGGCAGTGGCCCCGGCCAGCGCCTCGCCGTCGCGGCCATGCCCCGCGAGGCGCGCGAAATAGAGGTTCGCGCCAAGCGCGGCCGCGGCGCGGTCGGGCACGGGGCGGATCTCTTCGGAGGTCGCGGAAAAGCCGTGCAGATAGACGATCGCGAGCGGCGTGCGCACCCCGGGCGCGGCCGCCCAGAGGATGCGCTTTTCGGTGCCGGGCGTGATGCCGGGAACGACCCCCTCGCGCCCGGCCAGATAGGCGTCGAGATCGTCGGGGATGGCGGCCGCATCGAGGCGCGGCGGCGGGGGCACGCGCACCGGGTTCCAGACCCAGAGCCCGGCGAAAGCCAGCACCGCAACGAGGAAGAGAAGGCCAAGGGCGCGCATCATGTCGGGGCTCCGTCGAGGATCTCTTGGATCGCGCCCTCGATCAGCGAAAGGCAGTCGGGGCTCGAAAAGCGGTGATCGGCGCCCTTGACCAGCGTCAGCCGGATGTCGGGGCCCGTGGCGTGGGCAAAAAGCCTCAGCGCGGTCGCGACCGGCACGTCGCGGTCGGCCTCGCCCTGCAGGAAGCGGACCGCAAAGGGCAGGTGCAGGGGCGCGCGCAGCACCCGGTTGCGCCGCCCGTCGGCCAGAAGCGCGCGGCTGACCGGCAGGGGCGCGCCATGCTCGGACGGCAGCGCGACCTGCCCGCCGGCCGCGAGGCGCGCGCGCCCCTCGGCCCCGATCGCGCGGCCGAGCGCGTCGGTGAAATCGGGGGCGGCCGCGATGCCGACCAGGCCCGCGACCCGCGCGGGCTCGGCGCGGGCGAGCAGAAGCGCGATCCAGCCCCCCATCGAGGAGCCCACGAGCACCTGCGGCCCGGTCGTCAGCGCGCCGATAGCGGCGCGCGCATCCGCGGCCCAGGCGCCGATCGTGCCCTCCTCGAACCGCCCCGACGAGGCGCCATGCCCCGAATAGTCAAGGCGCAGAAAGGCCCGCCCCGTCCGCTCGGCCCAGGCGTGCAGATGCATGGCCTTGGTGCCCGTCATGTCCGAGCGCAGCCCGCCCAGAAAGACGACGCCGGGTGCTGCACCCGGCACCCGCGCCCAGGCGATCCGCCGGCCCTCGGGGGTCGCGAGGACGCCCCCCTCGGCGGTCATGCGCGGGCGTCCTCGGGGGTGGAGACGGCGCGCGTCGCGGCCTCGGGCAGGATGCGCCGCACCATGCCCGAGAGGGCCTTGCCCGCGCCGATCTCGCAAAACTCGGTCACACCTTGCGCGCCCATCCAGGCGATGCTCTCGCGCCAGCGCACCGCACCCGTCACCTGCGCGACCAGCAGCGCGCGGATCCGGTTGGGGTCGGTGACACCCTCGGCCGCGACATTCGAGACGACCGGCACGCGCGGCGCGCGGATCGCGACATCGGCAAGTGCCGCCGCCATCGCCTCGGCGGCGGGCTGCATCAGCGCGCAGTGAAAGGGGGCCGAGACGGGCAGCATCACCGCGCGCCTGGCGCCGCGGGCGCGCGCGATCTCGACCGCGCGCGCGACCGCCGCTGCGTGGCCCGAGACGACGACCTGCGCGGGGTCGTTGTCGTTTGCCGCGGCGCAGACCTCACCCTGCGCGGCCTCGGCCGCGACCTCGGCCGCGGTCGCAAGGTCAAGGCCCAGCAGCGCCGCCATCGCCCCCGTCCCGACCGGCACCGCCGCCTGCATCGCCTGCCCGCGCAGCCGCAGAAGGCGCGCCGTATCGGCAAGCCCGATCGCGCCGGCAGCGCAGAGGGCGGAATATTCCCCGAGGCTGTGGCCCGCGACAAAGCCCACCCCCGCCCACGCGCGGCCCTCGGCCTCGAGCGCGGCAAGGGCCGCCATCGACATCGCCATCAGCGCGGGCTGGGCGTTGGCGGTCAGCGTCAGCGTCTCGATCGGCCCTTCCCAGATCAGGGTCGAGAGGTTCTCGCCCAGCGCCTCGTCCACGGCCTCGAACACCGCGCGCGCGGCCGGATAGGCCTCCGCCAGCGCGCGCCCCATGCCGACCGTCTGGGCCCCCTGCCCCGGAAAGAGATAGGCGCGCATCCTGCCCTCCTGCCTGCCGACCGCGTTGCCCGAGGCTTAGCCGCAGGGGCCGGGCTGCGCAACATCGCGCGGGTGACGAATGGCCTTTCGCGGCGTGGCGCGCGGCACTATGGTCGGCCCATGATCCGCGGCATCGGCCTTTGCGCGCTTCTCCTGCTGACGGGATGCGCGACCCCCTATGAGACGTGCGTGGCCTCGGCGACGCGCGATCTGCGCGTGCTCGACGGCCTCATCGCGCAATCCGAGGCGACGCTGGTGCGCGGCTATGCGATCGACAGCGTGCAGGTGTTCGAGGCGCGCTGGCAGCGCTGCCTCGAGCCGCCGAACCCCGCGACCGACGCCGAGGGCCGGCCGCTGCCGATGGTCGAGACGCTCTGCCTCGAGAATGTGCCCGTCACGCAAAAGCGGCCCCGTGCGGTCGATCTCGAGGCCGAGCGGCGGCTTTTGGGCCAGCTGCGCGACAAGCGCACCGAAGCCTCGGCCCGGGCCGAGCGCGAGATCGCGCGCTGCCGCACGCTCTATCCCGAGGGCTGAGGGCCGCTCAGGACCGCAGGAAGCGGAAGGCCGCGTTGGCCGCCCAGCCCGCAAAGGCCGCGAGCACGAGCGCGAGCAGCCCGTAGACCAGCGGCAGGTCATAGGCGAGGCGATAGAGGATGCGCTCGAGCCCCTCCTTGCGCACGTCGATCTGGGTCTCGAGCGAATCGACGACGACGCCGGCGCGCAACAGGAAGATGCGCACGTCGAAGAGCCCCTCGGTCAGGTTCGCGGGCAGCACGAAATCGGCGCGAAAGAGCGTCTCGCCCGCCAGATCGACCGCGCCTTCCTCGAGCAGATAGGCCCCCGTCCGGCCACGGATGCGGATCAGCGCATCGGTGAACTGGGGCGTCTCCTCGCCGATGCCGACGGCGCGGATGGCGCGCGGGATGCTGATGCGGTGGCGCAGATTGTCCGTCTCGCTCAGGATCTCCGAGAGGGGGGCGGTGGTCGCGATGGCGTAAAAGGCGGGCGCGGCGCTGATGCGGACCGACTCGGTGTTGATCCACATGCCGAAGCGGCGCTCCTTGCGGCGCACGGTCACGGGGCCCGACGGCCCCTCGACCGTCACGATCACGTCGAGCGCGCCTTCGGGTGCGGGCGCATCGCGGCGCACGGCGCCATAGACGATGATCTCGGAGCCGTCGAAATTGGCGCTGATGCCGATGCGGTTCTGGCTGAGGCCCGCAACGATCGATTCCTCCGACGCCGAGACCGGCCCCGCCCCGAGGATGAGGGCGAGCGCGAGTGCGACCCCCCTCATGGCAGGACCCCCGACACGACGGAATAAAGCTCGGACGGCTCGAGCAGGAGGTCGAGCGCGATCTTGAACGACACCGCAAGCACGAGGATCGCGAGCAGGATGCGCAGCTGCTCGGCCTTGAGGCGGGCGCCGATGGTGGTGCCGATCTGCGCCCCGATGACGCCCCCGATGATGAGGACGAGTGCCAGCAGGATATCGACCGACTGGCTCGTGTAGGCGTGCATCACCGTCGAGAAGGCCGAGACGAAGATGATCTGGAAGAGAGAGGTGCCGATCACGACCCGCGTCGGCATGCCGAGCAGATAGATCATCGCGGGCACCATGATGAACCCGCCCCCGACCCCCATCACCGCGGCAAGAAAGCCCACGGCGGCCCCGACCGCGACGGGGGGGATGACGCTGATGTAGAGGCCCGAGGCGCGGAACTTCATCTTGAGCGGCAGCCGGTGCACGATCAGGTGCTGATGCGCGCGCCGCGGGGCGGCGCCGGCGCTGCTGCGGCGGATGGCGCGCAGGCTCTCCTGGAACATGAGCGCGCCGATGAGGCCGAGGAATACCACATAGGAAAGCTGCACGAGCAGATCGACCTGCCCCGCCCGGCGCAGGACGTCGAAGACCCAGATGCCCGCCGCGGCGCCGACGATCCCGCCGCCAAGGAGCACGACGCCCATGCGGAAATCGACCCCCTTGCGCCGCATCTGCGACAGCACCCCCGAGACCGAGGACGCCACGACCTGATTGGCCCCCGTCGCCACCGCGACCGCGGGCGGGATGCCGATGAACATCAAAAGCGGCGTGATGAGGAACCCGCCCCCCACCCCGAAGATGCCCGACAGAAGGCCCACGATCCCGCCGAGCCCCAGCAGGAGGAAGGCGTTGATCGAGACCTCGGCGATCGGCAGATAGAGTTGCATCAGCGCGCGTTCCGCATCCGGCTTGCGCGCGCACCCATGAAGAACCCGCGCGCCCTTGTCAAACCCGCCCTACCTGACCTTGAGGGTCGCAAGCCCGATCAGCGCGAGGATGAGCGAGACGATCCAGAAGCGGATCACGATCTGCGGCTCGGCCCAGCCCTTTTTCTCGAAATGATGGTGGATCGGCGCCATCAGGAACACCCGCCGCCCGGTGCGCTTGAAATAGAACACCTGGATGATGACCGAGAGCGCCTCGACCACGAAAAGCCCGCCCACGATCGCGAGCACGATCTCGTGCTTGGTGCAGACCGCGATCGCGCCCAGCGCCCCGCCGAGCGCGAGGCTCCCGGTGTCGCCCATGAAGACGGCCGCGGGGGGCGCGTTGTACCACAGGAACCCGAGCCCGCCCCCGATCAGGGCTGCGACGAAGATCAAGAGCTCCCCCGTCCCCGGCACGAAATGGACGCCGAGATAATTGGCGAAATTGAAGTTCCCGACCGCATAGGCGATGATCCCGAGGGCTGCGGCCGCGATCATCACCGGCATGATCGCAAGCCCGTCGAGCCCGTCGGTGAGATTGACGGCATTGGCCGCCCCCACGATCACGAGCACCCCGAACGGCACGAAGAAGAGCCCGAGGTTGATGAGCACATCCTTGAAGAGCGGCACCGCGAGGTGAAAGCCGAGCGCATCGGGCTGACCCAGCGCCGCCGCCCATGAGGCAAGCAGCGCCACGATGATCCCGAGCCCCATCCGCACCCGCCCCGAGACGCCGCGGGTGTTCATCTTGGTGACCTTGGCGAAATCATCGGCAAAGCCGATCAGCCCGAAGGCGAGCGTGACGCCCAGCACGATCCAGACATAGGGGCTCGAGAGCCGCGCCCAGAGGAGCGTCGCGACGACAAGCGCCGAGAGGATCAGAAGCCCCCCCATCGTCGGCGTCCCCGCCTTGGCGAAATGCCCCTGCGGCCCGTCCTCGCGGATGGGCTGGCCCTTCTTCTGGCGCCGGCGGAGCGCCTCGATCAGCGGCCGGCCGAAGATGAAGCCGAAGATAAGCGCGGTGAAGAACGCGCCCCCCGCCCTGAAGGTGATGTAGCGAAAGAGGTTGAAGAGGTCGCCCCCTTGCGAGAACTCGGTCAGCCAATAGAGCATCACTCTCCCCCGGTCGGGCCGTCTGCGGCCCGCGCTTCACCCAGCCGCGCCAGCGCCTCGGCCACCGCCGAGACGCGCGAGCCCTTCGATCCCTTGACGAGCACGACATCGCCCGCATCGACATGGTGGTGCACCCGCCCCGCGAGGGCGGCCGCATCCTCGGCCCATTCGCCGCGCCGCCCCTCGGGCAGCGCCTGCCAGAGCGCGGCCATCAGCGGCCCCGCGCAATGCACGACATCGACCGCACCCAGCGCGGGCAGATCGGCCAGATCGCGGTGCAGCCGGGCCGCCTCGGGGCCGAGCTCGAGCATGTCGCCCAGCACCGCGATGCGCCGGCCGCGCGCGATCCGCCCCAGCCCGTCGCGCGGCGCCGATTCGGCCAGCACCGCCAGCGCGGCCGCCATCGAGGCGGGGTTGGCGTTATAGGCATCGTCGATGAGGTCGAACGACTGCCGCTCATCCACCCGGTCGAGCACCACGCGCACCCGGTTGCCGCGCCCCCGCGGCGGCTGCCAGCGCGCCAGATCCGCGACCGCGAGCGCCGGGTCGAGCCCGAGCCCCGCAACGAGCGCCAGCACCCCGAGCGCGTTCTGCGCGAAATGCCGCGCCGGCGTCATCACCTTGAAGAGGAGCGTACCCGCAGGCGTCTGCGCCTCGGCCACCGTCGCGCCCGGGGCGGCGCGCACAAGGCCCATCCGCCAGTCGGCCTGCGCGCCCGCGCCGAAGGTCACGATCCGCGCCCCGGCGGCTTCGGCGCGCGCGATCAGGATCGCCGATTGCCCGAGCCCCGCGGGCAGGACCGCAAGCCCCCCCGGCGCAAGCCCCGCGCAGATCGCGGCCTTTTCCTCGGCGATGCCCTCGAGGCTCCCGAACGCCTCGAGATGTGCGGCCGCGATTGTCGTGATCATCACCGCATCGGGGCGCGCGAGGCGCGCGAGCGGCGCGATCTCGCCCGGGTGGTTCATCCCGATCTCGACCACGGCGAAATCGGCCGCCGCCGGCAGGCGCGCGAGCGTCAGCGGCACGCCCCAGTGGTTGTTGAAGCTCGCCTCGGCCGCGTGCACCGTGCCCTGCCCGCCGAGCACGATGCGCAGCATCTCCTTGGTCGAGGTCTTGCCGACCGAGCCCGTCACCGCGATGACGCGCCCGCGCGCCCGCGCCCGTCCCGCCGCGCCCAGCGCGGTCAGCCCCGCGAGCACATCGGGCACGATCAGAAGCGGCGCATCGGGCGCAACGCCCTCGGGCACGCGCGACACCATCGCCGCCGCCGCCCCGCGCGCCAGCGCATCGGCCACGAAATCATGCCCGTCGCGCGCGTCCTTGAGGGCCACGAACAGATCGCCCGGCGCGATGCTGCGGCTGTCGATCGAGACGCCCGTGGCGGCGAAGGGGCGGCGCGCGCGCCCGCCCGTCGCGGCTTCGGCCTCGGCCGAGGTCCAGAGCGCGCTCATACCCCCCGCCCCTCGAGCGCTGCGACCGCCATCGATGCCTGCTCGGCGTCGTCGAAGGGATAGACCTGCCCCATGATCTCCTGCCCCGTCTCGTGCCCCTTGCCCGCGATCAAGAGCGCATCCCCCGGCCCGAGCATCGCGACCCCGCGCAGGATCGCCTCGGCCCGGTCGGCCACCTCGGCCGCGGCGGGGCAACCCGCGCGCACCGCCGCCCGGATCGCGGCCGGATCCTCGGAGCGCGGGTTGTCATCCGTCACGATCACCGCATCCGCGCCCGCCGCCGCGGCGGCCCCCATCAGCGGCCGCTTGCCCCGGTCGCGGTCGCCGCCGGCGCCGAGGACGACGACGATGCGCCCCATCACATGCGGGCGCAGCGCGGCAAGCGCGGTCGCGACCGCATCGGGGGTGTGGGCGTAATCGACGTAGACCGCCGCGCCATTGTCGCGCGTCGCGGCGCGCTCCATCCGGCCGCGCACGCCGCGAAGCTGGCCGAGTGCGTCGAACACAGCCCCCGGCGCATCCCCGCAGGCGATCGCGAGGCCCGCCGCCACCGCGACATTTGCCGCCTGAAACCCGCCCACGAGGTTCAGCCGTACCTGTCGCGCCTGCCCCTGCCAGATCAGCCGCACCTCCTGCCCGGTCGCGTCGCAGCGCTGCCCGGCAAGGCGCAGATCGGCCCCTTCGGCCGCCCCCGTCGCGATCACGCGCTGCCCCCGGTCGTGAGCGCGCGCCGCAAGGATGCGGCCCCGCGGGTCGTCGATGTTCAGAACCGCCGTCGCGCCCTCGGGCAGGAGGCGGCCGAAGAGGCCGGCCTTGGCCTCGAAATAGGCGTCCTCGTCGGGATGATAGTCGAGGTGATCGCGCGAGAGGTTCGTGAACCCCGCCGCGCGCAGCCGCACGCCCTCGAGCCGGCGCTGATCGAGCCCGTGCGATGACGCCTCCATGCAGCCATGGGTGACGCCGGCCGACGCCGCCTCGGCCAGCAGGCGCGCGAGCGTCAGCGCATCGGGCGTCGTGTGGCGCGAGGGCGCCGACCACGCGCCCTCGACCCCGGTCGTGCCGAGGTTGATCGCCGCATGGCCGAGCGCGGTCCAGATCTGGCGGGTAAAGCTTGCGACCGAGGTCTTGCCGTTCGTCCCCGTCACCGCCGCCATCACCCCGGGCTGGACGCCGAACCAGCGCGCGGCCACCCGCGCCAGCGCCACGCGCGCATCCTCGGCAAGGATCAGCGCCGCCCCGGGGTGCTCGGTCAGGGCCGCGCGCGCGGCCTCGGCCCCGGCGGCGTCGGTCAGGATCGCGACCGCGCCCGAGGCGAGCGCCTCGGCGGCAAAGCGCGCGCCATGCACCCGCGTGCCCGGCAGCGCGGCAAAGAGCATCCCCGGCCTGACCGCGCGGCTCTCGATCGCGATGCCGGTGATCGGGGTGTCCCCGGCGCCGGCAGCGGGCACGAGGCCGAGATCGGCAAGGCGCGCGCGCACCGGCTCAGCCACCTCGGACCCCGCGATCTTGCCCATGCCCGCGCCCCATCCCCACGCGGGCCCTAATCGCCGAGTGCGGGGTAGTCGGCAAGGACCGTTTCCGAGGGTTCGGGCTCTGGCCGCACGCCAAGGAGCGGGCCGATCCGGCGCAGGATCACCTGCACCACCGGCACCGTCGTCCAGCCCGCGGTGCGGCGGGCCTCGGTGCCCGTCCGGTCCTCGGCCTCGTCGAGCGAGACGACGATGACATAGCGCGGGTCGGTCATCGGGAAGGCGCCGGCAAAGGTCGCGACCACCTTGTCGTCGACATAGCCGCCGCCGCGGCTGGGCTTTTCGGCGGTGCCGGTCTTGCCGCCGAGGTAATAGCCCGCGACCTCGGCCTGCCGGGCGGTCCCTTGCGTGACGGTCGAGCGCAGGATGCCGCGCATGCGCGCCGATGTCTCGGGCGCGATCAGCCGCTCGCCCAGCGCGGGGTCGTCGCGGCGCAGAAGCGTGGGGGTGACGCGCATGCCGCCGTTCACGAGGCTTGCATAGGCCGAGGCGAGATGCACGAGATTGGCCGAGATGCCATGCCCATAGGCGACCGTCGCGGCCGTCGTGTCGGACCAGCGCGGCGGCACGAGGGGCCGCGCGCCCGGCGCCTCGCTGAGTTCGAGCGGCACGGGCGCGAAAAAGCCCAGCCGGCGCAGGAAATCCTCCTGCGGGCCGTGGCCGATCGCGGTGGCGAGCTTGACGGTCCCGACGTTCGAGCTTTTTGCGATGATGCCCGCGACCGTCAGGACGCGCGGCGTCGTCGGATGGTCGCGTACCGTCGCGCTCCCGGCCCGGATCGGCCCCTTCACATCCATGACCGTGCGCGGCTCCACAAGGCCGAGTTCGAGCGCCTGCGCCACCGGAAAGACCTTCATCACCGAGCCGAGCTCATAGACCCCCTGCAGCGCGCGGTTGAAGAGCGGGCTGTCGCCCGGATCGCCCGTCACGCGCGGGTTGGGCCGGTCGTTGGGGTCGAAATCGGGCAGCGAGACCATCGCCAGAATTTCGCCGGTGTGCACATCGATCACGATGCCGCCGCCCCCTTGGCGTTCATCAGGTGCATGCCCGCCTCGAGCGTCTCGGTCAGCGCAGCCTGGACCGAAAGATCGAGCGAGAGCGCGAGCGGCTGGCCGAGGAGCGCCGGGTCGCGCAGCCGCTGATCGAGCGCGCGCTCGATCCCGGCCGTGCCGATCACCTCGGCCGAATCGACCCCCTCCTGCCCGAAGGAGGCACCCCCGAGCACATGCGCCGCGATCCGCCCGTTGGGATAGAGGCGCATCTCGCGCGCGCCGAACAGCAGCCCCGGCTCGCCGATCTCGTGCACGCGCTGGCGCTGCTCGGGCGAGAGGGTGCGGCGCACCCAGACGAAACTGCGCCCCGAGGTGAACTGGCGCGCCAGCGCATCGCCGTCGAGATCGGGAAAGATCGCGGCGAGGGCGCGCGCGCTGCCGATCGGGTCGATCATGGCGCGCGGGTGGGCATAGAGGGCGTGGGTGACGAGGTTCGTCGCCATCACCCTGCCCTGGCGGTCGACGATGTCGGCGCGCTGGGCCTGGATCTCGGCGCGGGCCTCGGCGATGCCCGGCTCGATCGGCTGGGTCGCGGCCAGAACCCCCATCCGCAGCCCGATGACGGTAAAGAGCAGGCAGAACGCCGCCGTCAGGAACCAGATGCGCTGGGCGGCGGTGGCGCGGACGCGCTCGCGCATCTCCTCATGGCGCAGGCGGATGTTCTCGGCCTCGATCAGGTCGGGATTGCCGCCCTCGACCCTCGCGCGCAGGATCTGGGGAAGGGGGCGCAGCGGCGTGCGCATCACTGGCCCTCCGCCTCTGCCGCGCCTGCATCGGCGGGTGCGACCGACGGCAGCGGCAGGTTCGAGAGGGCCGCGAACTGTTCGGGCGTGATCGCGAAAAGCGGCAGCGCCCCGACATTGGCCACGACCAGCTCGGCCAGCCGGTCAGGACGGTTGAGATAGGCCCATTCGGCGCGGTTGACCGCGATCGCCTCGCGCAGCGCCGCAACCTCGCGCTGAAGTGCCGCCACCTCGCGCAGCGCCTGCTGGGTCGCGTAATTCTCGCGGTAGGCCCAGAAGGCGAGGCTCAGCACCCCGAAGCCCGCCATCAGGATCAGGATCGTCCGCATCAGCGCCCCCTGCCCCGACTTGGCCTGCGACCCGTGCCGTGTTCCGGCAGCACCGGCACGCCGAGCGCGCGCGGATCGGGCGGGGCGGGCGGGGCGGCGGTGCGGCGCGCGACCCGCAGATGGGCCGAGCGCGCGCGCGGATTGGCCGCGACCTCGGCCGCATCGGGCGCAACGGCGCGGCGCGTCACCGCCTCGAAGCGCGCGGGCGCGGGGGCAGCGTCGGGCAGATGGCGGCTCTGGCCCCGCGCGGGGTCCGCGGCCTCGGCGATGAAGCGCTTGACGATCCGATCCTCGAGCGAATGGAAGGTCACGACCGCCAGCATCCCGCCCGGGCGCAGCGCGCGCTCGGCCGCCGCCAGCCCCGCCAAGAGGGCCTCGAACTCGGCGTTGACGGCGATGCGCAGCGCCTGAAAGCTGCGCGTCGCGGGGTGGCTCTGGCCGGGCTTGGACCGCGGCAGGCAGCCCGCCACGATCTCGGCCAGCGCGCGCGTCGTCTCGATTGGGGCCTCGGCGCGGGCGGCGACGATGGCGCGCGCGATGCGGCGCGCGGCATGTTCCTCGCCGAAGTGATAGAGGATGTCGGCGATCTCGGCCTCGGCCGCGCGATTGACGATGTCGGCCGCCGTCGGCCCCTCGGCGCCCATCCGCATGTCGAGCGGGCCGTCGCGCAGAAAGGAAAATCCGCGCCCGGCCGCATCGATCTGCATCGACGACACGCCAAGGTCGAGCACCACGCCATCGACCGGCCCGCCCGCGAGTGTGTCGAGATCGGCGAAATTGCCCTCGATCAGCCGCAGCCGGTCGCCCATCGGGCCCGCCCAGCCCGCCGCGAGGGCAAGCGCGCTCGGGTCGCGGTCGATGCCGATGACGCGCTCGGCCCCGGCCTCGAGCAGCGCGCGCGCATAGCCGCCCGCGCCGAAGGTCCCATCGACCCAGACGCCGCGCACCGGCGCCACCGCCGCGATCAAGGGCCCGATCAGGACGGGGATATGGGGCGGGGGCGCCATCATGCCCATCTCACCCCCCCTCGGACGGCGGATCGAGCAGGGTCAGCACATCGGCGTCCGCGGGCAGATCGGCAAAGGCCGCGGCGAAGCGCTGCGCCTTGTCGGCCTCATAGGTCTCGGGCAGCCAGATCTGAAAGGTATCGAGCGCCCCGGCAAAGAGCGCATCCCCCGTCTCGGGCAGCCCGATGCGCTCGCGCAGGCGCTGGTTGAGGACGATGCGCCCGTCGGGGTCGACCTCGGCGCTGTCCGAGCCCGCGATCATCACCTGCTCGAGCAGGCGCCGGCGGGCCGAGCCGCGCGGGAGGGCGGCGATCTGGGCCTCGACCCCGCGGATCGCGGCTTCGGTGAAACATTCGAGAAAGCGCCGGCGCGGATCGCCCCAGACAATGCGCACCCGCGGCCGGAGCCCCTCGTGCCAGTCGGGATCGCCCTGTTCGAGCACCCTGCGGAAGTCGGCCGGAATCGAGACGCGGCCCTTGGCGTCAACCCTCTGGGTGAATTCGCCGTGAAAGTACACGCCCGCCTTCCTTGCGCCCTGCCCTCGTGCCGCCCTTGCGGGCCGATCACTCCCCGAACGGAAACGGCGGACCGCGCGCCTTCGCCCGATCCGCCGCCCTCGCCCCGTCGTCGGGTCCCGGTCGCGCCGTCCTTGGGGGGTGCCAGAGGGCGCGCCGGAAGTCTGTGTCGTGTGGCGGGAGCCTGTGAAACCTGCCTCAAGATCCGGAGTCTGCGCCCCGTGTGGTCTGCCCGCCGTCTTCTGAAGCCTGTGTGGCATGGGAAAACATGGGAGTCAACGGGAAATTTTGGGAAAGTGCGGGCAGAGGCACGATTCTGTGCAACGAACCCACGCCAAAGGGGCTGGCGTGCGGGACGCCCGAACCCGAGCACGCCCGGTACTGCGGCACGGCCGGCGAAAACCGCACATGATTTCAGCGTTTTCGCCATGTTCATGCTGCAAGGCAGCATTGCGGAGACCGCTATTGTGCAATCGCAGAAATGCGCCATCTTGGAGGGGAAGCGTCGGCGATCGCACCGGCGCGGCCCTGGTCGGCCGGTATCTCCTCCCCCGGTCGGCGAGGTGCGGATGCGGGTCTCCTCCCCCGCAGGCCGCAGGGGCTGGGGGCCTTCGGGCCCCGGCGATGTACGAAAGGCCCTTCTCCTCCCCGGGCCGATCGGACTGGCGGCAATCCCGACCTCCCCGGGATTGCCGCCTCATTTTTCCCGGGGGTTGTCAGGCAGTTGCCGGCCGTCAGCCGGCCCGCGCCATCCGGTCGCGCAGCGCCACGAGGCGGGCATAGAGCACGCCGACATCCGGCGCGGCCGGGGCAGGAACGGGCACCGAGACGGCGACGGGCACGGGCACGGGCCGCGCCGCTGCGGCGACGGGCTGATCGGGCGCCGGATCGGTGGCGCCTGCGGGCTCGAACCCCGGCAGGCTGAGCTGCGCCGCGTCGATCGCGGGCGGGGCGGCGCGCCGGCGCGGCAGCGCCACGACCTTGGCATCCGAAGGCGCAGCCCGGACCGGCGCCATCGGCGCGGGTTCGGGCGCCGAGACGGGTTCTGCCGGCGCGGTCTGGATTTCCTGCGGTGCCGCCATCGCTGCCACCTGTCTTATGCCATGATCGCGCAGCATCTTCTGCACCGCGCGGATCGAGAGGCCATCCTCGTGCAAGAGCCGGCGCAGCGCGGTGATGAGCGCGACATCCGTCGGCCGGTAATAGCGCCGCCCGCCTGCGCCCTTGACGGGCCGGATCTGGGGAAAGCGGCTCTCCCAGAAGCGCAGCACATGGGTGGGCAGGCCCATGGCCTCGGCCACCTCGCCGATCGTGCGGAAGGCGTCGGGGGCCTTGCGATCGGGGGCCTTGCGGGCAGAGGCGCGCTCGGTCACGCCGGGGCCCCGCCAGCGACGCGCGCCTTGAGGACATGCGACGGGCGGAAGGTCAGCACGCGGCGCGGCGTGATCGGCACTTCCTCGCCGGTCTTGGGATTGCGGCCCATGCGGGCGTTCTTGCTGCGCACCGAGAAGGTGCCGAAGGACGATATCTTGACGCTCTCGCCCGCGACGAGCGCGTCCGAGATGTTCTGGATGATCGATTCGACAAGCAGGGCGGATTCGTTGCGCGACAGACCGACCTCGCGCACGACCGCCTCGCTCAGATCCATGCGCGTGAGCGTGTTTTCAGACATTGCCCTTCCCCGCAGTCAAATCCGAACGGTTTCAACTTGCTCGCTCGAGGGGCATGAGTCAACTACCACCGCAGGACTACCGCGCCCCACGCAAGCCCCCCGCCGATCGCCTCGAGGACGACGACCTGCCCCGGACGGATGCGCCCCTGCCCATGCGCCACCGACAGCGCGAGCGGGATCGACGCGGCCGAGGTGTTGCCATGGTCCTGCACCGTCACCACCACCCGCTCCATCGGCACCTGGAGCCGCGCCGCGGTGGCCTGGATGATGCGCAGGTTCGCCTGATGCGGCACGACCCAGTCGACCGCGCCCTCATCGAGCCCGGCCTTGCCGAGCGCCGCATGCGCGGTCGCGGCGAGCTTTTCGACCGCGTGACGAAAGACCTCGCGCCCCTGCATCCGCAGATGCCCGACCTGGCCGGTCGAAACCCCGCCGTCGACATAGAGCAGATCGCGGTGCCGCCCGTCGGAATGGAGATCGACCGCAAGGATGCCGCGGTCGGCGGGCGTGCCCGCGCCCTCGGCCGCCTCGAGGATGACGGCGCCCGCCCCGTCGCCGAAGAGGACGCATGTTCCCCGGTCGGTCCAGTCCATCAGGCGCGAAAAGGTCTCTGCCCCGATCACCAACACGCGGCCCGCCAGCCCCGCGCGGATCAGCGCATCGGCGTTGGCGAGCGCGAAGACGAAGCCCGCGCAGACCGCCTGCACGTCATAGGCAAAGCCCCGCGTCATCCCGAGGCCCGCCTGCACCATCGTCGCGGCGGACGGAAAGGTGAGGTCGGCGGTCGAGGTCGCGACGATCACCGCGTCGATGTCGTCGGGCCCGAGGCCCGCATCGCCAAGCGCGGCCTGCCCGGCGCGGATCGCGAGGTCCGAGGTCGTCTGCCCCTCGGCCGCGACATGGCGCCGCTCGATCCCCGAACGCTCGCGGATCCATGCGTCCGAGGTGGCAAGGCTCGCCTCGAACTCGGCATTCTCGACCACCCGCTCGGGCAGGTAATGGCCGACGCCGCGGATGCAGGCGCGGCGCGTCATCGCGCCTCTCCCGCGCGGGGCGCAGGGGTTGGGCCCGAGACACCCGCCTCGAGCAATTGCGCCGCGAGGCCCTGCTGAAAGCCCGACCGCGCGAGGCGGTGCGCAAGGTCGATCGCGGCCGCAACCCCCGTCGCATCGGCAGAGCCATGCGATTTCACCACCGTGCCGTTCAGCCCCAGAAAGACCCCGCCATTGACGCGGCGCGGGTCGATCCGGCGCTGCAGCCGGCGCAGCGAGGTCATCGCCAGAAGGGCCGCGACCTTCGACCAGACCGAGGCGCTGAAGGCCTCGCGCAGGAAATCGCGGATGAGGCGCGCCGTCCCCTCGCCGGTCTTGAGGGCGATGTTGCCGGTAAAGCCGTCGGTCACGATCACGTCGACCCGGTCCGAGGGGATGTCGGTGCCCTCGACGAAGCCCGCGCAGGCAAAGCGGCCCGCGGCCGCGCTCGCCGCGATCAGATCGAGTGCTGCGCGCAATTCGGGGCGGCCCTTGTTGTCCTCGGTCCCGACGTTCAGCACGCCCACGCGCGGCGCCGCGATCCCGAGCCCGTGGCGGGCATAGGCCGCGCCCATTAGCGCGTATTGCGCAAGGTCGGGGGCATCGGCGCGCACATCGGCGCCGACATCGAGCATGACGTTGAAGCCGGCCGCCCCGCGCGAGGGCCACAGGCACGCGATGGCGGGGCGATTCACGCCCGGCAGCTTGCGCAGGCGGATCATCGACATCGCCATGAGCGCGCCGGTATTACCGCAAGAGACCGCAACCGCCGCCGAGCCGTCGCGCACCGCCTCGATCGCGCCCCACATCGATGTCCCCTCACCCTGGCGCAGGACCTGGCTCGGCTTGTCGGTCATGGCGACGATGCGCTCGGCGTGGCGGATGACGCAGCGCGCCGCAAGGTCGGGGTGCTGGCCGAGGATGCGGCGCAGTTCGGCCTCGGGGCCGTGGAGGATGAAGTTCAGATCGGGTGCTGCGCGCGCCGCAAGGCGCACGCCCGCGATGACCGCCTCGGGCCCGCTGTCGCCGCCCATGGCGTCGATCGAGAGCACAACCTTCCCGCCCGTTGGGGCCGAGAGGGCGCTGCGCGATGTGCCTTGTGCCATGGGGCGCGCCCGGGCTGCGGCGGGGCTGCCGGCCCTCAGGCCGCGTCGTCCTCGACCTCGACCTCGGGGGCGCGGGCCGAAACCTCGCGCCCATCGTAATGGCCGCAAGAGGCGCAGACGTGATGGGGGCGCTTCAACTCGCCACAGTTGGCGCATTCGTTGGGGTTCGCGGCAACGAGCGCGTCGTGGGCGCGGCGCATGTTGCGGCGTGACCGCGTCACTCGGTTCTGCTGGACGGCCATGTCTCTACCTCGGATTGGGGGACTGGCCCCTGCGATTCGTGCGGATGGGGCCCTGCGAAGGAACGCGCACGCCCCCACGGCCGGACCGGCCCCGCGAGGCGCGGACCATAGAACTTCTGGCCGCGCGCGCAAGCCCTTTTTCGGGCGCCCGCCCCCTCAATCCGCGTCGTCGGCGGGGGGGCGCAGTGCGCGCAGCGCGGCGAAGGGGTGCACGTCGGCATCGCGCAGGGGTGCTGCACCGGGCGGGCCGAAGGCGGCCTCGCCAAGCGCCGCCCCCGCGGCGCGCGGATAATCGGGCAGGCCCAGCGCCAGCGCCTCGGCCGCGACCGCCACGAGGTCGATCGCCTCGGGCAGGGGTTCGGCGGTGTCGTCCTCGGGCATCTCGGTCTCGCCCGGCGGCGCGTCGGGCAGGTCGGCGAGATAGCGGCGCAGGACCGGCACCTCGAGCGTCGTCCAGACGGGTTCGAGCGTCACGACGCAAGGCTGCGCCGCGCGCGCCCCGAGGCGGGCCTCGAGCACGAGATCGCGCGCGCCGAGCGGGCGCAGCGTCCCGCGCAACTCAAGCCGCTCGAGTGCTACGAGGCCGAGATCGCGCGCCACCGCGGCCCGCGTCTCGGCATCGGCGACAAGCGCGATGTCGCGGGCACGCCGGCCCTGCACCTCGGCGCTGCGGATGATGGTCGGGGGGTGGGGCATCGCGGCTCCCTTGCGTCCTTGAACCTCCGGCGCGCCATCGTGTAAGAAGAAGGCCGGACATGCCCCGATTACGGGGCACGCGGGGCCGGGGCAAGAGGCAGGGCGGCAATCGGCATGGGCATCGGACGGACGGGCCGCGCGGTCGCTCTGGCAGGGCTGGTGGCGCTTGCGCTGGCAGGCTGCGCCGAGCGGGTGCGCACGCATGGTTACGCCCCCGACGAGGCGGCGCTGGCCGAGCTTGTGCCCGGCACCGACACGCGCGCATCCGTCGCCGCCAAGGTCGGGCGGCCCTCGACCGCGGGCCTCATGCAGGGGGGCGACTGGTTCTATGTCCAGAGCCGCTGGCGCGATTTCGGCGCGCGCGCAGCGGTCGAGATCTCGCGCGAGGTGGTGGTCGTGTCGTTCGATGCGCAGAACGTCCTGCGCGAGACCGCGCGCTATGGCCTCGAGGATGGGCGCGTGGTCCCGATCTCGCGCCGCACGACCGAAACGACGATCCGCAACGTAAGCCTGATCCAGCAGCTTCTGCGCAACGTTGGCAACATCCGCGCCGAGCAGCTGGTGGATTGAGGGCGGGGCCGAGGCGGCCCGGCCCCGCAGCGCGCCTCAGCCGCGCAGGATGCGCGTGCCCGGATAGCGCGCGGTCTCGCCCAGCATCTCCTCGATCCTCAGAAGCTGGTTGTATTTCGCCAGCCGGTCCGACCGCGCGAGGCTGCCGGTCTTGATCTGGCCGCAGTTCGTCGCCACCGCGAGGTCGGCGATGGTCGCGTCCTCGGTCTCGCCCGAGCGGTGCGACATGACCGACCCATAGCCCGCCGCCGTCGCCATCGCGACAGCCTCGAGCGTCTCGGTGAGCGTCCCGATCTGGTTGACCTTGACGAGCAGCGCGTTGCCGCAGCCCTGCGCGATCCCCTGTTCGAGCCGGATCGGGTTCGTCACAAAGAGATCGTCGCCCACGAGCTGCACCCGCCCCCCGAGCCGCTCGGTCAGCATCCGCCAGCCGTCCCAATCGTCCTCGGCGCAGCCGTCCTCGATCGAGGCGATGGGGTAATCGGCCGCAAGCCCCGCGAGCCAGTCGACATTCGCCGCTGGGTCGAGGTCGAGCCCCTCGCCCTCCATCGCATAGCGGCCGTCGCGGAAATATTCGGTCGCGGCGCAATCGAGCGCGAGGACCACATCCTTGCCGGGGCGAAAGCCCGCCTTCTCGACCGCGCGCAGGATGAAGTCGAGCGCCTCGCGCGCCGAGCGCAGGTTGGGCGCAAAGCCGCCCTCATCGCCCACGCCGGTGTTGTGCCCGGCGGCCTTGAGTTCCTTTTTCAGCGTGTGGAAGATCTCGGCCCCCGTCCGCAGCGCCTCGGCGAACGAGGGCGCGCCCACGGGCATCACCATGAATTCCTGGATGTCGATGGGGTTGTCGGCGTGCTGGCCGCCGTTCACGATGTTCATCATCGGGACCGGCAGGATGCGCGCCGAGGTGCCGCCGACATAACGGTAAAGCGGCTGGCCCGCCCATTGCGCCGCGGCCTTGGCGACGGCGAGCGAGACGCCGAGGATCGCATTCGCGCCGAGGCGGCCCTTGTTCTCGGTGCCGTCGATCTCGATCATGGCGCTGTCGATGGCGACCTGCTCGGTCGCGTCGAACCCCACGAGCGCCTCGGCCAGCTCGCCGTTGACCGCCTCTACCGCCTTCAGCACGCCCTTGCCGAGATAGCGCTTGCGGTCGCCGTCGCGCCGCTCGACGGCCTCATGCGCGCCGGTCGAGGCGCCCGAGGGCACCGCCGCGCGGCCCATCGTGCCGTCCTCGAGCGTGACATCGACCTCGACCGTCGGGTTGCCGCGGCTGTCGAGGATCTCGCGGGCGTGGATTTCGCTGATCGTGCTCATGGGCAGGCTCCTGAGGGGGGTTGCGCGGGCTCTAGCGCAAGGCCGGCGCGGAAGCTAGGGCGCGCAGACGCTCGCGCCACAGCGCATAAAGGCCGGCCGCGACGATAAGGCCCGCGCCGATCAGCGTCGGCGCATCGGGCCGCTCGCCCAAGAGCAGGACCGCGATCAGAAGGGCAAAGACGAGGCGGACATAGCGCAAAGGCGCGATGGCCGAGACCTCGCCCGCGCGGATCGCGATGATCATGCACAGATAGCTCGTCATCCCGATCGCGGCGATCGCCGCCATCATCGCGGCCTCGGGCGCGTCCAGCATCCTGAGCGGCGGGCCCAGCGGCAGGATCGCGACGCCCGCCACCGCCACCGCCCCGAACCCCCACGCCGCGAGCCGGAGCGAGGAGAGCTGCGCCCCGATCCGCCGGCTCGCGAGATCGCGCAGCGTCATGCCCGCGACCCCCATCACCGCCCAGAGGGCGTTGGCATCGAACGCCTCGCCGAAGGGCCGCAGGATCACGAGCACGCCCGCCAGCCCCGCAACGATCGCCGCCCAGCGCCGCCAGCCCACGCTTTCGCCAAGAAAGAGCGCAGCACCCAGCGTCACCGTCAGCGGCAGCGCCTGCAGGATCGCCGAGGCGACCGAGATCGGCACAAGCGCAAGCGCCGTGCAAAAACCGATCGAGCCGATCATCTCGCCCAGATTGCGCGCGATGACCGCCCGGTGGAAAAAGCCCGGGTGGAACACCCCCTCGCCCCGCCAGGCGCAGATCAGCGCCAACACGATGCCCCCGACGATCCCGAGCAGGATCAGAAGCTGCGGCAGGCCGAGCGTCGCGCTCAGCTGCTTGATGATGACATCCTCGACGGCAAACCCGGCCATCGCCGCAACCATCAGAAGCGAGGCGCGCAGGTTGTTCATGGTGCCTCTGCCGCTGGGGTCAGGCCGGCATAGCCCCCGTCCCCGCCGCCCGCAAGGCCATCCCTGCGGCGCGAACGCGCTGGACGCGGGCGCGGCTTTGCGCCATAGCGAATGGGTCTGCGGAGGGTTGCGCGATGTCCTTTCTTGCCCGCCTCGTCACCTGGTGGAACGGCCAGACGCTCGGCACGCAGCTCTGGACGATGCGCAACGGCGTCCTTGTCGGGACCGACGCGCAGGGCAACCTCTTTTACCGCACGCGCGACGATGCCCGCCGCTGGGTGATCTATGCCGGCGAGGCCGAGGCGAGCCGGATCGCGCCCGACTGGCACGGCTGGCTCCACCGCACCTGGGACACCCCCCCGACCGAGCGGCCTCTGCCGCGCAAGGCGTGGGAAAAGCCGCATCAGGAAAACCTGACCGGCACGCCCGCCGCCTATGCGCCCCCGGGCTCGATCCGGGCGGGCACCCCCGCGCCCCGGCGCGACTACGAGGCCTGGGTGCCCGAATAGGTGGCCGGGGTGGCACGCGAAGCGCGCAGCGAAATCCTCGCGGGGCTGGCCGTCCTGATCGTTGCGGCGGGCTTCGGGCTGCATCTGGCGCGCGCCGCCGGCCCCGCCGCCCCGGCTGCGGGCTATGAACTCTCTGCCGCCTTCCGCGCCGCCGATGGCGTCCGGGTCGGGACCGAGGTGCGCATCGCGGGCGTGCGGGTCGGATCGGTGACGGCGCTGGACCTTGACCCTGCGACATTCCAGGCGGTCGCGCGGCTCGGTCTGCCGGGTGATCTGGAACTCCCCACGGACACCGCGGCCATCGTCGCGACCGAGGGGCTCCTTGGCGGCACCTATGTGGCGCTCGTGCCCGGCGGCGCGCTCGAGACGCTCGGGCCCGGCGAGGCGATCACCGACACCCAGGGCTCGGTCGATCTGGTGACGCTGCTCCTCAAGGTGGTGGGCGGGGAATGATCCGGGCCCTTGCCGCCCTTGCGCTCGTGCTGCTCGGGGCGCTGGCCCCGGGCGGGGCGGCGCGCGCGCAGGCCGCACCCGAGGCCACCCCTGCCCCCGCCCCTGCTGCCTCGCCGACCCTGCCCGGCGCCGATGCGCCCCCGGTGATCGAGATCCGCGCGGCCGCGACGGCGGCGCGGCCCGTCGCGGTGCTGCGCTGGCTCGACAAGGTGTCGGGCGAGACGGCGGACCTGCATCTGCACGACGCGCTGGCGCAGGCGCGCGGCGTGATGGAGCTGACCGCGACGGGCTGCCGGGTGCCCGCCGACGATCCGACCTCGGACGGATTTGCCCATGTCCTCCTGCACGATCTGCGCAGCGGGGCGGTGCTCTTTTCGGGCTGGATGGTCGCCTCATCGCCTGCGCTGAGCGCGCTCGACCATGCGCGCTACGATGTCTGGCTGCTCGGCTGCGCGATGGAGTGACGCTCGGGCGCATAGCCCGGCGGGTCGATCCGCGCCTCGCCCTCAAGTGCCGCGGCAAGCAGGCGGTGGTATTCCGCCCGCGCGATCTCGCGCCCGCCGAGCGAGGCCAGATGCGGCGTCAGGAACTGCGTGTCGAAGAGCCGGAACCCCCCCGCCCGCAGCCGGTGCACAAGCCAGGCAAGCGCGATCTTCGAGCCGTCGCGCATGCCCGAGAACATGCTCTCGCCGAAGAACGCCCGGCCAAGCGCCACGCCATAGACCCCGCCGACCAGCCGCCCCTCGGCGGTCACCTCGATCGAATGGGCCGCCCCCTTGCGGTGCAGCTCGAGATAGAGCGCCGCGATCTGCCCGCTGATCCAGGTGTTCTCGCGCGCGGCACAGCCTGCAAGCACGCCCGCGAAATCGGCGTTGAGGGTCACCGCGTAATCCGGCCGCCGGAGCCTGCGCGCGAGCGAGCGCGAGATGTGAAAACCCCCGAGCGGGATGATGCCGCGCCGGCGCGGATCGACCCAGTGGATGTCGGTGGCGTCGCGCGCCTCGGCCATCGGGAAGATGC
Organism: Gemmobacter sp.; assembly: GCA_030834485.1. Taxonomy (GTDB): domain Bacteria; phylum Pseudomonadota; class Alphaproteobacteria; order Rhodobacterales; family Rhodobacteraceae; genus JAUREX01. The sequence continues at coordinate 31,667 of JAUREX010000001.1, forward strand.
CCGCCCCATAGGCCCACAGCAGATCGTCGGCGGTCAGCCGCCGCATCGCGCACCCGTCAGCCGAACTGCCGCTCGAGCCAGCGTTCGAGCCAGTGGATGGAATAATCGCCCGCCTGGATGTCGGGCTCTGCCAGCAGCGCCTCAAAGAGCGGCACGGTCGTGTCGACGCCATCGACGATCAGCTCGCCCAGCGCCCGGCGCAGCCGCGCGAGCGCCTCGGGCCGGTCGCGGCCATGCACGATCAGCTTGCCGATCAGGCTGTCGTAATAGGGCGGGATCGCATAGCCGCCATAGAGCGCCGAATCCATCCGCACCCCAAGCCCGCCCGGCGCGTGAAAGACCTTGACCCGCCCCGGGCAGGGGGCAAAGCCCGGGATGCGCTCGGCGTTGATGCGCACCTCGATGGCGTGGCCGTTGATCTCAAGCTCCTCCTGCACGAAGGACATCGGCAGCCCGGCCGCGACGCGGATCTGCTCGCGCACCAGATCGACGCCGAAGATTGCCTCGGTCACCGGATGCTCGACCTGGAGGCGGGTGTTCATCTCGATGAAGAAGAACTGCCCGTCCTCGTAGAGGAACTCGATCGTGCCCGCCCCCGCATAGCCGATCCGCGCGACCGCATCGGCGCAGGTCGCGCCGATCTCGGCGCGCATCGCGGGCGTGATGACGGGGCCCGGCGCCTCTTCGAACACCTTCTGGTGGCGGCGCTGGAGCGAGCAGTCGCGCTCGCCCAGATGGACCGCGCGGCCCTTGCCGTCGCCGAAGATCTGGATCTCGACGTGGCGCGGCCGCTGGAGGTATTTCTCGAGATAGACCTCGTCATTGCCAAAGGCCGCCTTGGCCTCGGCGCGCGCGGTGCGGAACGCGACCTCGAGCTCATCGGCCGTGCGCGCGACCTTCATGCCGCGCCCGCCGCCGCCGGCGGTGGCCTTGATGATGACCGGATAGCCGATCCCGGCCGCGATCGTGCGCGCCGCCGCGATGTCGCCCACCCCGCCGTCCGACCCCGGCACGCAAGGCACGCCCAGCGCCTTCATCGTCTCCTTGGCGGTGATCTTGTCGCCCATGATGCGGATGTGATCGGACCTCGGCCCGATGAAGGTGATGTCGTGATCCTCGAGCGCCTGCACGAAGGCCGCGTTCTCGGACAAAAAGCCATAGCCCGGATGGACCGCCTCGGCGCCCGTGATCTCGCAGGCCGAGATGATGCGCGCCATCGACAGGTAGCTCTCGGCCGAGGGCGGCGGGCCGATGCAGACGGATTCGTCCGCCATCCGCACATGCATCGCATCGGCATCCGCGGTCGAATGGACCGCCACCGACTTGATGCCCATCTCGCGGCAGGCGCGGATGACGCGCAGCGCGATCTCGCCACGGTTCGCGATCAGGATCTTCTCGAACATCCCCGCCTCAGTCGATGATCATGAGGGGGGCGCCGTATTCGACGGGCGTCCCGTCCTCGATCAGGATGCGCCGCAGCGTGCCGGCGCGCGGCGCGGGGATCTGGTTCATCGTCTTCATCGCCTCGATGATGAGGACGGTCTGACCCGCCGCGACCTGCGCGCCGAGTGCCACGAAGGGCTGCGCGCCGGGTTCGGGCGACAGATAGGCCGTGCCGACCATGGGCGAGGTCAGGCAGCCCGGGTGCTGGGCGGGATCGTCGCTGGCGGGCGCCGGGGCGGCGGGGCCGGGCGCGGCGGCCGCTGGGGCCGCCACCATCACCGGCGCTGCGGCGGGCGCGGCGGCGACCGGTGCGATCTGGCGGGCCACCCGGACCTCGAGGCTGTCGTCCTCGCCATATTCGCGCTTGACCGACAGCTCGCTCAGCCCGTTGCGGTTGAGAAGTTCGGCGAGCGCCTCGATGAAGGCCACGTCGACGTCCTGGGGGTGCTTGCTCATGCCGTCCTCATGGTTCCCTGCGCCCGTCTGACGCGGGCGTTCCGACCCCGCTTATAGGCCAGCCGGGCCGGGCTGAAAAGCGCCGAGTTGCCCGTGCGCACGCACCCGCCCTCGTGCATTTTACCATTTGATAAAATACCGGGCGTGTGGCAGCCTTCCCCGCAGGAAACCCGTGCGAGGGAAATGATCGTGACCACCGCCGCCCCCAACTCACCGCTCAGCCCCGGCATCGTCGCTGGCCGCCTGCCGGCCGAGGCGCTGGCCGAGAACTTCGGCGACATCGCCCCCGTGATGGACATGCACGAGGCGCGCGTCGCCGCCGACCGGTGCTATTTCTGCCACGACGCGCCTTGCGTCACCGCCTGCCCGACGGCGATCGACATCCCCCTCTTCATCCGCCAGATCGCGACCGGCACGCCCGAGGTGGCCGCGCGCACCATCCTGTCGCAGAACATCCTCGGCGGCATGTGCGCCCGCGTCTGCCCGACCGAGACGCTGTGTGAGGAAGCCTGCGTGCGCGAGGCCGCCGAAGGCAAGCCGGTCGAGATCGGGCGGCTCCAGCGCTTCGCCACCGACACGCTGATGGAGGCGGGCGTCCACCCCTTTACCCGCGCCGCCCCGACCGGCCGGCGCATCGCGGTGGTGGGCGCCGGGCCCGCGGGGCTTGCCTGCGCGCATCGCCTCGCGATGAAGGGGCATGAGGTCGCGCTCTATGACGCGCGGCCCAAGGCCGGGGGCCTCAACGAATACGGGATCGCGGCCTACAAGGTCGCGGGCGGCTTCGCCGCGGCCGAGGTCGAATGGCTCTTGCAGATCGGGGGCATCACGCTCCACCCCGGCCGGGCGCTCGGGCGCGAGATCACGCTCGAGGGCCTGCGCGCGGGGCATGACGCGGTCTTTCTCGGCGTCGGGCTTCAGGGCGTCAACGCGCTGCGCGCCGAGGGCGAGGCGATCGAGGGGGTGCGCGACGCGGTCGCCTTCATCGCCGATCTGCGCCAGGCGGCCGACCTCGGGGCGCTGCCGGTCGGGCGCGACGTGGTGGTGATCGGGGGCGGCATGACGGCCGTCGACGCGGCGGTGCAATCGAAGCTTCTGGGCGCCGAGACCGTCACCATCCTCTATCGCCGCGGGCAGGAGCGGATGAGCGCCTCGCGCGACGAGCAGGAGCACGCGACCGCCTCGGGCGTGCGGATCATCTGCAACGCCGCCCCCGTCGCGATCCGGGGCGCGGGCACGGTGCGCGAGGTCGTCTGCGCCTATACGACCGAAGGTGCCGACGGGCTGAAGCTCGGCCCCGAGACCTTCACCTTGCGCGCCGATCAGGTGTTCAAGGCGATCGGCCAGCAGCTTGCGGGGGTGCCGGGGGTGCTTGCGCTCACGGGCGGCAAGATCGCAGTGACGGGTGCGGGGCGCACCAGCGTGCCGGGCGTCTGGGCGGGCGGCGATTGCGCGGCGGGCGGCGAGGATCTGACCGTCACCGCCGTCGCCGAGGGCCGCGACGCCGCCGAGGACATCCACGCGCAACTTGCGGGCGCCTGATGGCCGCGCGCCCAGAGACCCGGCAGCACATCATTCAAGACGGAAGGTGACATCATGGCGAACCTTGCGACCAGTTTCATCGGCATCAAATCCCCCAACCCCTTCTGGCTGGCCTCGGCGCCGCCGACGGACAAGGAATACAACGTCGTGCGCGCCTACAAGGCGGGCTGGGGCGGGGTGGTGTGGAAGACGCTCGGCCTCGACGGCCCGCCCATCGTCAACGTCAACGGCCCGCGCTATGGCGCGGTCTGGGGTGCCGACCGGCGGCTTCTGGCGATGAACAACATCGAGCTTATCACCGACCGACCGCTCGAGGTGAACCTGCGCGAGATCAAGCAGGTCAAGCGCGACTGGCCGGACCGCGCGCTCGTGGTCTCGCTCATGGTGCCCTGCGACGAGGAAAGCTGGCAGACGATCCTCAAGCGGGTCGAAGAGACCGACTGCGACGGGGTCGAACTCAACTTCGGCTGCCCCCACGGGATGAGCGAGCGCGGCATGGGCTCGGCCGTGGGGCAGGTGCCCGAATACATCGAGATGGTCACGCGCTGGGTCAAGAAGCACTCGCGCATGCCCTGCATCGTCAAGCTAACCCCCAACATCGCCGACATCCGCCGCCCGGCCGAGGCCGCGCTCAGGGGCGGCGCGGATGCCGTCAGCCTCATCAACACCGTCTCCTCGATCACCTCGGTCGATCTCGACAGCTTCAGCCCCGAGCCCTCGATCGGCGGCAAGGGCGCGCATGGCGGGCTCTGCGGCCCGGCGGTCAAGCCCATCGCGCTCAACATGGTGGCCGAGATCGCGCGCAACCCCGAGACGCGCGACCTGCCGGTCTCGGGCATCGGCGGCGTCACAACCTGGCGCGACGCGGCCGAGTTCATGGCGCTCGGGGCCGGGAATGTGCAGGTCTGCACGGCGGCGATGACCTATGGCTTCCGCATCGTGCAGGAGATGATCTCGGGCCTGTCACAATACCTCGACGACAAGGGGATGTCGGGGGTCGATCAGCTGATCGGGCGGGCGGTGCCGAATGTGACCGACTGGCAGTATCTGAACCTCAACTACGTCACCAAGGCGCAGATCGACCAGGACGCCTGCATCAAATGCGGGCGCTGCTATGCCGCCTGCGAGGATACCTCGCACCAGGCGATCGCGATGAAGCCTGGCCGCGTGTTCGAGGTGATCGACGCCGAATGCGTCGCCTGCAACCTCTGCGTCAACGTCTGCCCGGTCGAGAACTGCATCACGATGAAGGAACTCCCGCTCGGCGCGACGGACCCGCGCACGGGTGCGGTTGTCGGGCCCTATGCCAACTGGACGACGCACCTCAACAACCCGATGGCGAAGGCGGCCGAATAGGCGGCCTCAGCCAAGGCCCAGCCGCTCGGCCAGCGCGAGCGCGCGGCCGATGTGGCTGCGGTGGATCGGATCGGCGGGGCCAATGCGCGGCATCGTCCAGCCGACCGAGGCGCAGGCACGCGCGAGCGTCGCGGCCAGCACAAGCGCGCGCGCATCCGCGGGCACTGGCCGGGTGCGCGCATAGCCCTCGATCAGCGCCTCGGCGCGCGCCTCGAGATCCTCGGCCGGCGCGCTCTGGACGAGCGCGGTGCCTAGATCATAGAGCCGCGGGCCGAAGCCCGAATCGTCGAAATCGATCAGCGCCAGACCCTCGGGGCCGCGCAGGATGTTCTCGCGCAGCAGATCGGCATGGATGAGGCCCCGGTCATGCGCCGCCATCCGCGCCATCGCCGCCTGCAAAGGCGCGCGCAGCGCCCCGAGCCGCGCGGCCTCGGCCGGCGCAAGGGCAGGATGCTCCCAGAACCGGCCCCAGAGCGGGGCCTCACCCGCGATGCCGGGGCCGTCCCAATGGGGCCGCTCGAACCCCGGACCGGGCGCGAAGCGGTCCGACGCCGCATGGAGCGCGGCAATCAGCGCGCCGAGGTCGCGGTGAAGCGCGCGCGCCCCCGCCCCCCCGGGCACCAGCGCCGCCCCCCCCTGCCCGACCGGATCGCCCGCGACCCAGCGCACCGCCGAGGCGCGCGTGCCGTCATCGAGGTGCGCAAGCATCTCGCCCCCGGTCGTCGGCAGCGGGGCCGCGACCGGCAGGCCCTGCGCCGCCAGCGCCGCGACCCAGCGCAACTCCGAGCCGATGGCGGCCGCCGTCTGATAGCCCGGCCGGTGCAGCCGCAGCGCCGCGCGCCCCGCGGGCAGCATCACCTCGAACACCCGGTTCTCGCGCGCGCGGATCAGCCGCGGCACGCCCGCAGCACCGCCCCAGGCCAGCGCGGCGCGCCGCGCGGCCGCGATCTCTGCCGCGGGATCGCTCACGGCCGGGGCGGCGTCGCCGCCAGCGCCTCGGCGAGGGCGCGCGCGAGGATCTCGGCGTGCTCGGAGCCGAAGGGCATCGGCGGGCGGATCTTGAGGATCTGCCCCCCCGCCCCGACGCGGTTGAGCAGGACGCCGCGCGCCACCATCGCCTCGACCAGCCGCGCGACGAATTCGCCCGCCGGCGCGCCTGCCTCGTCGCGGAACTCGAGCGCGAAGAAGAGCCCCTCGGCCCGGACCTGCCGCAGCCAGGGGTGGCGCAGCGCCTGCAGGCGCGCGAGCGTCTCGGCGCCGACGCGCGCGGCATGCGCCATCAGCCCCTCGGCCTCGATCACGTCGAGGACCGCCGCCGCCGCCGCCGCCGCGACCGGATTGCCGCCGAAGGTGTTGAAATAGCCCGTCCGCTCGCGAAAGGCGGCCATCGGCCCGGGGCGCGCCAGCACCGCCGCGACCGGATAGCCGTTGCCCATGGGCTTGCCCAGCGTCACGATGTCGGGGGCAAGGCCAAGCCGGTCATGGGCCCAGAAATGGCTGCCGGTGCGGCCAAAGCCGGGCTGCACCTCATCGGCGATGACAAGCCCCCCCGCCCCGCGCACCGCCGCCACCGCCGCGTCGAGATGGCCGCGCGGCACGGCCGGTAGCCCCTCATTGGCAAAGACCGGACAGAGGATCAGCGCGGCGACCCCATGCCCCGCTGCCTCGAGGTCCGCCGCCGCGGCGGCAACAGCCGCGCCAAGGCGCTGGGCCTCGGCCGCCGCCGACCCGCCCGCGGGCGCGAGCCCGTCGGGGGCGGGCACGAAGCGGATGTGGTCGGGATGCCCCCCGACCGGCGTGCGCCGCGCCGAGAGCGCATGCACCGCCGTCGTGTTGCCGTGATAGGTCGCATCCGTCGCGATGATGCCGCGCCGCCCGGTCGCGGCCTGCGCCATCCGCAAGGCCACGTCATTGGCCTCGGAGCCCGTGCAGACCATGATCCCCTGCGCGATCCCATGCCCGAAGGTCGCCATCAGCCGCTCGAGGTAATCGAGCACGCCGCGGTGCAGATAGCGCGTGTGGGTCGCGAGCAGCCCCGCCTGCCGAGCGATCGCGGCCACCACATGCGGATGGCAATGCCCGACATGGGCCACGTTGTTGTAGCAGTCGAGATAGCGCCGCCCCGACGCATCCCAGAGCCAGACCCCCTCGCCGCGCACGATCTCGACCGGCGCGCGGTAGAAGGTCGGCACGTTCGGGCCCATCAGGCGCGCGCGCCGCGCGATCAGATCGGCCTCCGGATCGGCCCCCAGATCGGCCTCGGTCATTCCTCGGTCTCCACCGGGCCGCGCAGGGCCTTGGTCGCGCCGCGCGCGGTCTTGGCGGCCAGCCTGCGGCGCACCGAGCCCTGCGTCGGGCGCGTCGCGATGCGCGGCCGCGGTGCGACAAGCGCGCGCGCCACGAGTTCGGCGAGGCGCGCGCGCGCGATCTCGCGGTTGCGGGTCTGGCTGCGGGTCTCTTCGGCGCGGATCACGACCTCGCCGCCTTCGGTCCAGCGCCGCCCCGCCAGCCGGCGCAGCCGCGCCTTGACCGCGGGCGTCAGATGCGGCGAGGCGGCGGCGGCAAAGCGCAGCTCGACCGCCGTCTCGACCTTGTTGACGTTCTGGCCCCCCGGCCCCTGCGCGCGAGTGAACACCTCGGTCAGTTCCCAGTCGGCCAGCGCGATGCCATCGGCGACCCAGAGCATGGCGCCCTCCCTTGAGGCGCGACGATAGGGGGCTTGGCGGCAATAAGAAAGGGCCGCCGAAGCGACCCTTTCCGAGATCTACGGAGATGGGCCAGTTAGGGCTTGGCCCAGCCCGGGGGTGCCGCCTTCGGGTTTGCCTTCAGGCGACAGACCTCCGGACTGTCCCGACACCTCTCTCCAATATCACTCTAGACACTGGACCACCTCCTTTCGACAGGGTTGCGCTGCAAGGGTCAGACTGGCACAGATTTCGTGCAAGTCAAACGCTTTTACGCAACCCTTGGTGTCAGCCGCGTGACGATCACCCGAAAGGGCACGAGGGCGAGCGCCGCGATCGCAAGCTTGACTGCGTAATCGGCAACCGCGAGCGAGACCCACAGCGGCGCATCCGGCCCGACGCCCAGCAGCGGCAGCACCTCATTGGCCCAGCCGACATCGACGCCCGGCGCGATGAAGGCGAGACCGGCCGCAAAGGCGATCGCGAAGAAGAGCGCGGTATCGAGCGCCGAGCCCACGACCGAGGAGAGGAGCGGCGCGCGCCACCACGCACCCGCCCGCAGCCGCTCGAACATCGCGACATCGATCAGCTGCGCCACGAGGAAGGCGACCCCCGAGCCGATCGCGACCCGCAGGCTCACGAGCGGGCCCGCCGGCCCCTCGATCTGCGCGCCGATGACCGAGCAGACGAGCCCGACCGCAAAGCCCGCCCAGACCACGCGCCGTGCCGCCGCGGCGCCGCGCAGCCGGTTGGTGAGGTCGGTCACGAGGAAGGCGAGCGGATAGGTGAAGGCCGCGAGCGTCAGCCAGTCGCCCACCAGCACCTGCACGAGGATGTTCGAGGCCACGACGACGGCGGCCATGGCGAGGATCGCGGGCAGGATCGGGCGCAGCATCGCGGCCTCCGGTTGCAGCATGCGCGCCCCCTAGCGCGCCACGCCGCGCGGCGCAACCGCCCTAGGGTGCATCGAGGACCGCCGCGCAGGCGGCGGGGAGCGCGCTCAGACGGTAGGTGCGCGGATGTGGCGGCGGATCGGCGCGCGGCGCGTTGGGGTCCGGCGGCTTGAGGTAATCCGTCACCCACCATTCGAGCGTCGCGTCGCAGCCGTTCCCGCCCTTGGAAAGTGCCGCGACCGTGGGCGTCTGCGGCCGGCAGTCAGGGGCGTCGGCGGGGCATTTCAGGCGGATGTGGAAATGGGTGTTGTGGCCGGCGATGGGGCGGATCTTCTGCAGCCAGGGCGTGTCGGCCTCGGTCGCGCTGCGGCACATCTCGATCTTGACCGCGGCCGCGACAAAGAGCCGGTCGGTGCGCGGATCGGCGGCGGCTGCGCGCAAGAGCGCGTGATGGGCGGGCGTCCAGGCCTCGGTCACGCGCTTCTGGTCGCGCGTGCGCACGCTGACCGACGAGATCTCCTCGCGCTCCTGCCGCGTGAGGTCGAGGCGTGCGGGCGGCAGCATCCAGATGTCGGCATCGAGCCCGATCTGGTGCGAGGCGTGATCCGAGGGCGTCGGCCCGCCGCGCGGCTGGCTGATGTCGCCGACATAGATGCCCCGCCAGCCCAGCCGCTCGGCCTCGGCCGCGAGGTCGCGGATCAGCGCGATCGTGTCGGGGTGGCCCCAGTTGCGCCCGCGCGACAGCCGCATCGCCTGCCAGTTGGGCCCCGTCTCGGGCAATTCGACCAGCCCCTGCGCGCAGCCCTTCGCATAGGATCCGATCGGCGCGGCCGGCCCCGGCGCAGGGGTCGCGGCGCGCGCGAACACCTCAGAGGCGACCGGGTCGGCCGCCGCCGGCTGGGCCGCGAGGGCCGCGAGCGCGATCAGGCACGCCCGCATCATGCGCGCTCCCCCCGCGGGTTCACGCGCGCAAACCACGCAAGCCCCAGCGCAAGCATGAGGATGATCGGCACGATCCCGGCCTGCTGGCTGCCGGTCCAGGCCGTCGCCGCGGCGACGAGGGCGGGCGAGACGAAGGACATCGCCTTGCCCGAAAGCGCATAGAGCCCGAACGCCTCGGCCGGGCGGGCGGGATCGGCGTGCAGCACCATCATCGTGCGCGAGGCCGCCTGCAGCGCGCCCCCCGCCCCGCCGATGGCCGCGCCGCACAGATACATCACCACATCGGGGATCGCCGAGCCCTCGGCCAGCGGCACGCCGAAGAAGGCGCTGCGCGACATGCCGACGATGATCGTGCAGACGAAGATCAGCACCCCGCCGCAAAAGAGGATCACGGGCTTCGGGCCGCGGCGCGCATCGAAGCGCCCGCCCACCCAGGCGAAGACCGCCGCCGAGATCGCGCCCACCACGCCGAAGACGCCAACTTGGGTGATCGTCCAGCCCAGCACGCCCACCGCATAGATGCCGCCGAAGCCATAGACCCCGTTCAGCGCATCGCGATAGACCATCGAGGAGCCGAGATAGGCCGCAAGGCTCGCACGCACGCGCAGCCCCGCGATCGAGCGCCCGAGATCGCCGAGCGCGCGCCCGATCCCCCCAGGCATCGCCGGGCGGCGAACCTCGCGCACCCAGAGAAAGAACGGAACCATGAACACGAGATACCAGAGCGCGGTGACGGGCCCGACCGCCCGCGTCCCCTCGCGCGCGGCCGCGTCGAGGCCGAGCACGGGCGCAAGCCCCGCGAGCGTCCGGCCGTTCTCCTGCTCGACGAAAAGCGCGAGCATGATCGCGAGCGCCACCACCCCGCCCCAATAGCCGAACGCAAAGCCCGTGCCCGAGACGCGCCCGGTCTGATCCTCGGGCACGAGGTCGGGCAGGAGCGCGTTGGTGAAGACGGTCGCGAACTCCATCCCGATCATGCCGACCCCGAACGCGAGCAGCACCAGCAGCACCGTTTCGGCCGGGGCGTCGGGCACCGCGAGCCAGAGCGCCCAGGACCCCGCGACATAGAAGGCCGAGAAAAGCACGATCCACGGCATCCGCCGCCCGCGCGTGTCGGCGATCGCGCCGAGCACCGGGGCGAGCAGCGCGATCGTGACGCCCGAGAGCGCGAGCGCCCAGCCCCAGAGTTCCTGCGCCCTGACCCCGTCGCCCACTACCACGACGAAGAAGGGCGAAAACACGAAGGTCAGCACCAGTGTGCTGAAGGGCTGGCTGGCCCAGTCGAAGAAATACCAGCCCCGGATCCTGCGGCGCGCCTCGGCGGAAAGGGTCATTCAGGCCTCCGGGTAAGGTTCGGGCGGCCAGGGGCGGGCGCCCTCGGCGGCGATCCAGGCGGTGATCCAGGCCGGCAGCTCGGGCGAGGGGCCGGAATGGCCGCAGGCGGCGGCGACCTCGGGCGCGGGCACGATGCCGCCCGCGCCCCGCCCCCGGCCTCCCCCCCCACCGAACACGGCAGAGCGCAGGAGCATCTGGTTGGCGCATTCGCCGCCCGACCACAGGCTCTGGTCGATGTAGAAAAAGCGCCCGTCCCAGCCCGCAAGGCGCGAGACCATCTCGACCCGCTGCATGAGGACAAGCCGGCGGCGATAGCGCACCGACACGCCCGCGACCGTGACGCCCCAGCCGCGCGCCGCCAGCACCCGGTCGACCCCGATGCGCGCAAAGAGCGGGATGCGCCCCAGATCATAGAGCGTGAGCGTGCGCCCGTTGTTGAGTTCCGCCCACGGGTCGAGATCCCACGGCCAGATGCGGTGCACCGACCGGTGCACCCCGGTGATCGGCAGTGGCGGCAGGCGGCGGGCCTGCCAGAGGGAGGTGGCGAACCGCAGGACCGGATACATGCGCCCCCCTTTGGCGTCGCGACGATCTCCGCCACCGGCCTAGCGCCCGCCTGCGCCCAGCGTCAAGCACAAGCCGGTTGCCCTCGGGGATGGGGGACGATACCTCTCGGGCAGGCGGCGCAAGGGGGCGGCATGGCTTCGGTCTTCGAGATTCTGATGATGCTTTTGGGCGTGGTGCAATTCGTCATCTTTGCCCATGTGATCATGTCCTGGCTCGTGGGTTTTCAGGTGCTGAACCTGCGCCAGCCGCTGGTGTGGCAGATCTGGACCGGCCTCAACCGCCTGCTCGAGCCGATCTATGGCCCCATCCGGCGCATCCTGCCCGCGATGGGGGGGATCGACCTCGCGCCGCTCGCGGCGCTGCTCGGGGTCTATGCGCTCCAGATCGTGCTGAGGAACAACGCGGGGCTCTTCTATTGACCGACCGCGCCGCGGCCGCCGATCCCGCGCGGCTCCTGCGCGAGGTCTTCGGCTTTGCCGCCTTTCGCCCCGGCCAGGAAGAGATCGTGCGCGCCGTCATCGCGGGGCGCGACACGCTCGCCATCATGCCGACGGGCGGGGGCAAGTCGCTGTGCTTTCAGTTGCCGGCGCTTTGCCGGCCGGGGCTGACGGTCGTCGTCTCGCCGCTCATCGCGCTCATGCGCGACCAGGTGCGGGGGTTGCAGGCGGCGGGTGTTGCGGCGGCGGCGCTGACCTCGGCCAATACCGAGGCCGAGACGGCGCAGGCGATGGAGGCGCTCGGGTCGCGGCGGCTGCGGCTGCTTTATGTCGCGCCCGAGCGGCTCGCCTCGGGCGGGACCGAGCGGTTGCTGCGCCAGGCGGGCACGACCCTGATCGCGGTCGACGAGGCCCATTGCGTGAGCCAGTGGGGCCATGACTTTCGCCCCGATTACCTCAGGATCGGGGCGCTGCGGGCGGCGCTGGGCGTGCCGCTTGCGGCCTTCACCGCGACCGCCGACGCCGAGACGCGCGCCGAGATCGTCGCGCGGCTCTTTCCCGATGCCCCGCCCGAAACCTTCCTGCGCGGCTTCGATCGGCCGAACATCCACCTCGCCTTCGCCGCCAAGGACAATCCGCGCCGCCAGATCCTCGCGCTCGCCGACCGCAGGCGGGGGCGGTCGGGCATCGTCTATTGCGCGACGCGCGCCAAGACCGAGACGCTCGCGACAGCCCTTGCCGCCGAGGGGCATGCAGGGGTCGCCTATCACGCCGGGATGGAGCCCGACGAACGCCGCCGGGTCGAGACGCGCTTTCAGGCCGAGGACGGGATCATCGTGGTCGCGACCGTGGCCTTCGGCATGGGCATCGACAAGCCTGATGTGCGCTGGGTCGCGCATGCCGACCTGCCGAAGTCGATCGAGGCCTATTGGCAGGAGGTCGGCCGCGCCGGCCGCGACGGGGCGGCGGCCGAGGCGATCACGCTCTTCGGCCCCGACGACATCCGCCTGCGCCGCACCCAGATCGACGAAAGCCCCGCCCCCCCCGAACGCAAGGCGGCCGATCACGGGCGGCTCAACGCGCTTCTGGGGCTGGCCGAGGCGACGGGGTGCCGCCGGCAGGTGCTGCTCGGCTATTTCGGCGAGGAGGCCGAGCCCTGCGGGACATGCGACATCTGCGACCGGCCCGCGGTCGTCTTCGATGCGACCGAGGCGGTGCGCAAGGCGCTCTCGGCCGTGCTTCGGACGGGCGAGAGCTTCGGGGTCGGGCATCTCATCGACATCCTGACCGGGCAGGCGACCGACAAGGTGCGCGCGCGCGGCCACGACCGGCTGCCGACCTTCGCGGTCGGGGCGGACCTGCCGAAATCGGTCTGGGCGGGGGTGTTCCGGCAGATGATGGGGCGCGACCTCATCCGCCCGGACCCCGAGCGGCAGGGCGGGCTGCGCATGACCGAGGCCGCCCGCCCCATCCTGCGCGGCGAGGCGACGATCACGCTGCGCCGCGACGGCCTCGCGGCCCCCGCCCGGCCCGAGGCGCGCGCGCTGGTGGCCGAGGATGACGCGCCGCTGCTTGCGGCCCTCAAGGCCCGCCGGCGCGCCATCGCGGATGCGCAAGGCGTGCCCGCCTACATCATCTTCACCGACCGCACGCTGATCGAGATGGCCGAGCGGCGGCCGCGCACCCTCGACGAGATGGCGCAGATCACCGGGGTGGGGGCCAAGAAGCTCGAGAGCTTCGGCGCGGCCTTCCTGCAGGTCGTGACCGGCGCGACGGCCGAACCCGTGCACCCGGTGCGGATGCGCCTTGCCGGCCGGGGCGAGGGCGCGCTCTATGACCGGCTCGCGGGGATCGCGCGCGACCTTGCAAGGGGCGATGACGGCACGGGCAAGCCGCTCGACCTCGGGGCGCGCGTGATCGCGCGCATCATCGAGGCCCGCCCCGCGACGCCCGAGGCGCTCGGGCGCATCGCGGGCATGGACGCAGCACGGCTCGAGCGGTTCGGCGCGGAGATCCTGCGCGCGCTGGCCGAGGACGACGCCTAGCCCCGCCCCAGTCCACGCCCCTGCCCCTGCCCCGCCGCCGCCGCACGCGCCAGCGCCCGCTCGCGCGCAAGCGTGAAGAGGCCCGAGCCCACCACCAGCACCCCGCCCGCGACCGTCCAGAGGTCGGGCACCTCGGCAAAGAACACCCAGCCCAGAAGTGCGGCCCAGATCAGCGCGGAATAGCGGAAGGGGACGGTAACGCCCACCTCGCCCACCCGCATCACCCGCACGATGAAGATGTAGCCCACCACCACCGCCCCCGCCGCCACGAGGATGAGCGCACCCTCGCGCGCCGGCACCGGCTGCCAGGGCGTCGCGGCCGACAGCACCGCCGACAGCACCGTCACCCCGACCGCACCGATCAGCGCGACGGTGACCGAGGGCACGTCGGGCGGCAGGCGGCGACTCGCGAGATCGCGCACGACCACGATCGCGACCGACAGGAGCGCGATCAGCGACCAGATGTTGAAGCTCTCGGCCCCCGGGCGGATGATGATGAGGACGCCCGCAAAGCCCACGAGGATCGCCCCCATCCGCCGCCAGCCCACCCGCTCGCGCAAAAAGAGCGCGGCCGCGAGCGTGATCGCGAGCGGGAGTGACTGCATGATCGCCGAGACGGTCGCGAGCGGCAGATGCAGGAGTGCAGCAAAGAAGGTGACGGTCGACCCGACCTCGGCCAGCGCGCGCACCCCCACCAGCCCGCGCACCCGCCACACCGCGCCGAACCGCAGCCCCCCCGACATCCGCGCGATCGCGACCATGAGGACAAGCGTCACGATCCCGCGCAGGGTGATGACCTGAAAGAGCGGCAGCACCGAGGCCAGATGCTTGACGCAGGCGTCCGAGACGGTGAAGGCCGCCATCGCCGTTAGCATGAAGGCGACGCCGCGCAGGTTCTCAGATCGGACCGGCATCAGGCCGCCCCGCCCCGCGAAGGCCCGTCCGATCGCCTGCCGAATGGTGCCAAGGGGGCGCGCTTTCCCGCCGGTCGCACCGGCGATTCCGTCACGGGGTCCGCCCCCGACGGCCGAGCGATAGCAGAACCGCGCCGCGCCGCAAGGATCGCGCGTTGCGCGATTGCGAAGCGGCAGCGTTGCGATTATGCCGGATGGGGTGCGACAAAGCGCGCGCCCCGACAGCGCGCATCCCCGACGGAGCCCCGCCATGACCGACCCCACCGCCCGCAGCTACGAGACCCTGCTGATCGACCGGCCGGCGGCCCATGTGCTGCAGGTGACGATGAACCGCCCGGCTGCGGCCAATGCGCTCAACACGCAGATGGGGCTCGACCTCATGGAGCTCTTCGAGGCGTTCCAGCTTGCCGACCACGGCATCCGCGCGATCGTGCTGACCGGCGCGGGCGAGCGCGCCTTTTGCGCCGGCGGCGACCTCGTGGAGCGGCGCGGCATGACCGATGAGGCCTGGCAGGCCCAGCACGCGATATTCGAGCGGATGGTGCGCGCGCTCGTGAACTGCCCCGTGCCGATCATCGCCGCGGTCAACGGCGCGGCCTATGGCGGCGGGTGCGAGATCACGGGGGCGTGCGATTTCGCCTATGCCGCGCGCCACGCGCGCTTTGCGCTGACCGAGGTCACGCTCGGGATCATGCCGGGCGCCGGGGGTACGCAGACGCTCGCGCGCGCCGTCGGCGTGCGGCGCGCCAAGGAGGTGATCCTCACCGGGTTGCCCTTCGGCGCCGAAGAGGCCGCCGCCTGGGGCCTCGTCAACCGCGTGACCGAGGGGGGCGAGCTGCTCGCGGCCGCTGTCGCCACGGCGACGCGCATCGCGGGCAACGCCCCGATCTCGGTCCGGCAGGCCAAGCAGGCGATCCAGCGCGGCCTCGACATGTCGCTCGGTGACGGGCTCGCCTATGAGATCGAGGCCTATAACCGCATGATCCCGACAGAGGATCGGCGCGAGGGGATCAACGCCTTCAACGAAAAGCGCCCCGCGCGCTTTCAGGGCCGCTGAGGAGGGCACCATGGCAGAACGGGCAGAAATCCGCGAAGTCGGTCCGCGCGACGGGCTGCAACTCGTCTCGACCATCCTGTCGACCGAGCGCAAGCTCGAATGGTGCGCGCGCACGGCCGCCGCCGGGGTGCGGCGGATCGAGGTCACCTCATTCGTGCCGCCCTCGGTGGTGCCGCAATTCGCCGATGCGGCCGAGGTCGCGCGCGGGGCGGTGGCGATGGGGGGCTTCGATGTCGCGGCGCTGGTCCCGAACCTGCGCGGGGCCGAGAACGCCCTCGCGGCCGGGGTCCATACGGTGAATTTCGTCACCTCGGCGAGCGAGGCGCACAACCTTGCCAATGTGCGGCGCACGCGCGAGCAATCGCTCGCGGATTTCGCGCGGATCGTGGCGCATCGCGATGCGGTGGCGCCGGGTCGGGTGCGGATCGGGGGCTGCGTGGCGACGACCTTCGGCTGCTCGATCGCGGGTGCGGTGCCCGAGGGCGATGCCTATGCGCTGGCCGAGGCCTACATCGCGGCGGGCGCGGATGAGCTGGTCGTGGCCGATACGGTGGGTGTCGCGACCCCCGCCCAGGTCCGCCGGATCGCGCGGCGCATGGTCGCGATCGCGGGCGGCCGGCCGGTGATCTGCCATTTCCACGACACGCGCGGGCTTGGCCTTGCCAATGTGGTGGCGGCACTCGATGCGGGCGTGCGGATCTTCGATGCCGCCCTCGCGGGCCTCGGCGGCTGCCCCTTCGCCCCGGGCGCGAGCGGCAACATCGACACCGAGGACACCGCCTTTCTGCTCGAGGCCGAGGGTTTCGCGACCGGCATCGACATCGAGGCGCTGATCGCGCTGCGCCGCGAGGTCGAGGGCTGGCTGCCCGGCGAGCGTTTCGCGGGCGCGATCGCACGCGCAGGCGTGCCGTCCTGGTTCCAGCGCGCCGCGGGCTGATCGCGCATGGCCCCTGCGGGTGCGGCGGCGCGGCCCGGACCCGAGGCGATCGCGATCGGGGCGCTTCTGTGGGATGTGATCGCGACCGCGACGGCCGAAGGGCCTTTCGCGCCGGGTGACGATGTGCCGGGCCGGGTCGTCTGCCGGCCGGGAGGTGTTGCGCTGAACCTCGCGCTGGCGCTGCAACGGGCGGGGATCGCGACCGCGATCCTCGAGCAGGTCGGCGCGGATGCGGCGGGGCGGGCGCTCTTGCGCGCGGTCGCGCGGCAGGGCGTCGCGACCCATGGCATCGACCCCCTGCCCGGCGTCGCGACCGGGCGCTATGTCGCGATCGAAGCGGGCGGGCGGCTGATCGGGGCCGTCGCCGATACCGGCGCGCTCGAGACGGCGGGGCGCGCGACGCTCCTCGCCGCGCTCGAGGATGGGCGGCTCGCGTCGCCTTCGGCGCCCTGGCGCGGCCTTGCCGTCATCGACGGGAACCTCTCGGCGCCGCTTCTGGCCGAGATCGCGGCGGGGGGCCTCCTTGCGCAG
>JAUREX010000200.1 GCA_030834485.1 Gemmobacter sp.
CTGGACTGCTATACCGACGACGTCCGATACCACGACCCGAACACGCGCGGCGACATCACCGGCCGTGACGCCATGCGCCGCTATCTCAGCCGGCTGTTCGCCGGCTGGCAGATGACGTGGGCGGCGCGCGAGGTGTTCGACCTCGGCGCGCGTCGCGGGCTCGGCCAGCCGCGCGACGGGGGGCGGGGCCTCGGCGCGTGCCCAGTCATAGGCGCACAGCAGCGCGCATTGCGCGAGGTTGAGCGAGGGGAAATCCGGGTTCGCCGGCACGGTGATGATGCTCTGGGCCTGCGCGACATCGGCGGTCTCGAGGCCCGCCCGCTCGGGCCCGAAGAGGATCGCGACCCGCTCGCCCGCCGCGATGCGCGTGCGCGCATCCGCCATCGCCTCGGCCTCGCCGATCTTCTGGCAGGTGATCCCGACGGCGCCGAGCGCCATCTGCATCTGCGCCACGCGCGGCAGCTTGTGCGTCTTGACATGCGGGCGCAGCCTGAGCCCCAGCGCATCGGCATGTGCCTGCGCGCGGGCGAGATTGGCCTCGAGGATCGCGAGGTCGACGACGACGGCGGGGGTATCGAGATCGGTGATCTTCATCGGATTGCATCCAGAAAGGGCAGGTTGCCCGCGACAAGCCCCGCATCGACCAGGAGCGACGTGCCGGTGATCCCGCTGGCAAGCGGCGAGGCGAGGAAGAGGACGGCGCTTGCGACCTCGTCCGGGGTCACGATCCGGCCGAGCGGATAGATCGCGCGCAGACGCTCGAGGATCGCGGGGTCGCGGGCGAGGCGTTCCTCCCAGGCGCCGGTGCGGATCGAGGCGGGCACGACTGAATTGGCGCGGATGCCGTGCGGGCCCTCCTCGACCGCGAGCGCCCGCACCCAGGCCATGAGTGCGGCCTTCGCCGCCGAATAGGCCGGGTTGCCGTGGTGGCTGAGTGCATTGACCGAGGAAATCGCGACGATCGCGCGGTTGCCGCTTGCGCCGCGCATGGCGCGCGCGCAGCCAAGCGTGATCTCGGCCGCGGCGGTAAAGTTGAGGTCCATCTCGGCGCGCAGCCGCGCGGGGTCGAGCATGACGAGCGTCTCGGCCCGCGTCCAGCCGGCGTTCGCGACGACGACGGCGGGCGCACCGCCCGCAAGGATCGCGCCAAGGGCGGCGCGCGTCGCGCCAAGGTCGCGCAGATCGAAGCGGTGGCGCTCGGCGATGCCCTCCTGCGCCAGCTCGGCGCCCTCGATGTCGCAGGCCACGACCCTTGCGCCCGCGGCCGCGAAACGGGCCACCAGCACGCGGCCGAGGCCACCGCCTGCCCCGGTGATGACGACGCGCGCGCCCTCGAAGCCTTCCATCCCGTCCCCCTTGCGCCGAGGCGCCGCCGCCGGTTCAATCCCCCCATCAGCAGAGGGGATTTGCGGCCATGATCAGGCAAACATTCGGCACCGCGAAGGTGCCGCTCTCGCCCGCGGTGCGGGCGGGCGATTTCGTCTTCGTCTCGGGCCAGGTGCCGGTCGGGCCGGACGGCAAGGTGGTGCCGGGCGGGATCGGCCCCGAGACGCGGGCGGTGATCGACAACATCCGCGCCGCCCTCGCCCTGGCCGGATGCGGGCTCGAGGATGTGGTCAAGACGACCGTGTGGCTGCGCGACCGCGACGATTTCGCGGCCTTCAACGCGGCATATGCCGAGGCCTTTCCGACCGACCCGCCGGCGCGGTCGACGGCCGAATCGCGGCTGATGATCGACATCGCGGTCGAGATCGAGGCCATCGCCTTCAAGCCCCTGAAAGCGGCGCGGGGCGGCCGTAGACGGGCGTCGGGATCCCCTCCATCCGCGCCTTGAGCTGAAGGGCGACGAAGCGCGAGTAAAAGCGCGAGAGCGCGAGGTTGCCGCCGTGGAACCACAGGGCCTCGACGGCCGTGGGCTTCCACATGTTGCGCAACTCTCCCTGCCAGGGGCCGGGGTCGCCGCGCACGCCCGACCCTAGGCCCCAGCACGGCCCGACCGCATCGGCGGCCCCGCGCGAGACGATGCCCGCGACCGTCTCGTTCATCGACTGATAGCCGGTGCAGGCCACGATCACCTCGGCCGCGACAAAGCGGCCGTCCTCGAGGCGCAGCCCGCCCGGCTCGACCGCCGCCACCCCCGACCCCGACACGATGCCGATCTGCCCCGAGGCAATCAGTTCCGACGCGCCGACATCGATGTAATAGCCCGAGGCCGTGCGCAGCGCCTTCATCATCAGGCCGCTCTCATCCTCGCCGAAGTCGAGCGCGAAGCCCGAGGCCGCGAGGCGCGCGTAGAACTCCGCATCGCGCGCGCGGATGTCGCGATAAAGCGCGATCTGCTGGCCCGCGAACATCCGGAACGGCGTCGCGGCCGATATCATGTCGGCCTTCTCGACCGTGATGCCGCGCGCCAGGGCCTCTTCGGAATAGATCGCGAAGCCAAGCTCCATCAGCGTTTCCGAGCGCACGACCGTCGTCGGCGTGCGCTGGAGCATCGTCACCTCGGCGCCCGCCTCCCACAGATCGACCGCGACATCATGGGCCGAGCTTGCCGCGCCCACGACCACGCAGCGCTTGCCGGCAAAGGGCGCGCCTTGCTGATAGGCGCTCGAATGGATGAGGGTGCCGGCGAAATCGCCGGCCCCCGGCCAGTCGATCACGCGCGGCGGGCCATAGGCGCCGGTCGCGAAGACAAGCTGGCGGGGCCTCAGCACATGCCGCCGGCCGTCGCGCACGACCTCGACCGTCCAGGTGGCGCTTGCGGCGTCGTGATGCGCCCGCTCGCAGGTCGTGGAGGTCCAGATGTTGAGCTCGAAGATCTTGGCATAGGCCTCGAGCCAGTCGCCCATCTGGTCTTTTGGGCAGAAGACCGGCCAGTGTGCGGGGAAGGGGATGTAGGGTAGGTGATCGTACCAGACCGGGTCATGCAGCAC
>JAUREX010000201.1 GCA_030834485.1 Gemmobacter sp.
CCTCCGCCTCGTAAAAGCGCAGGAGCAGCTTGACGAGGGTCGATTTGCCCGCCCCCGAGCGGCCGACGATGCCGATCTTCTCGCCCGGGCGGATGGTGAGGTCGATGCCGTGGAGCCCGCCGCCGCCGCCGCGGCCATAGCTGTGGCGTAGCCCCGAAAGCTCGATCATGCCGCCCTTCCAGACGAGCGGGCGCGCGCCCGGCGCATCGGCGAGCGTGATCGGCTGGGCGATGGTCTCGAGCCCCTCGGCGACGACGCCGAGCGCGCGGAAAAAGCCCGTGAGCGCCCACATGATCCAGCCCGTCATTGCATTCAGCCGCAGCGTGAGCGCGGTGGCGGCGGCGACGGCGCCGACGCTCGCCTCTCCGGCCATCCAGAGCCAGAGCGCCCAGCCCGTGACCGCGACGATGAGAAAGCCGTTGAGCGCGACAAGCGCGATGTCCATCATCGTGTAGAGCCGCATCTCATGGGCGAAGGTGCGGCGGGTGGCCTCGATCGCCTCGCGGGCATAGGCCAGTTCGCGGTCGTGATGGGCGAAGAGCTTGACCGAGTGGATGTTCGAATAGCTGTCGACGACGCGCCCCGTCACGGCGCTGCGGGCGTCGGCACTTGCCTGCGAGGCGGGGCCGACGCGGGTGACGGTCCAGCGCACCAGAAGGCCGTAGAGCCCGAGCCAGACGAGGAGTGGCAGCGCCAGCCGCGGGTCGGCATCGGCGAGCAGCACCGCCGCGCCGAGGATGTAGGCGATCGAGAAGGTGATCGCGTCGAAGACCTGAAACACCGCATCGCCCGCCGCGGGGGGCGTCTGCATGACGCGGTTGGCGATGCGGCCGGCGAAGTCGTTCTCGAACCAGCCGACCGACTGGCGCAGCACCTGCGCATGCCCCCGCCAGCGAAAGAGCGTGCCGTAGTTCGGGAGCACGGTGTTGTTGAGCAGAAGGGTGTTGAGCGCCTGCAGCGCCGGGCGCAGCAGGAGGACAAAGACGCCCGCGGCGATGAATTCGGCCCCATGCGCGGCCCAGACCTCGGCCGGGGTGGCGCTGCCCAGCAGATCGACCAGCCGGCCCATGTACCAGATGAGCGCGATCTCGACCGCGGCGACGACGACCGAGGATGCGGTCGCGGCGGCGAAGACGCGGGCGAAGGGGCGCGACCAGTCGCGGATGAAGGGCCAGAGCCGGCGGGGCGGCGCGTCGGTCGCGGGCCAGGGGGTGTAGGGATCGACCAGGTTTTCGAAGAATCGGAACATTGGCCGGGGTCTCCTTGCCCGGGCGATATAGCGCGGAAGGGGGGCGAGGGAAACCGCCCTCCCCCGCCTCGCCCCGCTTCAGCCGAGGATCATGCCGACGACGCCGAGCGCGATCATCGCCGCCATCACCCGGTTGAAGGCCCTGATCCGGGCGGGCGTGCCGAGAAACCGGCCGAGCGCCGCGCCCCCTGCCGCCCAGCCGAGCGCCGAGGTGATGCCGGTCGCGACGAATACCCCGCCGATCCAGAGCGCCGAGGCATAGGGCGCCTCGGCCCGGATGAACTGCGCGGCGGTGCCCACGGCCATGACCCAGGCCTTGGCGTTGATCCACTGAAAGGCCGCGGCCTCGTGCAGGCGCAGGGGGCGTGCGGCTGCCCCGGCCCGGCCCATGCCGCCCGCCGTCGCGATCTTCCACGCGACCCACAGCAGAAGCGCCGCACCCCCCCAGCGCAGCCCCTCTTGCAGAAGGGCGCTGCGCTGGAACGCCTCGCCCAGAAAGAGGCCGACGATCACCGCCATGACCGGAAAGCCGAGCGCCACGCCCAGAAGATGCGGGATCGTGCGGGCAAGGCCGAAGGTCGCGCCCGAGCTTGCGAGCATCGCGTTGTTGGGCCCCGGCGTCCAGCAGGAGGCAAAGGCGATCGCGGCGAGGGCGGCGAGGGTTTCAGGTGTCATCGGGCGGGCTTTCGAGCAGGGCTTCGCGCGAGAGTGTGAAGCCCGAGGCGATCCAGCGCGCCTCGAGCGCGGCGAGGCGGGCGCCAAGCGCGGGCCCCTCATAAGCGGGGATGAGGTCGGCGGCCGCGATCGGCAGCCGCGCCGCCGCCCCGCGCGCGAGCGCGTCCTCGGCCGCAGGGTCGGGCGGGGCGAGCATGAGTGCCGCGCGCAGCAGGATCGCCGCGCGCCCCTCGGCCGCGCCGAGGCGATAGCCAAGCTCGGCCGCGCCCATGCCCCCGCGCGCGGCCTCGGCAAGGGTCGCGAGCGCGCGCGCCTCGGCCCGCGAGAGGCGCAGCCGCAGGGCGGCGTCCGCGCCCCCAAGCGCCGCGAGGCGCGCGATCCAGCCGAGCGGGCGCCCCCCCTCGGCATGGATCAGGGGCGCGAGATGGGTCGCGACCGCGCCCGGCAGCACCGCCCCGAGCACGCCGGCCGCGGCCATGGCGGCAACCGCGGGCGCGGGGTCGGCTGCTGCGAGCAGGCGGCGCATCTCGGCCCCGATCCGTTCGGCCGAGACGGGGGCGAGGGCGTCGGGCGCGGCTGCGGCGCAGGCCGCGAGGCCCTCGGCGTCGATCCCGCCCGCGGGGTCGGCGTAATGGGCGCTAAAGCGGAAGAAGCGCAGGATGCGCAGCCCGTCCTCGGCGATGCGCCGGGCGGGGTCGCCGACAAAGCGCACCCGGCGGGCGGCGAGGTCGTCGATCCCCTGCCCCGTCGGGTCGAGCACCGCCCCCGACGGCAGCGCATAAAGCGCGTTGATCGTGAAGTCGCGCCGGCCCGCATCCTCGGCGAGCGAGGCGTCGAAGGCGACGCGGGCGTGGCGGCCGAAGGTCTCGACATCGCGGCGCAACGTCGTGACCTCATGCGCGCGGCCCTCTGCGATGAGGGTGATCGTGCCATGCGCGATGCCGGTCGGCACCGCGCGCAGGCCCGCGGCGGCGGCGATC
>JAUREX010000202.1 GCA_030834485.1 Gemmobacter sp.
CCCCGCGCGCCGCCGCAAGCCCAGCCCCCGCCGGCCGAGCGCACTCAGCCCCACGGCGGCGAGGATGATCGCGCCCACCAGCACCTCGCGGACATAGCTGTCGACGCGCATCTGCGTGAGCCCGTTGTCGAGGACCCCGAGCGTCACCACGCCCGCAAGCGTCGCGAGCACCCGCGGCTGGCCGTTGCGCGTCAGCGTCATGCCCAGAAACACCGCCGCGATCGCCGAGAGCATGAGGCCATCGCCCTGCGTCGGATTGGCCGAGGCGACGCGGCTTGCATACATCAGCCCCGCGATCGCCGCCCCCACCCCGGTAAAGGCGAAGGCCGACAGCCGCAGCCCCACGACCGGCACGCCCGCCAGGCGCGCGGCCTCGCGGTTGCCGCCGATCGCGGCAAGGCGCCGGCCATAGGCCGTCTGCTCGAGCACGACCCACACCACCGCCACCACCACCCCCGCCACGATGCTGAGGTTCGGGAGCACGACCGCAACCTCGCCCGCCCGCCCGATCACCGGGCCGCCGCGCGCGAAATCGCCGAACGCCTCGGGGATCGCGCGGCCGAAGATCGTGCGCCCGTCGCTGATCACATAGGCCAGACCGCTGAAGATCGTGAGAGTCGCGAGCGTCGCGACAAAGGGCAGGATGCCCACGATGCTGACCATCACCCCGTTCGCAAGGCCCCCCGCCAGCCCGACCGCCAGCGCCGCCGCCACCGCAACCGGGATCGAGGCGCCCTGCGTGAAGAGCGCGGCCGCCACGATCCCCGCAAGCGAGGCCATCGCCCCGACCGAGAGGTCGAAATCCCCCATCACCATCACGACCGTCATCGTCGCGGCAACGACCGTCAGCATGCTGATCTGCTGGCTCACGTTCAGCAGGTTGCGCGCCGTGAGGAAGCTCTCTGGCAGGCTGATCGCGAAGAAGAGGACGATCCCCGCCATGCCGAGCAACCCGCCAAGCCTGCCCAGTGCCGCACTCATGCGTCCGCCTCCGCCCCCGTCCGATAGAGCCGCCCGAGCAGCCCCGCCTCGGTCATCCCCGCGCCCGGCACGATCTCGCGCAGCTGGCCGGCCTGCATGATCGCGATGCGATCCGACAGCCCGATCAGTTCGGGCAGATCGGATGAGGCGAGCACCACCGCCACCCCCTCCTGCCCGAGGTCGCGGATCAGCCCATAGATGTCCTGCCGCGCGCCGACATCGACGCCCCGCGTCGGCTCATCGAGCAGGAGGACCCGTGGCGCCCCCGCGAGCGCGCGGGCAAAGAGGACCTTTTGCTGGTTGCCGCCCGAAAGCTCGGCGCAGGGCTGCGCGACCGAGGTCGCCCGCAGCCGCACCCGCGCGCCCAGATCGCGCGCGCGCGCCCGCATCCGCCCGTGATCGATGAGGGCGCCCGCCCGGCGCATCGCCGCCAGATGCGGCAGCGCGACATTCTCGGCGATGGCGGCGTCGGGCATCAGCCCCTCGCTGCGCCGCTCGCGCGGGACATAGGCAAGCCCCGCCGCCCATGCCGCGCCGATGCCGGGCGGGATCGGCCGGCCGGCAAGCTCGACCGTGCCGCGCCGGTCAGGCAGCGCCCCCATCAGCGCCTGCAAAAGCGCGCCCCGCCCCGACCCCGCAAGGCCCGCAACACCCAGCACCTCGCCCGCGCCGAGGTCGAAATCCGCCCCGCCGAGCGCCCCCGCCGCAAGGCCGCGCACCCGGAGGAGCGCGGGCGCCTGCACCTGCGCCGGCGTCGCGGGCAAAGGGCCGGGCGCGATGTCGCGCCCCGTCATCTCGGCGATGATCCGCGCCTGCCCCGTCTCGGCGATGGGCCGGGTCGAGACGCGCAGCCCGTCGCGCAGCACGCTGACGCGATGCGCGATGCGCAAAACCTCGGGCAGACGGTGCGAGACATAGAGCACCCCCGCCCCCCCGGCGCGCAACCCCTCGATCACCGCAAAGAGCCGCTCGGCCTCGGCCGCGGTCAGGGCCGCGGTCGGCTCATCCATCACATAGAGCCATGCGGCATCCGGCGCCTCGCCCTCCCGCTCCCCTGCCCGCTCGGGCGCCCCGACCAGCGTCGCGGCGATGCGCACGAGCATCCGGTCGCCCGGCCCCAGATCGCCCAGAAGCGCCCCGGGGTCGATCCGCCCGAGGCCGAGCCGCGCCAGTGCGCGCGCCGCCGCGGCGCCAAGCGCGCGCCAGTCCACCAGCCCGAGGCGGCGCGGATAGGGGTGATCGAGGTGCATGTTCTCGGCCACCGACAGCGTCGGCACGGCCTGAAGCTCCTGATGCACGAAGCGCAGGCCCGCGGCGCGCATCGCCGCCGGATTGCCGGCCTCGAGCGTCATGCCGCCCATGCGGATCGTGCCGGCATCGGGCCGCTCGACGCCCGCAAGGATGCGGATCAGCGTCGATTTCCCGGCCCCGTTCTCGCCCATCAACGCATGGACCTCGCCCGCGGCATGGAGCGCGCTGAGCGCCTCGGCCGCCGCCTCGGGCGGGAGCGCGGCGATGAAGCCCCCCGCCGTCTGCGGATCATGGAGCAGCGCCGCAACCGGCCCCGCGCCGATGACAGGGGGCGCCCCGGCGCGGTTCGCGGCCGCAAGATGCGCCTCGGTCCCCGCTGCGACGATCTCGGCCGCCAGCGGCAAGAGGGGGATCGCCCCGGTTGAAAGTCGCGCGCCAAGCCCATCGGGTGCAAGCATTTCCCCAAGATGCCCGGAAAGGCCGAAGCCGGTCGCGTCGGTCATCGCATGCGCGCGCGGCGCAAGGATCGCGGCCGCCGCCGCCCCCGGCCGCGCCATCCGCCGCAGCGCCTCGGCCGCGGCCTCGCCCAGCATCGGCGCGTCGGGGCCCGCGGGCGGCGGCCGGTCGGCCATCAGCGCCGCCATCACCGCG
>JAUREX010000203.1 GCA_030834485.1 Gemmobacter sp.
CTCGTGTTCGCCTCGATCTTCCATGGAGGCAACCGCACGTCGGTGCTGTCCGCGACCGAGGTCGCGCCCGGCATCCTCTGGCTGCGCCTGCCGATGCCGATGGCGCTCGATCATGTGAACGTCTACGCGCTCGAGGATGGCGACGGCTGGACGATCGTCGACACCGGCCTCGATACGCGTGCCACGCGCGAGGGCTGGTCGGCCGCGCTGGCCGGACCGCTCGCGGGCCGCCCGGTGCGCCGCGTCCTGGTGACACACCACCATGTCGATCATGTCGGGCTGGCCGGCTGGTTCGTCGCGGGGGGGGCCGAACTCCTCATGCCGCGGACGGGCTGGCTCATGGCGCGGATGCTCGCGCTCGATGTGCAGGAGCGGCCGACGCCCGAGGCGCTCGCGCTCTGGCGCGCGGCGGGGATGGAGGCCGAGACCCTCGCGCGCCGCGCAGCCGCCCGGCCCTGGAACGCAGCCGACACCACCCACCCGCTGCCGCCCGGCTTCACCCGCCTGCAGGAGGGCGCGCGGTTCGAGATCGGCGGGCGCGGCTGGCGGGTGCGGATGGGCGACGGCCACGCCCCCGAACATGCAACGCTCTGGTCCGAGGACGACCCGATCGTGATCGCGGGCGATCAGGTCCTGCCCGGGATCACGCCCCATATCGGCGTCTATCCCAACGAACCGGCCGCCGATCCGCTGGGCGAGTGGCTGGCGAGTTGCGCGCGCCTCGCCGCCCATGCCCGGCCCGACCACCTCGTGCTGCCCGGCCACAAGCTGCCCTTTACCGGGCTTGCGCTGCGGCTCGGCCAGATGGCCCAGAGCCACGCGCGCGCCCTTGGCCGCCTGCGCGCCCATCTCGGGGTGCCGCGCGTCGCGGTCGAGTGCTTCGCGCCCCTCTTTCGCCGCCCGATCGACGATGCGCTCCTCGGCCTCGCGCTGCCCGAGACGCTCGCGCATCTCAACCACCTGCTCGGGCGGGGGGCGGTCGCGCGGACGCGGCGCGCTGATGGCGCCTGGCTGTGGCACGATGTCCCCGGCGTGCAGATCGCGGATGACACGGGCGCGCCGATCGGCTAACCCTCTGGTCGCACGAAACGTCAGACGAGACCGGAGCCGGACATGGCGCAGCATTCCCCCGACGACCACCACGCCCATCAGCACGGCAGCATGGACATCCGCACGCAGGAGCGGACGTTCGAAGGCTTCATCACCTTCACCATCCGCACCACGATCGTCATCATCGCCGCGCTGGTCTTCCTCGCCCTCGTCAACGCCTGATCGGGCGCTCAGCCGTCGTTGATGTCGCGCTCCCAGCGCTTGACCTCGGCGCGGCGCAGGGCAAACACGCGCCGCAGCACGATCCAGGCGACCCCCGAGGCCAGCGCGAACACGAGCAGGAGCACCGGCAACCCGGGCGCCATCGCGGGCCCGAGCGCCAGGAGCAACCCTGCCGTCGCCATCGCCCCGATCGCGAAGCCCAGGAGGATGAAGCCCGGCAGCGCGACCTCGAGGATGCCGAGCACGAGCCCCGCGACCGCCCAGACCCACCACTGCGCCCAGAGCATCACGGCCGCGCCTTGAGGAACGAGAACGCGTTCGCGAACGCATCGAGTGCGGCCGCCGGCACGAGGATCATCTGCTTGCCCGCCCCCTGGCCGACGGCCGTCAGCGCCTCGACCTGCTTCAGCGCGACCTGATACTGCGCCGCCTCGAGGCCGTTCTCGCGGATCGCGACCGCGATCGTGGCGGTCGCGAAGGCCTCGGCCTCGGCCAGCACGCGCTTGGCCTTGGCCTCCTGCTCGGCGGCGTAGAGCTCGCCATCCGCGGCAAGCTCGACCGCGCGGCGCTTGCCCTCGGCCTCGGTCACGAGCGCCCGGCGCGCGCGCTCGGCGTTGAGTTGCTGGAGCATCGCGGCCCGCGTCGCCTCGTCGAGGTTGACATCGAGCACCTCGGCGCGCGTCACCTCGATCCCCCAGTCATCGACCATCGCCGAGACCTGCTCGCGCACCTTCGCGATCAGATCCGCCCTGTTCGACTGCACCTGGTCAAGCTCGAGCTTGCCGATCTCGCTGCGCACGATCCCCGCCACCGTGGTGGCGATGGCGCCGTCCACGTCGCGGATGCGATAGACGGTCTTTTCGGGCTCGATGATGCGATAAAAGACCGAGGTCTCGACCTTGAGCAGCACGTTGTCGGCGGTGATCGCATCCTGCGAGGCGTTCGGCAATTGCCGCTCGAGGATCGAGATGCGGTGCGCGACCTGATCGAGAAAGGGGATGATGAGGTTGATCCCCGGCCCGAGCACCGCATGCAGCCGGCCAAAGCGCTCGACCACATGCTTTTCGCTTTGCGGCACGATCCGGATGCCGAGCCAGACGGCCAGCAGGATCAGCGCCGCCAGCCCCAGCCACACTGCATTCGCTCCGATGAAATCCTCAGGTCGCATCGCGATCCCTCCCTGCAATGGACCCTTTATGCCGGTGCGAGGGCGCGCGCGAAAGGCCGTCGATGCCGCAGCCCGCCCTCAGACGAGCGCCATGCGCCGCATCCCCATCACCCGCGCCCGCCCGCGCGGGTCGCTGTCGAAAAGGCCCGCGAGTTGCTCGGTCATCGCGCCCGCGAGTTGCTCGACATCGGTGATGGTGACGGCATGGGCGTAATAGCGCGTCACGTCATGGCCGATCCCGATCGCGATCAGCTCCACCGCCTTGCGCCGGCCGATCATCGCGATCACGTCGCGCAGGT
>JAUREX010000204.1 GCA_030834485.1 Gemmobacter sp.
CGGCATCGCCTTCCTAGCTATGTGAATGTGACTAACATTAACACTGGAGGATACCGATGACTGCCGTTCTGAGTTGGCCGGGGATGATCGAGGACTGGCTCGATGCCCGCGGCAGGGGCGCCTGGATCGCCGCCATGGTGCTCGCCTTCGTCCTCGTCTGGCCGCTCGGCCTCGTGCTGCTCGGCTACATGATCTATGCCCGCAAGTTTTCCTGCCGGAGGCCCGAGATGATCGACGACGCCCGCCGCACGCTGCGCCGCAACCGCATGAGCCCTTCGGGAAACCTCGCCTTCGACGCCTATCGCGCCGACATGCTCAAGCGTCTCGAGGACGAACAGGCGGCCTTCGACGCCTTCCTGCTGCGCCTGCGCGAAGCGAAGGACAAGGCCGAGTTCGACGCCTTCATGGATGAGCGCGCGCGCCGCGCCGCGCCCGCCCAGACCCCCGACACGGCCCGCTGAGGGCCGCCCCCCGGGGCCCGGACCGCACGCCCCCCGCGGTCCGGTGCCGGGGCGGCTGCTTCAGCCGTTCCAGAGCACCCGCCCCAGCCCCCCGAGATCGTATCCCCCTAGATGGGCCGCGCGCCGCGCGAAGGCGTCGCTGCGCGCAAAGGCCAGCAGCGCCTGCACGGGCGGCTCGAAATAGTCGCGCCGGCGCATCACCAGATCGAAGCTCTCGTCCTCGACCAGCGCGATATAGCCCAGATGCCCCGCCGCCGCGCGCAGGCCTAGGCCGCAATCCGCCTCATCGGTCTCGATCAGCGCGGCGAGGTCGGCATGCGTCTCGGCCGGGCGCTCGGCAAGCGTCAGATCCGCGATGGTGAGGCCCTCGCGCGCCAGCAGCACCTCGAGCAGCCGCTGCGATCCCGCCCCCGCCGCGCGCGTGGCAAAGCGCAGGCCGCGCGTGGCCGCATCGCGCAGCCCCGCGATGCCGAGGGGGTTGCCAGGCGCGCAGATCAGGCCCTGCGTCCGCCGCGCCCAGTGGATCACGACATGCCCGCCCCCGGGCAGATGCGCCCGGACCGCGGCGATGTTCCACGTTCCGCTCTCGGGCTCGAGCAGGTGGCACCCCCCAAGAACCGCCCGCCCCGCCGCGAGGTCTTCCAGCCCGTGGGCAGAGCCGCTCGCGCGGACCGCAAGGCCGCTGCCGGACTGGCGCAGCGCCCATTCAAGGAGCGGATCGTTCGAGCCCGCATAGATCGGGGGCGCGACTGCGAGCCCCGCAGAAGGCACCTCGGTCTGCGACTCGAGCCATGCGTCGACCAGCCGGCGGGGGAACAGGAGCTTGCCGGTCGCGCGGCTGAACGGGATCGTCTGGCGCGCGACCATCTCGTAGATCGTGCGCTCGCGCACGCGCAGATAATCCGCAACCTCGGCCGTCGTCATCAGGGGCGAGGGCGCCGGATGGGCGGGCAAATCCTGCATTTGATTGCATCTCCATGCAAAACTTACACGTTTGCAAGTTATACTCGTTTCTGTTCTTTTTCCAGCGTGTTTTGCGGAGATTCCGATTGGACAATCCGTTCCTGACCGCGCTGGGGCTGATCGCAAGCGGCGACGCGGCGCTCATGCAGATCATCGCGCTCAGCCTGCGCGTGACGCTGACGGCGGTGCTGATCGCCTGCGCGGTCGGCCTGCCGCTCGGGGCGGCGCTGGCGCTCGGGCGCTTTCCCGGGCGCGGCGCGGTCATCGTCGTCTTCAACGCGCTCATGGGCCTGCCGCCGGTGGTGGCGGGGCTCGTCGTCTATCTGATGCTGTCGCGCTCGGGGCCGCTCGGGCCGCTCGGGCTGCTCTTTACGCCCACGGCGATGATCCTTGCGCAGACGATCCTGATCCTGCCGATCGTCGTGTCGCTGACGCGCTCGGTCGTCGAGGATCTCTGGAGCGAATATGCCGAACAGCTCCGCTCGCTCGGGGCGGGGCGGGTGCGGGCGGTGCCGACGCTGCTGTGGGACGGGCGGGTGAGCCTGCTCACCGGGGTGCTCGCGGGTTTCGGGCGCGCCTCGGCCGAAGTCGGCGCGGTGCTGATCGTCGGCGGCAACATCGCCGGGCACACCCGCACGATGACGACCGCGATCACGCTCGAGACAAGCCGGGGCAACCTCGGCCTTGCGGTGGCACTCGGGATCATCCTGCTCGGCCTCACGCTCACGCTCAACGCACTTGCATGGGGGACCGGGCAATGGGCGCGCCGGCGGCTCGGATGACCGCCCCCGCGCCGATCCTGCCGCTTGCCCTCGAGGGGGTCGGCTTCGAGGCTGGGGGCCGGGCGCTGCTCGCGGACATCAGCCTGCGGATCGAGGCCGGGCGGCGGCTCGTGGTGATGGGCGCGAACGGAGCGGGCAAGACGCTGCTGATGCGGCTCTGCCACGGCCTGATCGCGCCCAGCTCGGGCCGCCTGCGCTGGGCCGACGGATCGCCCCGGCCCGAGGCGCAGGCGATGGTCCTCCAGCGCCCCGTCCTCTTGCGCCGGTCGGTGGCCGAGAACCTCGACTATCCGCTCGCGCTGCGGGGCATGGCCGCGCCCGACCGGCGCGCCGCTGTCACGCGGGCGCTGTCGCGCTTCGGCCTCGGCGCGCTCGGCGACCGGCCGCTTGTGGCCGGGGTGGATGTTGCTGTCCGAGTTGAGGTCAAAGGTCACCACGAGCCCGGTGCCCGGCGTCCGACGCCACGTATCGAACTGCACCTCACGCACGGCGTTGGTGTGGTGGTTCAT
>JAUREX010000205.1 GCA_030834485.1 Gemmobacter sp.
GGGCGGCCGGGGCGCAGCCGAGCAGCCGCGCGGTCGCGGCGGGCGCGCTGACGGCGCCAAAGGCGATGCGGCCCGAACTGAAGCCCGCATGCGCCACCAGCCATTCGTTGGCGCTGATCGCGGCGAAGCTCTCGGGCCCGAGGCCCGGCACCGCATCGGGGTTGATCCAGCGATCCTCGAGCACGAAGGGCGCGCCGTCGCCGGTATGGAGCGCCACCACATGCCACAGCCGCGCCGCCGCCGGCTCGGCCCCCGGCTGATCCTCGAGGATGGCGCGCGTCGCCGGGTCGGGCCGTTTGAGCGCGGCCGAGATCAGCCGATAGCCCGGCTCGAGGCCGCGCGCGGCGATGTCGGCGCGGATGATCGGGATCGCAAGGATCGCCTGCCGCACCGGCGCGATCGGCACCCGCGTGCCGGCCTTGCGCCGCCGCTCGATCCGCCCGGCATAGGCAAGCTCGCGCAGCGCGCGGTTGACGGTGGCGCGCGCGCAGCCGAATTCCGCCGCGAGGTCGGCCTCATTGGGGATCGACCCGCCCGGCGGATAGTCGCGCGCCTCGATCCGGCGCAGCACTTCGGTGCGCACGCCCCGCCAGTCCATCCTAGGCCCCGATCAGCCGCGCCATGACCGCCCGATAGGCGGCCCAGATCGGCCCCTCGGCCGCGTGGCGCCCGCCCGCGATCACATGCCGCCCGGCCGACCAGACATCCGCGACCATCGCGTTGTCGCCCGCGAAGATCCACGCATCGAGGATGCCGTCCCCCGCCCGCCCCCAGAGATCGGGCGCCTCGGGGTCGAGCGCCACGAGATCGGCCCAGTTCCCCGCCGCGATCGCGCCCGAGGCCCGCCCGAGCGCCTGCGCCCCGCCCGCAAGCGCCGCCTGATAGAGCACCCGCCCCGTCGACTGCGCGGGCGTCGCGAGGACGGCGCGCGCCCCGTCGCGCAGGCGCTGCGAATATTCGAGGGTGCGCAACTCCTCGGCCAGCCCGAGGCGGATGTTGCTGTCGCTGCCAATCCCGATCGCGCCACCCGCCGCGCGCCAGCCGGTCGCGGCAAAGATCCCGTCGCCGAGCGAGGATTCGGTGATCGGGCAGAGCCCCGCCACCGCGCCCGACCCCGCAAGCCCCGCGATCTCGGCCGCATCAAGGTGGGTTGCATGGATCAGGCACCAGCGCGGCCCCACGGGCGCGTTCGCCAGCAGCCACTCGCCCGGACGCGCACCCCACGCCGCCTGCACCTCGGCCACCTCGGCGGGCTGTTCGGCGAGGTGCATGTGGATCGGCCGGTCGGGGCGCAGCGCCACCGCCGCCGCCAGACCCGGCCGGCTCACCGCGCGCAGGCTGTGGGGCGCGATGCCGAAGCCTGCATCGGGCGGCAGCGGCGCAAGCGCGCGCGCGGCCCCCTCGGCAAGGCGCGCGAACCCCTCGGGCGTGGTGCCGAAGCGCACTTGCCCGGGGCCGAGCGGGCGGCCGTCGCAGCCGCCGTGTTCGTAAAGGACGGGCAAAAGCGCAAGGCCGATCCCCGTCCGCTGGGCGGCGGCGGCGATGCGTGCGCTCGTCTCGGCCGGGTCGGCATAGGGCACGCCGCCGGGGGCGTGGTGGAGATAGTGGAACTCGGCGACCGAAGCGAAGCCTGCGCGCAGCATCTCGAGCTGCGCGAAAGCGGTGATCGCCTCGATGTCGTCGGGCGTCAGCTGGTCGAGAAAGCGGAACATGAGGTGCCGCCACGTCCAGAAGCTGTCGCGCGGATCGGGCCCGCGCCGCTCGGTCAGGCCGGCCATCGCGCGCTGAAAGGCGTGGGAATGAAGGTTCGCGACAGCCGGCAGCAGGATCGCGCGCGTCTCCGCGCCCTCGGGTGCTGCGGGCGCGCGCGAAACGGCCGCGATCCGCCCCGCGGCGTCGATCGCGACCGCCACCCCCTCGGCCCAACCTTGAGGCAAAAGCGCCTGCCGCGCCCAGATCGTCCGCATCCCCGCCCCTTTGCCCGCCCCGTTGACAGCGTGATTATGTGCAGACATATTCCAGACGCCCGAGGGGAAATCAAGATGTCCGAACCGCCGCGCGCGCTGATCGTCAACGCCACCCTCGCCACCATGGCGGGCGCGGGCTATGGCCTCGTGCCCAAGGGCGCGGTCGCGATCGAGGGCGGGCGCATCCGCTGGGCGGGGCCCGAGGCCGCGCTGCCCGCGGCCTTTGCGGGCTGGCCGGCCGAGGATGCGGGCGGCTGCCTCGTGACGCCCGCGCCCATCGACTGCCACACCCATATCGTCCACGCCGGCCACCGCGCGCGCGAGTTCGAGATGCGCCAGTCGGGCGCGAGCTATGCCGAGATCGCGGCCGCAGGCGGCGGGATCCTCTCGACCGTCGCCGCGACGCGCGCGGCCACCGAGGCCGAGCTTGTCGCCCATGCGCTGCCGCGCCTCGATGCGCTGATCGCCGAGGGGGTGGCGACGGTCGAGGTGAAGTCTGGCTATGGGCTCGACCATGACACCGAACTGCGGATGCTGCGCGCGGCGCGCGCGCTCGGCCGGTTGCGGCCCGTGCGCATCCGCACGAGCTTTCTCGGCGCCCATGCGGTCCCGCCCGAGTCGCGCGGCCGGGCGGGCGAATACCTCGAGGCGGTCTGCATCCCGGCGCTGCGCGCGGCCCATGCCGAGGGGCTCGTCGATGCGGTCGATGCGTTTTGCGAGGGGATCGCC
>JAUREX010000206.1 GCA_030834485.1 Gemmobacter sp.
CATGATCTCGGCCGTGGCCCTCGTCGCCGCTTGAACCGATGACGCCCGCGAGATTCAAGGGACAACCCGCCCGGCTCTCCCACACGCTCCTCGCGGCCGGGGCACTTCTGCTCGCGGCCGGCTGCGGCGCCGAGGGCCCGCCGATCGCGCCTGAGCGGTCATCCGGGGGCGTGAGCATCTCGGGAACGGCCCAGATCGGCATCGTGATGAGGGACGAATGACACCCTTGCGCCTCGTCTGGCTCGCGCTCGCGCTCTGGGGGGCGGTGCATCCGATGTACTGGTTTGTGCGCCACATGTCCGAGACGGGCACGGGGCTCGGGGGGCTCATCGATGCGTGGTATGTCAACGCCTCGACCACGGGCCTCACCTGGGATCTGACCATCGCGGCCGTCACGCTGACGGTCTGGATCGTGGCCGAGACGGCGCTGCGCCGCAACTGGGAGGCGCTGATCGCCATCCCCGCCACCTTCTGCATCGGAGTCAGTTGCGGCCTCCCGCTCTATCTCTTCCTGCGCTCCCGCCCGGTGCGCTGAGGGGGCGCGATGGACCATTTCCTCTATCGCGACGGTGTCCTCCATGCCGAGGACGTCCCCCTGCCCGAGATCGCGGCCGCGGTCGGAACGCCCGTCTACGTCTATTCGACCGCGACGCTCGCGCGCCACTATCGCCTCTTTGCCGAGGCGCTCGCGCCGCTGCCGCATCTCGTGTGCTTTGCGGTCAAGGCCAATTCGAATGTCGCGGTCCTGCGCACGCTCGGCGATCTGGGCGCGGGGATGGATGTCGTCTCGGGCGGGGAATATCTGCGCGCGAAGGCCGCGGGCGTGCCCGGATCGCGCATCGTCTATTCGGGCGTCGGCAAGACGGTGGCCGAGATGCGCCTCGCGCTCGGGGGCGGGGTGCGGCAGGTCAATGTCGAATCCGAGGCCGAGCTGCGCCAGCTTTCGGCCGTTGCCGCCGGGATGGGCCTGCGCGCCCCCATCGCGCTGCGCGTCAACCCCGATGTCGATGCGGGCAGCCACGACAAGATCTCGACCGGGCGCAAGACCGACAAGTTCGGCGTGCCGATCTCGCGCGCCCGCGCCATCTATGCCGAGGCCGCGACCCTTCCGGGCATCGAGGTCGTCGGCATCGACATGCATATCGGCAGCCAGTTGACCGAGCTTGCGCCCTTCGAGGCCGCCTATCGCAAGCTCGCCGACCTAGCGGCCGTGCTGCGCGCGGACGGCCACCGCATCGCGCGGCTCGACCTCGGCGGCGGGCTCGGCATCCCCTATGCGCAGACGAACGAGGCACCTCCCTTGCCGTCCGATTATGGCGCGATGGTCAAGCGCGTGCTCGGCCACCTCGACTGCGAGATCGAGATCGAGCCCGGGCGCCTCATCTGCGGCAATGCGGGCGTGCTCGTTGCCTCGGTCATCTACGAAAAGCACGGCGAGGATCGCGATTTCCTGATCGTCGATGCCGCGATGAACGACCTCGTGCGCCCGGCGATGTATGGCGCGCATCACGACATCGTGCCGGTGATCGAGCCCGCGCCCGGGACGGCGCGCGCGCCCGTCGATGTGGTGGGGCCCGTGTGCGAATCGGGCGACACCTTCGCCCGCCAGCGCCCGCTGCCGCCCCTTGGCGCGGGGGCGCTGGTGGCCTTCCGCTCGGCCGGGGCCTATGGGGCGGTGATGGCGTCGGAATACAACTCCCGCCCCCTCGTGCCCGAGGTTCTGGTCAGCGGCGGCGATTTTGCCGTGGTCCGCGCGCGTCCGTCATTTGACGAAATGCTCGCGCGCGATACTCTCCCCCCATGGATGAGCGGCGAGGCGGGCTGAACCCCGCAGGCATCAGACCCGAGGCGGTGCTCTGGCACCTGCGCTGGCGGCTGCGCGCGGCCTGGGTCGCGCTTGCGGCCGAGCGTGCGGGGCGCGCGCTGTGGCCGGCCTTCGCGCTCGGCGCCGCACTTGGCGGCGCGGTGATGCTCGGGGCGGCGCGGGGGCTCTCGCAAGGGGCGCTCTGGCTGGCGGCGGGCCTCGCGGCGCTCGCGCTCGGGGTGGCGGTGGTGCGCGGCCTCTGGCGGCTGCGGCTGCCCCGCATGGCCGAGGCGGGTGCGCGACTTGATGCCGCGCTGCCCGGCCGGCCCTTCGCGGCGCTCGCCGACCGGCAGGCGATCGGGGCCGCGGACGGGGTGGGCGGCGCGCTCTGGCGGGCGCATCTGGCGCGGATGGCCGAGGCGGCGGGGCGCGCGCGCGTCGCGCCCCCCGATCTGCACCTCGCGCCGGCCGATCCCTATGCGCTGCGCCTCGCGGCGCTGACGCTCCTGGCGCTCGGCCTCGTCTTCGGCTCCTCGCGCGAGATCGCCGACGCGCTCCCTGGCCCCGCCACGCCCACCGCCGGCATCGCAGGCGGCCCCGCGTGGGAGGGGTGGGCCCAACCGCCCGACTATACCGGGCGGCCGGCGCTCTATCTCAACACCACCGCGGCGGGGGTGATCGAACTCCCGGCCGGCAGCACCGTCGTCCTCAGGCTCTATGGCGAGGTCGGCGCGCTGACGATCCGCGAAAGCGTGAGCGTCGCGGGCGCGCAGGCGAGCTGCAGGGTGGCGGCGTCGCCAAAGCCGTCGGCGTCGGCGTCGCGGTAGGTGCTCAGGGCGTCGACCGCGTCGAGATCGACGCGCCCGTCGCAGTCGTCGTCGATGGTG
>JAUREX010000207.1 GCA_030834485.1 Gemmobacter sp.
TCCGCCGCTGGACACCCGACGGCGCCCCCCTTGGTGGCGGCACCCCCACGGACGCCACAGCGGCGTCCGCGCCCGACCCGGACCCCGGCGCCCGCGTCTGGCGCGCCTGCGCCATCTGCCACAGCCTCGAGCCCGATGACGGCAACCGCGCCGGCCCGACGCTTTACGGCCTCTTCGGCCGCCCCATCGCCACCGCGCCGGGATACGCCTATTCCGAGGCACTGAGGGCGCTCGACATCGTCTGGACCGAGGAAACCGTCGCCGCACTCTTCGAATTCGGCCCCGAAGCCTACACGCCGGGAAGCCGCATGCCCGAACAGCGCCTCCCCGCGCCCGAGGACCGCCGCGCCCTGATCGAATATCTGCGCGCGAACGGCGGCTGAGCCCCCGAACGAGACCCGCGCGCGCATCGACCGGCGCGGTTTGGGTATTTGAACCAAGATGAGAAGGGGGGCGCCCGCATTCTCATCTTGGCAAAAATACCCGACTGCGACGCCGCGGCCGGGCGGGCCGGCCCGGGTGGGTCACTCGGCGGCGAGCGGATCCCCGAGCGGCTCGAGCCGGGCGGCGGCGTATTTGAACTCGGGGATCTTGCCGAAGGGGTCGAGCTGGGGGTTCGTCAGCACATTTGCCGCCGCCTCGACGAAGGCGAAGGGCATGAAGAGGCAATCCTCGGCGACGGCGCGATCGGCGCGGGCGCGCGCCTCGAGCGTGCCGCGGCGGGTCGTGACGCGCACCATGTCGCCGGGCGCGAGGCCCATGCGGCGCAGGGTGGCGGGGTGGAGCGCCACGAAGGCTTCGGGTTCGAGCGCGTCGAGCGCCCCGGCGCGGCGCGTCATCGAGCCCGTGTGCCAGTGTTCGAGCATCCGGCCGGTGATGAGGATGAGCGGATAGTCGCGATCGGGCACCTCGGCCGGGGGGGTGACGCGGGCGGGGGTGAACTTGGCGCGACCGGCGCGGCGGGGGAAGCCGTCGCCGAAGACGACCGTCTGGCCGGGGTCGGTCTGGCTGAGGCTCGGGTAGGTGACGGCGCCCTCGTCCTCAAGTCTTGCCCAGGTGATGTGGTGGAGCGAGCGCATGCTCATCTTCATCTCGGCGAAGATCTCGCGCGGGCTGTCGTAGTCCCAGTCGAGGCCGAGGCGGTTGGCGAGCGCCACGGTGATGCGCCAGTCGGCGCGCGCCTCGCCCGGGGGCTCGACGGCCTTGCGGCCCATCTGCACCTGGCGGTTGGTGTTGGTGACGGTGCCGGTCTTTTCGTAGAAGGCCGAGGCGGGCAGGATCACATCGGCATACATCGCCGTCTCGGTGAGGAAGATGTCCTGCACGACGAGATGTTCGAGCTTGGCGAGCGCGCGGCGGGCGTGCGCGACATCGGGGTCGGACATGGCGGGGTTCTCGCCGAGGATGTACATGCCGCGGATCTCGCCGCGATAGATCGCGTCCATGATCTCGACGACGGTGAGGCCCTTTTGCGCCTCGATCTCGGTGCCGCGCCAGATATGGCGGAAGAGGTCGCGCGTCTCGGGGTCGGTGACGGCGTGGTAGTCGGGCAGGAACATCGGGATGAGGCCCGCGTCCGAGGCGCCCTGCACGTTGTTCTGGCCGCGCAGCGGGTGGAGCCCCGTGCCCGGGCGCCCGACATGGCCGCAAAGGAGCGCGAGCGAGATGAGGCAGCGCGCGTTGTCGGTGCCGTGGATGTGCTGGCTGACGCCCATGCCCCAGAAGATCATGCCGGCGCGGGCGCGGGCGAAGCTGCGGGCGACGGCGCGGATCGTCTCGGCGTCGATGCCGCAGATCGCGGCCATGCGTTCGGGCGGAAAGGCGCGGATATGGTCGCGGAACTCGAAAAAGCCCTCGGTGAAGCCTTCGATGTATTGCCGGTCGTAGAGCTTTTCCTCGACGATCACGTTCATGATCGCGTTGAGGAGTGCGACATCGGTGCCGGGGCGGAACTGGAGCATGTGGCTGGCGTGGCGCTTGAGGCCCATGCCGCGCGGATCCATGACGATGAGCGTGCCGCCGCGTTTGGCGAACTGCTTGAAGAAGGTGGCGGCGACGGGGTGGTTCTCGGTGGGGTTCGAGCCGATAACGATCGCGACGTCGGCATTCTCGATCTCGTTGAAGGTGGCGGTGACGGCGGCACTGCCGACGTTTTCCATGAGTGCCGCGACCGATGAGGCGTGGCAGAGCCGCGTGCAGTGATCGACGTTGTTGTGGCGGAACGCCTGGCGGATCAGCTTCTGAAAGAGATAGGCCTCTTCGTTGGTGCATTTGGCGCTGCCGAAGCCCGCGACCGAGCGGCCGCCCCAATAGGCGCGCAGGTCCAGGAGGCCGCGCGCCGCGGCATCGAGCGCCTCGTCCCATTCGGCCTCGCGGAAATGGGTCCAGGGGTTGGCGGGGTCGACATCCATGCCCTTGGCGGGGGCGTCCTCGCGCCGGATGAGGGGTTTGGTCAGGCGGTGGGGGTGGTGGATGTAGTCGTAGCCGAAGCGGCCCTTGACGCAGAGCCGGCCTTCGTTCGCGGGGCCATTGATGCCGTCGACGCGGGCGACGCGCCCGTCCTTGACCTTGATCGAGACCTGGCAGCCGACGCCGCAGAAGGGGCAGAGCGATTTCACCTCGTGGTCGAAGTC
>JAUREX010000208.1 GCA_030834485.1 Gemmobacter sp.
GAGGTCGAGCGTCCAGAACGCATGTTCGACCACCGCCGCCACCGCCTCGCGCATGAAGCCCTGCCGCGCATGCGCCGCCCCGATCCAGTAGCCGAGCGTCGCGGTCTGCGACGGCCCGCGCCGGATGTGGTCGAGCGTGACCGCGCCGAGCAGCACGCCGTCCGCCGCCCGGATCAGCAGGAACGGCAGCGCGCTGCCCTGTTCGGCCGATTGCGCCGCCCAGCGCACCCGCGCGCCGAAGGCCCGCCGCGTGAGGTGATCCTCGGACCAGACGGGTTCCCACGGGCGGAGGAAATCGGCGCTCTGGCTGCGCAGATCGGCCCAGTGGCGGAAATCGGCGGGCTCGGGCAGGCGCAGGATCAGCCGGGCGGTCTGGAGCGAGACCTTGCGGCGACGCAGGAACATCAGGCAGCGAGCCTCGCGGCAAGGGTCGCGGCATCGGGCGCCCCCTCGGCCGGTCCATAGAGCGCCATCGCCATCTGACCGCCGGCCGCCAGCGCCTCGGCAAAGCCGCGCGCCTCGGTCAGCCCGACCGCGTCGATGCGCGCGACGATTTCCTCGATCGGGGGCACGCGGTCCCAGATCGCGAGGTGGCGCGCCAGCCGCTCGGCCCGCGCCGAAGGGCTTTCCTGCCCCATCAGGAGGCCCGCGCGCATCTGCGCCCGCGCCCGGTCGACCTCGGCGCGGGTGATGTCGCCCGGCGCGCGGCGCAGCTCGGCGATGGTGCGCTCGGCCAGCTCTGCCACATCCTCGGCCCCCGTCCCGGCATAAAGCGTCAGGATCCCCGTATCCTCATGCGCCGAGGCCTGCGCGAAGACGCTGTAGCAGAGCCCCGCCTCTTCGCGCAGCGTCTGGAAGAGGCGCGAGGACATCCCCCCGCCCATCAGGGTTGCATAGATCTGCGCGGCATAGAGGTCGGGGTCCGACCACGCCGGCGCGGGAAAGGCGAGCGCCATGTGCACCTGCTCGAGGTCGCGCAACTCGCGCCGCTCGCCGCCTGCAAAGCGGGCGGGCAGTTGCGCAGGTGCGGCGCGCGCGCCAAGCCCGCCAAAGAGCGCCTCGGCCGCATCGACAAGCCGGCCGTGATCGACCGCGCCCGCCGCCGCAAGGATCATCCGCGCGGGGGTATAGTGGCCTTGCACGAAGCCGCGGAAATCGGGCGCGGCGAAGCGCGCGACATTCTCGGCCGGCCCGAGGATCGGCCGCCCCATCGGCTGGTCGGGAAAGGCGGTTTCCTGCAGCCAGTCGAAGACGATGTCATCAGGCGTATCGAGGGCCTGCCCGATCTCTTGCAGGATCACATGGCGCTCGGTCTCGATCTCGGCGGGGTCGAAGGCGGGGTTGAGCACGATGTCCGCGATGACATCGAGCGCGAGGGGGACATCGGCTGCAAGCACGCGGGCGTAATAGGCCGTCGTCTCGCGCGAGGTATAGGCGTTGATGTAGCCGCCCACATCCTCGATCGCCTCGGCGATCTGGCGGGCGCTCCGGCGCGCCGTGCCCTTGAAGGCCATGTGTTCGAGGAAATGCGCGATCCCGGTCTGGCCCGCCGTCTCGTGCCGGGCACCGGCGCCGACCCACACGCCCACCGTCGCCGATTGCAGCCCCGGCATCGGGTCGGTGACGATGCGGAACCCGTTCGATAGCGTGGTGAGGGTGATCATGCCGCCTGTCCGATGCGTTCGAGGATGAGGGCGCGCAGCCGCCCTAGGTCATTGGCGATGCGCGTGACGCGCTCGGGCCGGCTGTGGAGGCCCGCCATCCGCTCGGGCAGGGGCGGGCGGATGCCGGTCGCGGCTTCGACCGCATCGGGGAACTTGGCCGGATGCGCGGTCGCGAGCGTGACCATCGGGGCCGCGCCGACATGGCGCTCGGCCACCGCGACGCCCACGGCCGAATGGGGGCAGAGCAGCTCGCCCGTCTGGGCGTGGGTGCGCGCGATGGTGGCGCGCGTCTCCTCCTCGGACACACGGCCCGAGGCGAAGGCCGCGCGCAGCCGGGCAAGCGGCGCGGGCGCGATGGCAAAGGGCCGGCCCGCCTTCTGCGCGGCCATGAGGTCGGCAACCGCGGCCGCGTCGCCCTCATGGGCAAGAAAGAGCGCGCGCTCGAAATTCGAGGACACCTGGATATCCATCGAAGGGCTGATCGAGGGGCGGACGGGCTCGGGCGTTGCGACGCCGGTCTGAAGCGTGCGGTGCAGGATGTCGTTGTGGTTCGTCGCCACGATCAGCCGCCCGACCGGCAGCCCCATGCGCCGCGCCATCTCGCCCGCGAAGACATCGCCGAAATTCCCCGTGGGCACGGTGAAATCGACCGCCCGGTGCGGCGCGCCAAGCGCGGTCGCGGCGGCGAAGTAATAAACGATCTGCGCGAGGATCCGCGCCCAGTTGATCGAGTTCACCCCCGCCAATCGCACGCCATCGCGAAAGGCAAAATCGTTGAACATATCTTTTACCCGCGCTTGGGCATCGTCGAAATGCCCATCGATGGCCAACGCATGAACGTTGGCCTCGCTTGGGGTGGTCATTTGGCGGCGTTGCACATCCGACACGCGGCCATGGGGATACAGAATGAACACA
>JAUREX010000209.1 GCA_030834485.1 Gemmobacter sp.
CAAAAGGCGCTCCTCGGTATGGGCGCCCCGCCGGCGCCCACGACGCCGACGGGGCCGCGGCGGCGGCTCGCGACGCTGTCGGTCGCGGGCTTCGCGCCGTTTCTGGGCGGCGAGACGGTGCTGCACGAGGGGCGCGCGGTCGCCTCGCTGACAAGCGCGGGGCACGCCCATCACACGGGCCGCACGATCGGCTATGCCTATCTGCCGGTCGAGCTTGACGGGGTCGCGTCCTTCACGGTCGAGGCGTTCGGGCGCGCCCACGCCGCGACGCGCGGCCCCCGCTGTCTTTACGACCCGAAGGGAGAAAGGCTGAAGGCATGAGCGATACCGAAGCCCTGCGCGCCGTCCTTGCCGCCCTTCCTGGCGCACCCCTGCCCGAGGGGGCCGTGCGGCTTGGGGGGCTGACGAACCGCGTCTATCGGGTGGGCGATCTCTGCGTGCGCCTGCCGGGTGCCGGGACCGAGGAATACATCGACCGCGGAAACGAGGCCGCGGCGGCGCGCGCGGCGGCGGCGGCTGGGGTCGCGCCCGAGGTGCTCCTCGCTGACCCCGCGACCGGGGTGATGGTCACGCGCCTTGTGCCCGACGCCCACACCATGACGCCCGAGGGCTTTCGCACGCGGCCCGGCGCGCCGGCGCGCGCGGGGCGGGCTTTCGCGCAACTCCACCGCTCGGGGCAGGTCTTTCCCTTCCGCTTCGAGCTTTTCGGGATGATCGACGACTATCTGCGCGTGCTTGCGGGCAAGGATGTGGCGCTGCCCGAGGGCTATCACGCCGTCGTCGCCGAGGCCGGTGCCGTGCGCGCCGCACTTGGCGCCCATCCGCTCCCGCTCGCGCCCTGCCACTGCGACCCCTTGTGCGAGAACTTCCTCGATACCGGGGCGCGGATGTGGATCGTGGACTGGGAATATTCGGGCATGAATGATCCGATGTGGGATCTGGGCGATCTCTCGGTCGAGGGAGGGTTCAGCCCCGCGCAGGACGAGGAGATGCTCGCGGCCTATTTCGCCGGCCCGGTCGGGGCGGCGGACCGGGGGCGGATGGTCATCTACAAGGCGATGTGCGACCTGCTCTGGACGCTCTGGGGCCTCATCCAGCTGGCGAACGCCAACCCCGCCGACGATTTCCGCGCCTATGCCGAGACGCGCTTTGCCCGCTGCCGCGCGCTGATGGCCGATCCCGCCTTCGCGGGGCACCTCGCGGCGGTGCGGGCGGGCTGAAGGGTCGCGCCTATCCGGCGCGCGCGGCCGCGATCGCGCGGGCGATGCGCGCGCCCAGGCGGGCGTTGGCGCGCACCAGCGCCACATTGGCGCGCAGGCTGCGCCCCTCGGTGCGCGTCAGCACCTCGGCCAGCAGGAATGGCGTCACCGCCTTGGCCGCGATCCCGCGGGCGGCGGCTTCGGCCAGCGCGGCGGCGATCACGGGCGCGAGGTCGGCCGCCGGGATCTCGGCCTCGGCCGGGATCGGGTTCGCGACAAGCTGCCCCCCGCCAAGCCCGAGACGCGCGCGCATCAGATGCGCGGCCGCAACCTCGGCCGGGGTGTCGGCGCGCAGCGGCGCGCGCAACCCCGAGCTGCGCGACCAGAAGGCGGGCAGATCGTCCTGCCCATAGGCGATGACCGGCACGCCCAGCGTCTCGAGGACCTCGAGCGTCTTGGGGATGTCGAGGATGGCCTTGGGCCCCGCCGCCACCACCGTCACGGCGGTGCGCGCCAGCTCGTGCAGATCGGCCGAGACATCGAAGCTCTGCTCGGCGCCGCGATGAACACCCCCGATGCCGCCTGTCGCAAAGACCTCGATCCCGGCAAGGCGCGCGCAGATCATCGTCGCCGCGACCGTGGTCGCCCCCGCCTCGCGCCGGATCAGGCAATCGGCGAGGTCCGCGCGCGAGAGCTTGCGCACCCCCTCGCCCCGCGCGAGCCGTTCGAGCGCCCGGTCGTCGAGACCCACCCGCACCGCCCCGTCGAGGACCGCGATCGTGGCGGGCAGCGCCCCCTCGGCGCGGATGTCGTCCTCGAGCGCGCGCGCGGTTGCGGCGTTGTCGGGCCAGGGCAGGCCGTGGCTAATGATCGTCGATTCGAGCGCGACGACGGGCCGCCCCTCGGCGCAGGCGGCAGCGATCTCGGGGGCAAGCGCAAGGGGCAGCGTCATGGCGCGGTCTCTCCGGCGATGTGGCGGGCGGCGGCGGCAAGGGCGGCGGCAAGGGCCGCGGGCGGATCCGCCCCCGCCCGCTCGGCC
The DNA here is from genome assembly GCA_030834485.1 of Gemmobacter sp. Lineage (GTDB taxonomy): Bacteria > Pseudomonadota > Alphaproteobacteria > Rhodobacterales > Rhodobacteraceae > JAUREX01. Next base: position 2,239 of record JAUREX010000209.1, read on the forward strand.
GCGACATGGGCCGCGACGAGGGCGTCACCCGCCCCGGTCACGCGGCGCACGGGCACGGCCGCGGGCGTCGCGGTCAGGATCGGGCCGCCCGCCGTCGCGAAGGCCGCGGGCGCCGCGCCGTCGGTCACGAGGACGCGCGCCACCCCCGCCCGGATCAGCGCCGCCGCCGCCCTGCGCGCATCCGCGAGGGGGGCCGCGCAGAACGCCTCGGCCTCGGCGCGGTTGAGATAGAGCGTGGCACCCGCAAGCCCCGCCAGCGGCGCGAGCCGCCGCGCCTTGGCCGGGCTTGGCACGCAGAGCCGAAGGTCCGCCTGCGCAAGGAGGCCCC